>CAMNJU010000040.1 GCA_946541595.1 uncultured Planctomycetales bacterium
TTCTATTAACATGTAACACGCTTTGCTTAGAATATTTTGAAAAACGGCGTTGTTTTCAAGGTTTTTCTTTGAAACAACGTCGTTTTTTCGTATTTGAGTTCTCTTTTGGGGACACAACTTTGTCTTGCGGAGAACTTCCTTCTTTCGATCTGTTCCATATTCATTTATGATAATTAGGGTTTTGAAAACGCTCAGATTCTTTCTTCGGTATTGGGCGCATTTAAAGAAGACGAAGACGTTACAGACTGAGAAGAGAAAGAAGGGATAGCTTAAAAACCTTATTGGATATGAAAAACGTTCGCGCCAAAAGATTAAATCGTTGACACGAACGTTTTCTTATTTAACAGTAAAACCTCTCGCAGGTATTATTTTTTATCTTGCTGAACTTCTTCATGCGTGGACGAGCCCAAGTCAAAACTTTGCTCGTTCTTTCCCGATTGAATCGTAATTGTTAGAGGAGTCTCAGCAACGTTCGTGTACTTTAGTTCGACAGGAGAAAATCGCTTGAATTTTGTCGGATCGACGCTTCTATTCCATTTTTCAAGGGCGTCTGGATCATCCTTTGGGGGAGGGCCGTATTCGCCGTAATCGATTTCTTCGTCTGCTGAGACTACAATTTTATAATCGCCCTCAGGGGCGCCTTTGAAGTTGCCGCCAGTTTTTATTTCGGCTTTTCCGTTTTCGTCGGTAATACCAGTGGGAACCCACTTGTTGGCCTTAGCGTCAACTGGTTGCAAAGTTATGTTTGCCTTTGCGAGTCCCTTCCCATCGACGGTAAATGTAAGCGTTGCCGGTTGGAGGGGCGGTAAGCCGTCCGGTTTTTTTTCGCCGCAACCGACGAAAGCGCCGACGAGCATCGCCGCTGCCAAGAAGGCTGACGTTTTGTTAGTTAATCTCATGCCTATCCTTTCAGAATCGAACGGCAGAACGCCGCTCTCGTTAAAAAGAACGCCGTTTCCGCCCGGGCTTTGAGCATAGAAAGGAAACGGCGTAACTCTGAATTGCGTTTACGACGCGCTCGAAACGGTTAGTTGGAAGTAGTTTCGCCTCCGGCGGGCGTGCCCATGGCTCCCCAAACGCCGAAGAGACTCTTACCACGCGTAGCGTTTTGAGTACTTGTCAGGTATCCGCCGCAGTCAATCGTTTCAGAAACAAATCGGACGGAACCGTCAAGCATAGCCGCATTAACGCCGCCGCTGTGGTTTGAACTGGGCGGGAATACTCCCCAGTTATTGTCGGCAGTTCCGTGAGTACAGCAAGGAGCGTTCGGTGGGAATACTGTGTTGAATCCGCCATTGCAGATGCGGCCGTCAGCCCACCAATTGCCACGATAAGCGGCAGCCGGGGTATAGCCTTCTGCGAAGGACGATTGATCTTCCGGATCTCGGGAATTAAAGCAGTTGTTTCGAGAGGTCAAGTTGCTGTCGGGACTATTAACCGCCTTTGCGCTGGCAGTTCCAATAACGCCGCCCTTGATGCGGGACGAAGATTGCGTCTGAGCTGAGACGGTCTCAGAGCAGCACAGCGTATTGCTCGTTCCGTCTACGGCAGAAGACATGTTTTTCCACGCGAAAGGATTAAAAAGACAACGGTTACGCATGTCCTTGTTGGAGTTCCACCCGGAGAGAAGTTCGCTGTCCCACATAGCGTCGCCGCGAGCCATCATGATATTGCAACGCCAGATGTAATTGTTATTAACAGCCGGCTGAGAAGACATACCGTCCGACGGGCAGAGGAATGTGGCGATACGCGCGTCGAGTACGCCGCCTTTACCCCCGACCCAAGGCGCGGGCGTTCCGGTCGACGAAACAATTCCGGTGTAGACGGCGTTTTGCTCAATGAACGGAAGGAGTACGAACGTGAGGCTGTAGCCCGAATTACCCCCGCTATTATTAAGCTGGGAAAGGTCAGATCCCCACTGGCCGTACGTACCGGCCTGACAACGAGACGCCGGCATACTGCTGTTGGCGTCGACATAGTTCTGAATTGCCAGCGCATACTGCTTCATGTTGTTGGTACACTGCATGCGCCGAGCGGCTTCGCGAGCCGCTTGAACTGCCGGGAGGAGCAGCCCGATCAAAATGCCGATGATCGCGATAACGACCAAAAGCTCGACCAAAGTGAAGGCCGAATGTTTCAGTTGTGCTTTCATTGGTTACCCCATGTTAACGAAGAAAAAGAACCCACCACACAAGAAGAACTCTCATAAAAAACGAGAACTCTTCGCTACCTTTCAAGACTGACTCGCGAGCCAATCTAACTCTTAATTTCTATCATCTTAACTGTTTTTTTAGAAAAAACAACAGTGTTTTGTTTTTTTTAAAAGTTTTTTCACTTGTTTTTCGAGAAGTTTTATTCCATGCGTGGAAATTGACGTGTGGCACAGGTTACAGCTATGAATGCCCGCCCTTTCTAACAGTAGTCCAAAAGGGTGGGGCGTAGACAGAGAATGTCAAAATCATTTGCAAAAGTTGCGCAGCGCTCCTTTATTGCCGCATTTGAAATTCTTTTAAGATAAGTAAGAATAAGCTAGAAACGTTTCAAATACAAAACGCCTTTGGGGGCTTCATTGACGCTTGTCTGCCATTTGGGTGAGAAACCCCATTCTATCGCCCAAATAAACATGTGCATACCGAAAGATGGGTTATACGCCGTCCATATATCTGTTCCAGTCTTCGTCGGACCAACCGCCTGTTTGAGGTTGACTGACGATAGGAACGACGGAACCTTCGGGCTCAGCGGATTTATCGTCTATCACGACTCCTCTTCTGCTTTCTTCTTCAGAGTGTTTTTCCAGCGATTCAGGGGCGTCCTCAGATGCGTTCGGAGCGAGGTTGAATTCCCGATATGTCTTAGGACCCGGCGGCAAATCGGCGTCGTGCGTATCTGATATTGGCGAACTCTCGTAAGAGGATTCTTGGTACCTATAGTCTTCGTTTTCGTCTTGCGAGTTCGTCTCGAAACGCGGCTTGACGGGAACAGCGAGGCCAACCTGTTCGGGCGTAACAATCTCAGAAGTCGGTCTTGCAGACGGCGCCGCCATTGCGACGTCCCCGTCTGCCTTTGGAACAGGAGGCGCGGCAAAAGGAACCGGCGCGGAGATATGGGACGGATCGACGCCGCTAGGTACTTCTGACGAAGGGAAGTATTGAGGCGACGCATCAAAGGCTGAATTCCCAACGTAACCGTTGTTTTCGTCGATTACATTCTGAGTTTGCTCGTAACTGTCAGATTGCTTGGAATTCCATTGCTCCATTGTAATAAGTATGTCGCGAGCGCGCGAGGGTTTGGCGGGATTGAAGGGAGAGACGATACCGTCTTCCGCCATCATGTCGATAATCCTCGACGCGCGCGAATAACCTATGCTAAATTTACGCTGCAAAAGCGAAGTACTGGCACGCCCTTCGCCAATGACAAAATCGACAGCAGGGAGGTAGTATTCGTCAATTTGCACGTCAGAGTCGTCGCCGTCATTCGGTTTGGGATTTGGCTTGTCGACATCGATGATGAAATCAGGTTCATCAACGGAAATCGATTTGATAACGGCGTCGATTTCATCATCGTCGACGTAAGCGCCTTGTCCGCGAACAAGTACGGACGTGTTCGGCTGCAGGAAGAGCATGTCGCCGTTTCCAAGCAGCTGTTCCGCGCCGGTTGAGTCGAGAACGACATGACTGTCTGTTCGCGTCGCTACCGCAAAGGAAATACGCGCCGGTAAGTTCGACTTGATCAGCCCTGTAACGACGTCGACTGTCGGTTTTTGAGTCGCCAGCGCCAAATGGATACCGACGGCTCGGCTCTTTTGGGTAAGTCGTATAATGTGCCGTTCGACTTCTTTTCCGGAAGTCATGATGAGGTCGGCCATTTCGTCTGCAATGATGACGATATTCGGCATGGTTTTAGGAAAGTCCAACCATTCCGCTTCACTTCGCGGCCTGAGTCGAGAGCGCATGACGTCGAGCGGCATCTTGTTGAATTCGCTCAGCTTTCGCGCGCCGACTCTGGCGAGGATTGCGTAGCGTCTTTCCATTTCCTCAGTCGCCCATTCAAGAACGGCGGCGGCCTTTTCCATATCGACAACGACGCTGTGCGCGAGGTGCGGAATCGACTTGTACGGGCTCAACTCTACCATCTTAGGGTCAATCATTATGAGCTTGCACTGCTTGGGACTGCGAGTCATCAAAATGGACATAATGATCGAATTGAGACAAACGGATTTTCCGGTGCCAGTACGCCCTGCAATGAGAAGGTGTGGGAGCTGAGCCAAGTCGGCTACCATGGGCGCGCCGGCTACGTCTTTCCCGAGGAAAATGGGAATTTCCATTTTACCCGCTTCCCTAGCGCACGCCTCGATAACTTCCCGTAAACGCACCGTTTGACGCGTTTGATTTGGAAGTTCAACCCCTACGGTATTTTTGCCTGGTATAGGAGAAACAATGCGCACATGTTCCGCCTTCATGGCAATTTCGAGGTCTTTGGTGAGCGCGTTTAGCTTTCCGACACGCAAACCCTTTTTGAGTTCGATTTCGTATAGGGTTAGAACGGGCCCTACCTGCACGTCGACAACTTTCAGCTCAACGCCAAAACTCAAACATGCGCGTTCCAATTCGTGCCCGCGCTCGTTAATCTCTTCTCGAAACCTTTCGAAATCGAAATCGTCCGCTTCTTTGAGTAGATCAATCGGAGGGGGAACGTAGTCGTCGGCGCGTTCTTTCAAAGCTTTAAGATCGACGGGCGAAAGCGTCGAATAGGTTCTTTCTCCGTTGGAACTGGAACGCACGTTTGGCAAAACGTCGCCTTCTACTGGAGTTATCGGTGAAACAGAATCGGTAAAGCCCGCGTTGAGCGTCTCCTTGACAGATTGAGTAAACAGGGGCGTTTGGGATTGCGGTAAAGGAGAGAAGTCGGAAGGATTTACTTCCACATAACGAGCCGCTTCCTGAGAAAGAACCGTTGGAGGCGTTGAATTTATGTCAGAAGCAAACGTACTGGCGACAGATCTTGCAATAACGCCGGTTTGGAGACGCTGGGCCCCTGTAAACGCGACCGAACCGCCGGGCGACCGCGTTTGGACGTAGTTCACACCAACCCGCGTAGAACGTTGAACGCCTACCGGTTGCGCTTCTCTGTTGAATCCTGTCGAGAGTTTTGGCTGATTGTTTGGTCTTGCGGCGTAGATTCTACGCCAGAAGGGCGCGACGATGTAGACGACGGCGCGCGCCAATCCCGTCGACCAAAAAAGAAAGCTTAGTGTCCGAAGGGGAAGGATCAGTATTAAGCCTGCGCTAAAAAGCCCTGCCAGAAAGACGTAGGAGCCCAGCGGAATAAACGCCTGATCAAGTAGAAACTTAACCAGCGCTCCGACGCATCCGCCAGGCCCTATAGGCGAACCGCTCGAGCTGTCAATGACGTAGGCTGAAAAAGCCGAAACGGCTACCAGCATTATGAAACCGCCGAGCGTCTTAAGCCAGACTTCTGTGAGCCAGTTGAGCCAGTAGCAAAGAACTCCAAAACCTGTCGCCAAGACGAGAAAGTATCCGCCCGCTCCAAAGAACCATGAACACAGGCAAGCGCACCATGCGCCGAGCAGGCCGGCAAAGTTGCCGACTCCCTCGTGTTCATGGTACACGAACTTCGTGGGTAAGTCCCACGGCGTGTAGCTAAGGACCGACGCGCTCAAGAAGAGCCACAGGAGCAGTAAAACTACTCCAAAGGCAATTCTGCCGACGTCTTCCTTATATGGATCTCTGGACTTTAACAAAGGTTCGTAGCCTGTTGAGGGGGAAGTAAAAACGATTAATCAATCAGCAATACGGCTGTGTTTTTAGGAATAAATAACAGTGGAAGACCGCTCGAGTTATCTTGCCGCTACTTGCCGTCGAGCTCCGTTTAGCGTGTTGTACAGGAGCATGGTAACGGTAAGCGGTCCTACTCCCCCCGGCACGGGCGTTATCCATCCTGCAACTTCCTTAACGGACTCGAAGTCGACGTCGCCCACGAGCTTGTTGACGAGTTTTTTCTTCCCGTCTTCGTCGACGACTTCTTTTTCTTTTCTATTCATTCCGACGTCAATAACGACAGCCCCCGGCTTGACCATGTCGGCTGTGACAAACTCCGCCTGACCGATAGCGGCAATCAAAATGTCGGCTTGTTTAGTGACGTCGGGAAGGTTTGCAGTACGACTGTGACAAACCGTAACGGTAGCGTCGCCTCCCAGTCCCTTTTGCAGTAGAAGCAACGCCATCGGTTTACCGACGATATCGCTCCGACCTATAATGACGGCGTGCTTTCCCTTGGTTTCAATTTTGGAACGAACAAGAAGTTGTTGAATACCGTAGGGCGTGCAAGGCAGAAAGTTGGGGCGTCCTTGCGAGATTAGCCCGACGTTGGTCGGATGGAACGCGTCGACGTCTTTTTCAGGAACAATGGCGTCGAGTATCTTTTTCTCATCGATAGTTTTGGGCAAGGGAAGTTGAACGAGAATTCCGTGGACGTCCGCGTCTTTGTTCAGCTTTCCGATGAGTTCGAGCAATTCCGAGGAGGTTGTCTCTTCCGGAAGACGATACATGAGACTTTTCATTCCTGCCTTAACGCAAGCTGCTTCCTTGTTGCGAACGTAAACTTGACTAGCAGGGTTTTCACCTACAAGAATAACGGCGAGAGCAGGCTGAACCTTTGTTTCTTCGACAAATTTGGCGACTTCGTCTTTGATTTCAGCACGGATGGCCTCCGCCATCATTTTGCCGTCGAGAATTTGAGCGGACATTGCGTTCCTCTAGCGTGTCTGTGACCGCAGGCGACGCCGAGGGGCGATCGTGTGCGGCTCTGGGGGGATAATTGTCTGCGAAGCGTGTTCGGTCGGACACGCCGACAAACATGCGATATTAATTCTACCTCAGGCGCGGACGAATCACAAAGGGTTAAATAGAGGTTTTGCCCGTCTTTTTAAGACTCTTCGACTCTACTTTCCTCCTATCAAATTTAACTGGTGTTATTTTCTTTTTTGTAGTTTCTTGAATAAAAAAACTAATAGATATAGATTGTGTAGAATACTTGTATTAGGCAAAAAGAAAGGTTTGACTAATCAGAAAACTTTGATTGTTTGTCAAAGTTTGTTGATTAGTTCGACCGAGAGAAGCGAACGAAACGAACAGAGCTAGGATTCGTTTAGCTCTGAGAAATATCTGGCGTTTGCGTAAAGTTTTCAAACATACCTTCAGCGTTTAGCAATTTGAGCAACTGATGAAGATCGTAACGCGCCTGCTCCGATTTTGAAAGCGCTTCTTCTATTTCGTGAATCGCGTGAACTATTGTCGAGTGATCTCTCGACGAGAACTGCGCTCCAATTTGCCGCAACGTTGCGTTTGTCAGCAGACGCGCAAGATACGCCACATACTGGCGCGCCAGCACGAGTGTCTTATGGCGTTTGGGACTCCTCATTTCCACAATGGACACAGAGAAATACTTCGCGACCGTTTTTATAATACGTTCTAGCGTCCATTCAGGCGTGTGATTGCGCCTTTGGAGATAGTCACGCATATTTTCAACCGTCATAGGGGTATGAAATGTTGAAAATTCGCGCGCTGCTTGGACCAAAGATGCGCATATGCCGCTGAGGGCAGACGGCAGACGTTCTACGCACAGTTCAAAAGTCTCAGGATCAAGCTGAAGTCCGAGACGTTTCGTAACGCGTTTAATAGCAATTTCTCGCGTTTCTCTTGACGGTAAACGTGTAGGAATTAAGAGGCCTGAGGACAATCTCGCGACAAAGTCAGGGGTTAGACCGGATATCGTGTTGGGCAGTTGAGAGAATGTCATGACGACGAGTTTGCGCGATTTTAACGCCGAGTCAAGCATCGGCAGAAATTCAATCTGCGCCGTTTCCCGCATCGAAAGAATATCGCAATTTTCAAGAGCGACTACGCTTGCCCTATTAAAAAGGTCGCGAAAAAGCTGGGCTTGATCTCGTCGGATGGCGTCGTTTAAAGCTTGGGAAAACTCGTTAGCAGAAAGGTAATAAAGCGTTTTTCGAGGCTCTTGGAGACGGCGCGTTTGACAAATTCCCTCCACTAAACGCGTTTTGCCTGAGCCGCTTGGCCCATAAAAGACAAGCGGCGAAAGGTAAGGAACTTCTTCAAATCTGCGATATTCGACTATTTCCGGCAAGCCACTCTTTTTGGCAAATTCGTTAAACCGCTCTTGATCAAAGAGAAGATTAAGCCCCTGACTTGCGATTTCGTCCTGTTGGCCGTTGGATGCTACGCTCAGTAAGAATTCAACGTCGGCGCGGGAACGTTCCCCGTTTGCGGACGCGAGCGCCGACGATTTCTTGTCGCCGACGGGGCGGTCAAAGATAGGCGTTCCCTCCATCACGAATCTTGCGGCGAGTTCGGCCAAACGGTTTTCCGGACCTGCGAGGTAGCCGCCAAGGAGATCGACCGTCGAAAACGATGCATCGACTTGTTCACCTTCGAACTCGCTTTCCCGAGGACGAGGAAACGACGGCAGTTGTAAAACGTGGTAAAGGTTTGAATTAATAGGTTGCGTCAATGGTGCGCCTTTAGTTAACTAAGGGGCGATCGCTTTCTAATCGCGAACGGTAAACTCAACGTCGATGGCGTCGTCCGAATCGTCTTCGGAGTCGGACCCGACGTCAGAAGATTCCACGTCCACAACGTCGCCGTAGTTATTTGAGTATCTTGAGTTGTATTCGTCCGGATTCTGAGAACCAAAACTGTACGTTCTGAGTACAGAGAAAGGTCCGGTTGACTTTTTGTAAATATCCACTCGAAACAACCGAAGAAGTGACAACAGGGCTCGCCGAGTAAAAGGAATGAGAACGATCACCCCGAAAATGTCAGAGAGGAACCCCGGCAAAAGGAGAGAAAAAGCTCCCAAATTGGAGAAGAGATAATTTTCAATCGAACGGGCTGTGAAATCGTTTTTTCCAAAAATCTGCCAGTGTCTCTGGATGCGGAGCAGGAAAAACCCCAGTAAAGACGTTCCCACCGTCAATAGAACCGCGTTCTCCCATCCAACGCCTTTGCAGACAAGGATGAAGAGATATACCTCTAAAATCGGGTACGCTAACAACGCCCAAAACCACATACCGTTCCCCTGAAACGAGCTCTTACTTAAGGTCCATTGCCGTTGATTATAGCAGATTTGAGTTCGGATTCAACGTGTTGAAGATAAACGCAATTCTTATGCCTTGTTTATCTATTTTGAATAATCGAAAAAAATAATAAAAAGCGACTAATGCGGTGATTCCGCGTTGTCGATATAAACGCTAAGGGGCGTTCTCGTAAGCGCGCCCATGTGTCTTTCATTCGCGTTGAATTTGCGAGAGAGTTTTGCCTGGAAAGAAGAAGTCGCAAAATGGTCACGAAAACTATGAAATCAAAAAGCGCCGCGTTCTTTGCGATACTTTTGGCGTCAGCCTTTGTCGCGTCTATAGGGCTCGACAAGGCGCAGGCGCAGACCGCCGGTTTCGCATCGTCGCGTCCCGGCGAAACGGGTAAAGCAGAAAGCGGCTCGAAGCGTATTTTTAAACTCAATCCTTTTAGAAACGCAGATCCGCCCGATTTTGTGGACTCTTCGCCCGTCGTACAACCGATAGCGTCGTCGTCTTCACCGTCGCGGTCGAGGCAACTCGCCGCCGTTTCTGAGGCGAAAACGCCTGCCAGCAGGAGCGCGCGGGCGTCTGAAAATCGCGTCCGTGTGGAAGCGCCTGCTCGCTCATCAGCCAAAAAAGCCTCTCCTGGCGCAGCTTCTCTGCTGCTTGACGAGTTAGAAGAGGATTTTGAAGGGGGCGTCCTCCAAGCAGAAGTTGAAGAATCTGCCGATACTGTCCGTAAAACGAACAGTGACCGATCGAGTCTTCGTAACGCTCGCGCTTCGGCGTCGTTGGAATTGCTCGACGATTCTGATTCGGAAGTTGCCTCCGAGGCAGAGAGGGGGAGTGATAAGTCCGGCGTTATTGTGAGTACTGACGAGGAATCTGACGTCGTAAACGATATGGGAATCGACGCTGATCTCGAATCGACGGTTAGCGACGAAGTGAGCGCTTTGGACGACTCGGCTCTTGTCGGTTCGACTGAAGAAAACGAAGAAACGCTCGATTCTATTGATTCCCGTATGGACGCTATTCGCAACACATCAATTCGTGAAGAGACCGGTGAAAAAGAGCCCGTACAAATTGCGGACGAAGCCCTTTCTGACGAGGTTGCTGAAGACGAACAGATTGTCGCAAGACGCGCTCCGATTGTTGAAATTAATACAGTCGGTCCAAGAAAGCTGACCGTCGGGCAAGAATCCGTTTACAAGATTGTCGTGAGCAATCTCGGAACAGAGGTTGCCCGCCGTTTGGTTGTGACGACGGTTTTGCCGGAATCGGTTTTGACCCGAAGTCTGAAGACGCAAGTTGGCGCCGCGGCGATTGAGGACGTTGACGATCGTTCGAACGCCAAGCGGAGCGTGTGGAACGTCGGCGACCTTGCTCCGAACCAATCTTATACGTTGGAACTCAATCTTACCCCAACTAAGCGCGTTGCGTTTGAATTGGTTAGTAATTTCGAGTTTGAACGCGTATCGGCGCGTGCGGACGTCGAGGTTCAGGAACCCATTCTTGAGGCGTTGATTGAAGGGCGCGATTCTATTGAATGGGGAGTTGAAGATAAATTCCGCCTTCGCATTCGCAACATTGGCAACGGCGACGCTGAAAACGTTGAACTCTTCGTTTCAACGGGAGAAAATAAAGCGACTCAGAAATTGGGGACGCTCAAGGCCGGCCAAGAGAAAGTAATAGAAACCTCCATCAAGACAGTGGCGAACGATTTCTTCTCTATCGACGTTGAAGCGAACGCCGCGTATGGAGTTAAAGCCTCGACGTCTCGGAGAATCGGCGTGTTGAGGGGAAAGTTGGACGTTCAGGTCGAAGCGCCTGAGTTACAATTTGTTGAAGGTGAATTCGAAGCGAAAATCCACGTGAGGAATTTGGGAGACGCGACGCTGCAACACGTCGACGTCGTGGCACAGATTCCAGAAGGGGTCGAACCTATCTTCTGCTCCAATCAGGCGCGCCGCAATCCCGAGAAGCGCCGCGTTTATTGGTCCGCGCCTTTCCTTCGACCCAATGAAGAAACTGTCTTCAGCGTTACTTGTCGCGTTGATAAATCGGGGACTGCAAAATTTGAGGTCGTTGGCGTCGATCAGACGGGCGTGGTAGCTCAGTCAGAGTCCGTTATGAACGTAGAATCGATCGCCGTGCTGGCCATGCGCGTGAAAGCTCCGAAAGAACCCGTCGCTGTCGGTAAGCAGTGCGTCTATGAACTTATTGTTGAAAACAACGGCACTCGCGACGCGAAAGACGTTAATTCCGGAGTATTTTTGGGCGCCGGCATGAAGCCTGTTGCGATTGAAGGCGAGCAAGGCGTCGTTTTTGAAGAGGAATCGAAAGTACTCTTTAAGAAAATCGACTGTCTGAAAGCGGGTGAATCCGTTGTTTTCCGCCTCCAAGCCCAAGCGATGGCGCCTGGTAATCAAAAGATACAAGCGATGGTGCAGTCGGCTTCCGAAGACGTCAGTCTTATGAGCGAAGAAACGACATACTGTTACTCTCGCGTCAAGAAGGATCTTCCCGATCTCCGCAAACCGGGGACCGACGTTTTTGACTCGACCGCGATTACTGCTGAGAAGAATTCGGGCACGTTGAGAAAGTAGTTCTTTCCTTTTCCCGATTTAACGAAAACGAATCGTTCGGACTGCGACTTCCCGAGCGATTCGTTTTTTTGTAGACTGTTGACGTTACCGTTGTTTTTTCAGCGGCTGCAATCGAAAGCGACGGCGACAATCGTCTTGCCTCGCCATTCCCCCTGTTTAACAAGTTTGGCGACTGCTGCAAGATTGGCGCCCGTTGAGATTCCCGCTAATATTCCCTCGTCTTTTGCGAGTCGATCGGACCATTCACGCGCCTCGTCCGTCGAGGCAGTTTCTATATCGGTTGGCAGGGAAAGATCAAAAATGTTGGGGATAAAGCCCGCTCCAATTCCAGTTATACCGTGGTTTCCCGGTTTTCCTCCGGAAAGAACCGGCGATTCTTTTGGTTCGACAGCGATCCTTCTGATATTCTCGTCTTTCTGTTTTAAAAATCTTGCTATTCCCATGAATGTTCCGCCAGAACCGACGCCGCACACGAACGCGTCTATTTTTCCGCATGTCTCTTTCCAAAGTTCAGGCGCTGTTTCCGTTTCATGAGCGGCGTAATTCGCGGGATTGTCGAAAAAATTGGGAATCCAAACATTTGAATCTTCGCGAGCGAGCTCTTTAACAACGTTAATGGCTCCCGTCATTCCAAGTTTGCTTGGCGTAAGAAAGAGTTTAGCTCCCAATTTTTGCAAAGTTGCCTTACGTTGAGCGTCGAGATCGTCAGGAGCGACAATTGTTAGGTTGAGCCCTTTCGCAGCCGCGACGCTGGCCAAAGAGACGCCGCCCGCCCCGCTTGTAGGTTCGACTATTCGCGTATTAGACGTTAGTATTCCGAGCTGTTCAGCAGCTGTGAGCATAGCGCGAGCCGGCCTGTCTTTGACTGAACAGGTCGGTCCTTTACTTGCGGAAAAGAGCAGTACGCGCGTTTGCGTCGACGGAAATAGACGGCTGAGTTCTTTCATGGCGTTAGAGCTTGAAATGCGTCGTTAATTACCTTTGTGATTGCGGAATGGCGCTTGGAAAATCTTAACTCCTGCTGAAATTTTACCTGCGTTTTTTTACTGGTCAACTTGACAGTTACGATAGGAATCCACCCCTTTAAGGAACATTCTTTTCCTATATAATATTCACCGATTTGTAATCATAGAGCTTCGTGTTGAGGTTCTCGAGCTCAACCGCTTTGAGAGCCAGTCGAAATCGCGAAAGGAAAGGACGGTTCAGATGGCGTTGATCGTACAAAAATTCGGCGGCACAAGCGTTGCCGACACGACAAAGATTATTGCCGCCGCCAGAAAAGCTATTCGGGAAGTTCGGTCAGGGAATCAGGTGGTTATGGTCGTTAGCGCCATGGGCAAGCAGACAGATCACCTTATTGCGTTGGCCAAGGAGATAAGTCCGCGTCCCAATAATCGCGAAATGGACATGCTCATGTCGACCGGCGAGCAGGTAACCATCGCTCTCATGGCAATTGCGCTTGAATTTCTTGGTCATAAAGCCGTAAGCTTTACCGGCGCTCAGATAGGAATCAGAACTGACGCAACGTACAGTAAGGCGCGCATTCGTTCGATCTCTACCGATCGTATGCGTAGGGCGTTAGACGAGGGAAAAATCGTCATCGCCGCAGGTTTTCAGGGCGTTGACGACGACCTTAATATAACGACGCTTGGCAGAGGAGGTAGCGATACGACCGCCGTAGCGCTTGCCGCGGCGCTGAAAGCAGACCGTTGCGATATCTTCACCGACGTCGACGGAGTCTATACGTCCGATCCGCGTATCGTTCCTGACGCTCGCCGTCTTGAACGTATCAGCTACGATGAAATGCTTGAGCTTGCGAGTATGGGCGCGGGCGTTATGCATAGCCGCTCCATTGAATTCGCGAAGAAGTTTGGCGTTTTGGTTCATGTTCGCAGTAGTTTCAGCGACAGTCCTGGCACGATTATCGGGCCGGAGCCAGAACGTTTGGACGCTCAGGTTTGCGGCGTGGCGCTTGCGAAAAATGAGGCGCGTATTACTATTCACGGCGCGCCGGACCAGCCGGGCGTTGCGATGCGGCTCTTTTCAAGATTTGCCGACGCGCACATTCCTACCGATATGATTGCGCAAAATTCAAGTTCGCAAGGAAGAACCGATATTTCGTTTACAGTCCAGAGCGAAGACGCGGTGAAGGCGGTTGACGTCGCAGCAGAGGTCGTTAAAGAAATTGGCGCCGATAGATACGACGTCGACGAAAACGTGGCCAAAGTCTCCGCAGTTGGGCTTGGTATGGAAAAGCAGACGGGCGTCGCTCAAAAAATGTTCCACGCCTTGTTTGAACGTGGTATTAACATCCAGATGATCGCGACGAGCGATATTAAAATCTCCGCCCTGATGACTCGGGAGTTGGCAGTCGACGCTTTGCGTGCCGTCCACGCGGCGTTTGGACTTGAACGCGAGCCTTCCGAAGAAGAAAAGGCTGCTGCTTCTGAGCAAAAGTCAAGTTCCGATCATTCCTTTGAAAATGGCGTTTCCGCGCATTTAATATCGCATCTTACAGGCATGGAAGACGTAGTGGTCGAGGGAATCTTGCTTGATTCGAATCAGGCGCGCTTTACGCTTTACGACGTTCCCGACCGTCCGGGGCTTGCCGCTGAGATTTTTGACCGTATCGCCGAAGGGTGCGTTATAGTCGATATGATAGTGCAGAGCGTCGGACGCGATAATCTTGCCAATATTACGTTTACCGTTCCGCGTAGCGAAATTAAATCGGTAGAGAAAATCGCCAACGACGTTTGCAAAGCTCACGGATGTCATGTCGATTCTAATGTAAACGTCGCTAAATTGACGGTACGTGGATCTGGGCTGCGCAGTCATACAGGTTTGGCATGTCGTATGTTTAAGACGCTCAGCGACAGCGACGTCAACGTAAGTGTCATCAGCTTGAGCGAGCGTTGCGTTGCGGTTGTAGTCGACGAAGCTCACGGCGCGGTTAGTCAGGCAAATTTGCAAAAGGAATTTAGTGAGGAAACTCTCTGAGATATTTCTTTTAGGAAGCCGCTTTTTGTTTTGAGGAGAGCATATCTCTGGACATGAAGCGGCTTTTTTGACCGGCGTTTTTTTCTTATAGGACGATGGCGCTCACGTAGATATAAACATTGATTTTTCTTATGAGGAGAGGCGCTGTGAACGATACTTTCTCCGCTTCAAAAGACCGGAAAAACGATAAGAAACCTGTTCGGATTGAACTTTACGATACGTCGTTACGCGACGGAGCTCAGTCAGAAGGCGTTTCCTTTTCTTTAAACGACAAACTAGCGGTTACTTACCGACTTGACGATTTAGGAATAGACTATATCGAAGGCGGTTATCCCGCGTCTAATGAAAAAGATAAAGCTTTTTTTGAGCGCGTTTCGGAGAAAAAGCCGAGCTTGGCGTCCGTCTGCGCTTTTGGTATGACAAGGCGTAAAGGAGTTAAACCGGAAGAAGATTCAGGACTGGCCGCATTAGTTGAAGCAAACGCCGAGATTATTACGGTTGTCGGTAAATCGTCTGCGTTTCAGGCTAAAAACGTATTGGGCGTTTCTTTGGAGGAAAACCTCGCAATGATCGACGATACGCTGCGTTTTGTGGCGCGGACTGGCAAGCGGGTTTTTTACGACGCGGAACATTTTTTCGACGGTTGGAAAGACGATCCGGAGTATTCCTTGGAAACGTTGCGTGCAGCCGTGCGTGCCGGAGCAGAAGCGATTACGCTTTGCGATACGAACGGCGGTTCTATGCCGAACGAAATTGTAGCCGGCGTATGCGCCGCGTTAGAAGCGGCACAAGAGGTTGCTCCGGATCGTAAGGTTGTTATTGGCATTCATACCCATAACGACTGCGGACTTGCCGTGGCCAATACGTTGGCGGCCGTTGAAGCGGGAGCGACGCTCGTTCAGGGGACGATTAACGGTCTTGGCGAACGTTGCGGCAACGCGGATTTGCTCGTCGTCGCAGCCAATCTGTCGCTCAAATTTAACGGGAAATATGAAACGTTAAAACCAGGCGCGCTCGAAAGGCTGACGCAATTTTCTCGCTTTATGTATGAATTAACCAATATTCATCCAAACGTTGCGCAGCCTTACGTGGGCGCGAGCGCCTTTGCCCATAAAGGCGGCATGCATGTTAATGGGATCAATAAAGATTCTAAATCTTATGAGCATGTGTCGCCGGCTCTTGTCGGGAACGAACGGCGTGTGCTCATTAGCGAGTTGTCGGGCAAGTCCAATATAGTCGCTTTTTTGAAGAAATATCAGTTAGAAGAAGAGGCGCCCAATTCGGAAACGGTCGCTAAGATTCTCGAAAAAGTTACTCATAAAGAGAGTTTAGGGTACCAGTATGAAGCCGCCGACGGTTCCTTTAAACTGCTTGTGCGAAAAGTCAAGGGCGAGTTTGTTCCGAGTTTTAAACGCCTGAATTTCCAAACGAGCGTTATTGTCAACGACGTGAACGAATCGTTGACGACAAAAGCCACTGTTGCGACCGTTAAACTTCGCGTGGGACGCCGGGGGGAATTGCGACATGAAGTAGCGGAGGGGGACGGCCCTGTCGACGCGTTAAATAACGCGCTGAGAAAGGCGGTTGAGCCAATTTACCCGGAATTGCGCGATATGAAACTCGTCGACTATAAAGTGCGCGTGCTAAACTCCGACGCCGGCACAGCGGCAACGACCCGCGTCATTATTGAAAGTAAAGACGGAGAAGAGCATTGGAGCACTATTGGCGTGAGTGAAAACGTCGTCGAGGCAAGCTGGATTGCGTTGTGCGACAGTATCGAATATAAACTCGCCAAGTCAATTGATTATAAAGACAAAGCAAACCGTTAATTGAACTTTTGACTCAATTTCTTAATTAAAAAGAATGCGGCGATTTTCCAAGGAAGATCGCCGCATTTTCGTTGATCGGGAACGTTTTACCCGTCGGTTACTTTTCTAAGAATTTAATGAAAATGCCGCCGACTACCGAACGAGCGTGCATATTACATTCTCTGGCGGAATTCGTATGATACCAATCTGTCATGGGAACACGCGGTTCAGTTGCACTCACGAACTTGTATAAACCGCTCATGAGTGTGTCGAAGTCTTCACGGGTATTAGCGAGCGTCGCCGTCCAAACTTGCCAGTCGACCTTTGTAAACTCTTTGCGAGAGTCAAGAGGAAGCCCGTATTCGTTCATGACCGTTTTATAAAACGCGACTTCTTTTTGAGCGACTTCCTTAGGGAAGAGATTTAATTCAAAAAGCTTATCCCATACGAGATTGTATTTTTGACTCCAAGATTCCGGATTGTCAAACGTAAGCGCGTAGCGATCTCCAGTCGCGGCCATTTGTTCCCATTTCTTTGCGAATTCTTCCGCGGTGGCGCGGAACCGTTTGGCGTCGTCTTTTTCGCCGGCTTTTTCGCACAGATCGGCGAAACATGCGAGCGCGACCGTCGCTTTAACGGAAAGATTGGCGTTGTGAGCGAGTCGTCCCGCAAAGTCGTCGGTGCAAAGTTGGTCTTCCGGATCTAATCCTTTGGCAATGAGATATTCCGCCCACTGATCGAGTTGTTTCCAGTATTCTTTGGCGAAGTCGGCGTTTCCTTCCAGACGGGCGACGGCGTCGCAGAGAATGAGCATATTAGACGTTTCTTCAACAGGCATCTGCTTCTCTTCCGTCTTTTCGCCGCCTCCGTAAAGTTGTTCGTTCAGTTTGGGATAGAATCCCATGTCATGCGGAGCGTAGGGCCAAGGCCAGCGCCCGCACGCGGCGTACTCCAAAGGCGGAACAAGCGTAGCTTTTAACAGTTCAACGCTGTAGACCATAAAGATAGGAGCTGCAGGGTAGATTACGTCGACTGTAGCTCCGAAACCGCCGCTGGCGTTCTCTTTGGGAATACATGCCGTTTTGCCGTTAGGGAGAACGATAACTTTTTGTGCGGCTACCGACTGCGGATACGCCAAGGAACACAATTCCGCAAAGTTTTCGCCGCCTTTGTCGTAGGCGCGATTCCAAAGGGCTTTGTCAAAAGCTTCACAGCGTTGGAGCAAATCCTTGTATTGCTGATTCGCGAGGTCGAGCATTTGGGAAGTTGTGACTCCGTCTTTGCGCCAGTACGCTTGGCAGCGCTTGCCAAGATATTCAATGCTGTAAACGTCGTCATACGCCAGAATAATATGTTTTACGACCGGAGTTGCGTCCACCGATCCGCAGTCGAATCTGACGGAAAGAACGGGCCAACGGTCGTCAGCTCGGCGAGGAAAGTTAGCGTCGTCTTCTTTGGGGAGCGATCCTTGTGTCAGAAAAGACGTTCGTGCGCGGACGTCGGAACTGACAGCCGTTTGCGCGGCGCCTTTTTCAACTGCGACAATGAAATATCCCCAGTCAATGCGGACGTTATCGCCGCTTGTCCCTAGAATGTTTTGTTCCTTCGTTCCAAGCCGCAGTACGTCGAGCTCTTTTGTATTTGCCCGGTCCCCAACGACTTCTTGTTCAGGCTTATTAACGCAAAGTTCGGCGCTCGCGTCGAAATAAATCTCGACGGAGTGTTCTTTGCCGTCTAGCGACTCGACGCGCCACGACAGATACGTCGCAGGGCGGGAAAAGACGGCTAAGTCGTCGGGAAGGCGGGGATTCGTAAAAGTTAGCGTCAACTTGACGCCGGCGTCCTTAAATTCATATGCCGTATTGGTCGCGCGAATGGTTTTGGACGTCTGTTTCATTTTTGACGCGAGACCGTCCATGTCTGCGCATCTGCCCATGAGACGGTAGTTTTTACCGTCGATTTTAACAAAAGAAGTCAGCGCGTTGATCGCTCCGGTCCAATGAACCGGAAACGAATCCGCAAGATCGTCTGTGCTGGACCAAACGCTAAAATACGGATCGATTGCGATCAGCGGAGTTGCAGGAGCGCGCAGGGACGACTGAGCAAATATGGACCTAGAGGAGACTGTCGTCAGCGAGACTAACAGCACGATGAACAGTAACTTGCGAAACATGTTTTTATAAGCTTTCTGATAAAAAACGGTAAACGGACGAAAGGTAAACGTACTACGCGTCAGCTACTGCAACTCGGGCATTTCAACTTTTTGACCGTCTTGCTGACGCGCCTGAACCGTTGCGTCGTAAACGCCGTAAAACGGGACCATCGCGTCCATCCAAAGGTAAAGGTTACGCCGCTCTTCGTCGGTTAATCCTATGTCTTGATGATTTTGATCGTTGATTATATTGGACAGAGGACTGATATCGGCTCCCGATTCTCCCGGCATTGTCGAGATTTCTCGATAATTTGCGTCGCCCCATTCGTACCAGCGGAGATATTTACCCAACGCGTTGTAGCTGCACGTGTATATGCCCTCCTTGCCGCCAGTGAGATTCAGATTCGCCTTTGAGTTTTCTGAGCCGTCGTGGCACGATACGCAGCGTTTATCGAGAATCGGTTGAATGAAGCGCGGATAGGAAAACGGACGAGCGTCTTCCGGGGCCGGCGTCAATTCCGAGGGGCCGCGCAACGACGCGATATTCTGTTTGTTCTCGTTCGATAACGCTGTGGAAGTTTGCTCATGGCAGCCGACGCAGCCGCGATTTTCGCCCGGTTGCAGATAAACGATACTGCGCATCGACTGAACGGCGCGGCCCTCTTCGTCGATGGCTTGGAAATAGACGGGCAGGTTCGCTGGGACTGTGAAATGTGCGCTTCCGTCCTTTTCTACGGGAACGGAGCCAAGAATTGCGCGAGCGTTTGCCGAGCCTGCAAATCCGATCCTTGGCGAATTGCTTCGATAATCGGGCGCTTTGGGAAGGAGTTGAACTATACGCAATTCTTTAATTTTACGTCCTTCTGGGAACGGCTTGAGACTTTCGTAAACATTAGAGAGAACGAAAGTTCCGGTCGGTGGTTCTGTCGCGTTAGGATCGGCCGGCGGCAAGGAAGACGGTATAACGCGAGGGCGTTCTCTTTCGGCGAGCGGTATGGGATAAAGGCACGATTCCTCGTTGGCGTCGTTCTTATAGAGGAGTTCGAGATTACCAAACCGATCTCTGTAATAAATCCCTAATTTCCCGCATTTAGTCGTATTAGAAAGATACCCGCCGATCGGATCGTGACTGTAAGACGTCAGCCAGATCTCTTCGGAAAGCGGCCAAGGACTGAAATAGTACTGTTTGCAAACCTGATTTCCCGTTCGCGTGACTTCAGGCGCGGGAATTTCGGGCGTTAACCATTCGATGGAACTCAAATCGTCTTCCGCAGTTTCGGGATCGTATCGAACCTTATTGGGATCGAGCATGACGAGCGTGCCGCCTACGTCGAGATGATGAGCGCCAGCGACAAACATAACCTTGTTGGAATTAGGAATAGCCTTTGACTGATAACAGGCGTTGGTTTCAAACGTATAATTTCCGAACAGAATCGCAGAATTGGTTCCGTCAGGGTTGGTTGTCCACAGTCCGTGATGCCGGGCAGCGTTGCGATCGACATAGTCCCATCTGGTATAGAGAACGCGTCCGTCGTGCAGGAACGTCGGCTGCCATTCGTTTGTTTCATGCCATGACAGACACGAGACAGATTTGTTGTCGGCGTTGAGACGGTGCAGCGTATGAGCGCGGAGCGGTTCGTAATATCCGTGGCAGCGTCCGAATCCGCCGCGCCGAGTCGACATGAAGATTACGTCGCCGTCCGGCGTTTCCGTTGGATCGAAATCGTCGTCAGGACCGTCGGTGAGTTGTTCGACGGAACCGTCGGCAAGATTCATTTTATACAGGTGAAACTTACCGTCAGACTTTTTCATGTAGTTTGAGTCAAAATCTTCAACGTAAGGTCGGGCCTGCAGCGCGGTAACGTCCGTCTTAGGCATGTCGTCCGGCTGAACCTTTGAAAAATCGGCGAAAGCGAAGTATACGGTTTTAGCGTCGAAAGAAAGGGATAGCGTCTGGAAAACGCCCTTGGGAAATTTACCTTCCGTAAGCGACTCCACCTCAAAAGAGCGTCCCGGTTCCTTTAAGACGTAGATTCCGCCTCCATGCATGCCGCATTCCTGATAGTAATATGATAAATACTCGTGCAGCATCTGCCATGTAAAGCGTTCTTCCTGTAAGAAGACAATGGGGCGTCCAACAACGTCGGGATTGGCGAGCGCTATGTTGCGGATTTGGCTGCGGAGATCTAAGTAACGCTGGATCGTTTCAACCGGCGACTGAGCCGCGTCTTTCAGATATAGTTCATTAGAGTTGAGCGTCTCATTAAGCCGATCTAAGCTTGCTTTGTCGATCCAAGCCTCGTCTGAAGCCCAGTCGGCAAATTCTCGGCCGCGTTCTACGACGGCTTGCAATGTTTGCACAGAGGAAATCTCACGGCTGAAATCACGCTCCTGCTGAATCCAGTCGGCGACTACCGCTTCCTGATAGGCGTACT
>CAMNJU010000041.1 GCA_946541595.1 uncultured Planctomycetales bacterium
CGCCCAGTTCAAGCTCTCGAGCCATTCCCCGTTTCCTCAAACTCTTCCGGAAAATACTCCTTCAAATCGGCGGAAATCAAAACGAGCGTCTGCCCTTCCGGGAGTTTAATCTCTCCGCGAGGAGTAGGATTCGGAATCGGATCGCCGTTTTCCTCCATGCCGTGAAGATGAAGGGCAAGGCATTCCCGCGCGTTGAACGCGGCGTCTTCCGCGTTAATTCCCCCGGAAATAGCTCCGGGGAGATCGGGGAAATAAACGCCAAATCCGTCAGAGCACGGTTCCAACGCGGCGTAATATGCATAATACCGTTTCAATGTATCTTTACCTCGGCTCTCGCCGGGTCTCCCTTCTTTGTTATGGGCGTTACCGAAGTTTTACCCCTGATTTTTTTTGATACTTTTAAGAGTCTAAATCGGAATATTTTTTGGATGTTGAAAGGTAACTTTTCCTTTCTTTGTTGAATGAACAAACTGCCAATAATCGCCGCATATCGTTTAGAGACTCAACCGTCTCATTCGAGAGTATTAATAACTTTCGATATATGCTACGGGCAACTTTGTTATTTGTTTACATAAAAATCATTTTTTCTTTTCACGCCATTTTCACAGTTTATTCCTGCGCCCAGATTTAGAGGCGTCCCCATCGCAGAATTCGAGCTTGCTTTTCAGTCATTGACAGTTCAAGGATTGCGACAGCAGGAGCCGATGTTGCTGACGCGCGACTCGGTCGACTTGTCCGAACGAAAATTACGCGTCTACGCGACTAAGACGGAACGGTACGAGAAAGGGGGTTTTAGGACTGTTCCGATCGCTCCGATACTTGCGCAAGAGCTCGAAACGCAATTCAACGTTTTGCCGGAGAGCGAGCCTTACTTGATATTCGAGAATCGGCGCAAGGCGTTCGACTCCGGCTTCCGGCGAATCCTCTTTGACGCGGGTTTGGAGAAGTGGCCAAAAACTTTTCAGAATCTGCGTTCGAGTTGTGAAAACGACTGGATCAAACAAGGGATTCCGTCGCACGTCGTCGCCGACTGGCTCGGTCATTCCGTAAAGACGCAAGAGGCTTATTACCTCCGCGTTTTACCGGAATATTTCGACCGAGTTACGGCTCCGAACGGCGAAATGTCCCACGCGGCTGAAAACGTCCTTTCGAGTGGGACAACACGTGGGACAATTTGATAGAAAAATAAGGAAAAATTCGGAAAAATAACGAAAGTCAATTTCCCTTTTTTCTTTGTGTTTCATACCGGAAAAATACGTCTCATATCGTATTTTACGGCATAAAAAAACCCTCTCAGCGACGAATCGCCAAGAGGGCTAAATAGGGCCGGAAGGACTCGAACCTACGACCAAGGGATTATGAGTCCCGTGCTCTACCATTGAGCTACGGCCCCATTTAATTCTCCCGTATTATATCAAATCCAAGCTTTTTTCAAGCGCTCTTTTACTGATTTTATCGGGAAGAAAGGACTGGCTTGATTTTCAGTTAAGAGCAAATTACAATTCGTGCGTCGCCGTTATTATCGGCGTTGTCCTTACCTAAAGCTTTACTCGAGAATTCACATGAAGTCAATATTTCGTTCCTTTTGTTTCTCCTTACTTGCGGCTCTTGCCGCCGTCCCCACAGCGGGGCTTACCCAAGACGTTCCATCTCCTAATCTTATAACAGATCGGGCCGAAGGGCGGACTTCCTACCAGCAGGCGGGCCAATACAGTCCCCGGTACGACTTGAAAACTGATATCGTCATGGTCTACGGCGTTTCCGACGCCGCAATCGCCAGTCTGAAAGAATGGGGCGAAAAGAGCGGATCGCGGCTCGCTGTTATGACCGGAATCGCGTGGGGAGGATACAACGATTATCTCGACGGAAAATTCGACGGCGTCGATCATTGGGACGACGCGCAGGTTAAATCGGACGGAAGCCGCATGCAGCATGACGCGGCGACGCCCTACCTCTCCCCGAGCGTTTCTTTTACGAATTATCTGGAATCGCGGCTTCGAAAGGTCGTCGACGCGGGCGTAGATGAAATCTATCTGGAAGAACCTGAATTTTGGGCGTTTACAGGATTCGGCGAGTCGTTCGCGCGGGAATGGAAAATGTTCTATAACGAAGAATATATCCGCCCCGACTCGACCTGCGACGCGCAGTACCGCGCCTCAAAACTCAAGCAGTATCTCTATCGCCGCGCGCTCGACCGGGTCGCCGTCGGACTCAAAGAGTACTCGCTCAAAACGTACAACCGTCCGCTCAAAGTTTACGTAGCGACGCACAGTCTCCTGAGCTACGCTCAAATTCAAATGGTCAGTCCGGAATCATCTCTTCTCGACCTGCCCGGCATCGACGGTCTCATCGCCCAAATCTGGACGGGCACGTCCCGTTTCGGAAACTTCTATAACGGCGTTTTCGCCGAACGCACGTTTGAAATGGGCCTGCTCGAATACGGAGTCATGCAGGAGATGGCGCGCGGGACGGGCAAACGCGTCTACTACCTCAACGATCCGGTTGAAGACAATCCCCGATACGACTGGAACGACTATCGCACAAATTACCTGTGTACGCTGGTTGCGTCCCTCCTGCGTTCCGACTCATGCTTCTATGAAGTCGCGCCTTGGCCGAGCCGGGTATTTCTCGGCGCCTTCCCCGCCGGTTCTCCGGACGCCGCGCCCATTCCAAGCGACTACGCTTCCACATTGAGCTTGGTCTTTCAGCAGCTTCGCGATATGGATCAAGACGACGTCGCATGGCTCGACGCCGACGCAATCAACGAAGGCGCAGAAAACAAGGGCGCGACCGAAGGGGTCGGGGCGCTGCTCGCCGACGCCTCGATGTACCAGCGTTCCAATCCGACGGTTCGCGACAGCGCGGTCGACGCGCCGAACGATCCGACCATGCCAAGTCGAGACGAAATCGGAACGCTCGCCGACCTGCTTGGTCTGTCGACTCCGCTTGTCAAACATGGCGTGCCCGTCGACCTGCCGGTTCTCGACAACGTCATGCGTTTCCCCGGCTACCTCGACAAATACAAGGTTCTCCTCCTGAGTTACGACTATCAGAAACCGTATTCGCCCGGTATTCACGCGGTTCTCGCGGACTGGGTCGCTCGCGGCGGCGCGCTCATTTTCGTCGACTCGCGCAAAGACGCCTATAATAAGGCGAAAGACTGGTGGAACGCTTCAACGCCCTGTTATGAAACGCCTGGCGATCACCTGCTCATGAGTTTGGGTCTGCGTGGAGACGAGCCGTCGGGTAAATACGCCTACGGTTCCGGCTGGGTTTATGTCGAACGGAAACGCCCCGCGTACTATACGCGTTCCGAAGCCGGCGGAAATGAAATACGCGCGCTTGTCGCCGACGCCGCGAAAAGCGTAGGACTAGAGTTCGTCGAACGCAATTATTTCCTGAAACGGCGCGGTCCGTATCTCATTGCGGCTGTTATGACGGAATCGACGTCCGACGATCCGCTCACGCTCAACGGGAGTTTCGTCAATCTCTTCGACGCGTCTCTCCAAGTCGTCGATCAGGCGACGGTGCGGCCGGGCGAACGCGCGTGGCTGCTCGATCTGAATCGCGTCAAAGGGAAAACGCCCGTCGTTTTGGCGTCGAGTTGCCGAATCGAATCGCTAACCGAAGAAAACGGTTCCGTCAAACTGGAAGCCGTTTCACCGTCGGAGATCGACGCCGTTTCGCTAATTAAATTAGACGCGAAACCGTCTTCCGTTAAGGTCGACGGCGCCGAGCCCGACGCCGTTCGTTGGGACGAGAAATCCAAAACGCTCTACTTTAAGTTCCGGTCGAAAGGTTCCGCAATTATTGAAATTGAGCTTTGAGAGGCGGCGCCCCCGTTTCAACATGCGGACTCATAAAATCACGCCCCGCGACGGATCGTCTCGACGTCGCAGGGCGTATTTGCGTTGGCGCTAACCGTCTTTCGTTCAAACGCGAACGATATTCTCCGGTTTACGCGGCGCCGCTTCCGGAAGAGGTCCGGCGGCGTATCCCAACGCGCAATGCCCGACGCCGACGTAATTGTCGGAAACGCCCCATTTCTTCATAAGTTCTTTTCCCTTCGCACTCGAGAAGACTTCTTTCGCGCGATGAATCCAGCAGGAGCCAAGTCCGACGGCGTAGGCGCCGAGCATCATATTCCCAATAGCCAACGCGCCGTCTTCCAGATAAGTCGAGCGATTCGTATCGGCAAACACGACAATAATCGTGGGCGCGCCGTAGAAAGGATCGGTATCGACGCCCAAAACTTCCGCGTTCCATTTCGAAAGAAGATCGCGCGTCTCTTTATCTTGAACGACGACAAACTTCGCCGACTGCATCCCCCTGCCGGACGCCGCGTAGGCGCCCGATTCAAGAACGGCGTTTAACTCTTCCTCGCGAATCTGTTCCGGTTTATAGGAACGAACGCTTCGACGTTCCTTCATACTGTTCAACGTTTCTGTCTTCATAATTCCAACTCCGTATCAATTCTCAGGAAACACGCGGCGCTTGACGGCGCGCGGCAGACGTCGACAATTGATTATACAGGTTTTTCCCTGATAATCCACATGACGTACCGCAAGAGGAAACCGCTATGAAACGCTTCTTCGTGCTAACGCTTATCTCCGCAGTAACGGCGGCGATAAGTCTGAGCGCGCCCGCTCAGGAACCGACGGCGGCGCCGATTCAGACGCCGCCAGCGAAAACGCTCCAGCTAATAGAAGTTTTCGCGCCGCAAGGCGAAACCTTTGCGACGGTTCAATGCTTTGAACGCGCCGGCGCCGACGCCCCTTGGCTGCAGGCGATAGAAGATATGCGCGCTACGGTCGCGCGTAACGGAGTAGCCGAAATCGGCGAAAAAAGAGAAAAGGACGGGAAAAGTCCGGCGGCAGAATTTGGAATTGGCTTCCTGTTTGGCGTCGCCGACGAGGCCCCGGAAGGGATCAAGCTTCCCTACCGGCAAGCGACTGAAACAGATTTCTGGATCGATGAAGCCGAGGATCCTCTGTACAACCGCTGGATCAGCGGCGAAGAACCGAATGTTTCGCACGAAAATCTGATTCTTCAAGATCAGCGTTACGACCTGTGTCTGACGTCAATGTACAACGTAAATCCAACCGTTCCGGCAAAAGGGAGCGCAATCTTCCTACATCTTTGGAAAGAACCCGGACATAAGACTTCGGGCTGCGTCGCCCTGTCGCGGGAAGACGTTCTTCGCATCTTGCGCTGGCTCGATCCGAAAAAAACGCCGCACATTCGAATCGTCGGCTCCGCCCCGCCGACCAAGCGCTGAAAGCCGTTTACATTCCGTTCCGCCCCGCCGCTGAAACCGCCTAACTCTTTCGGCGGCTCACCCTTTTCGGCGGCTCACCCTTGTTTATTGCGCGATTTCTTCAGTTCCCGCATCTTCGCGCCTAACGGGCTGCCTGCGCCCCGCTTGACATTCTTATTCTTCTCAGGCTGTTTCGCGGTCTCTTCCGAATCAGACTTCTGTGGACGTTCGGCTTGGGTACGGTATCGGTTGATAACGTCTTCGTCCTCATAGGTATTGAGAACGTCAAAGACGTACTTCAGCAGTTCGCTCGCGCGCGCCTTTCCATTAGCGTCAAAGAGATCGCGCGGAAGATTGATAAAAGCGCTGAAGCCCCCTCTCGCTCCCTCAAGGAACCGCATACTGATATGGCGTCTTTCCAGCAAGCTCTGCATGAGGAACATGCGGTCTTGGGCGACGAAGCACAGTTCCAATTTCGGCACGAATCCGTGCAGATCCTGAAATTCTATAAGTTTAACTCTTTTCACTCGGCATTTATGACTCGCCAGTTTAATCTGTGCATAGAAGACGAGATTTTCCGCTTCTTGCGGAAGCGGGCCGAATCGGTCCATTAGTTCGTCGCGCAGATCGCTAATATCTTCAAATGATTTTACGCGATTAAATCGCCTATAGAAATCCATTCGAGAGCGGTCTTCTGAAATGTACTCTTTAGGCAAAATAGCGGAACACGGCATATTGACGTCGACGTCAATCAATACTTTTTGAGGTTCTTTTTTCAGAGTACATACGGCGGCTTCGAGCAATTCGCAATACAGTTCGTATCCGATCGCCTCAAGATGCCCGCTCTGTTCGACTCCCAGAATATTGCCGGCGCCGCGAATCTCCAAGTCCTTCATGGCGATCTG
Source organism: uncultured Planctomycetales bacterium (assembly GCA_946541595.1). Taxonomy (GTDB): domain Bacteria; phylum Planctomycetota; class Planctomycetia; order Pirellulales; family Thermoguttaceae; genus RUG369. Next base: position 6,163 of record CAMNJU010000041.1, read on the forward strand.
ATATCCCGCCCCAAGCTTGTCATACTCTTTCAGCGCCTGCAGTCTTTTAACGGCGTCGGGCGTGAGGACTTTATGAGGTTCAAGCATTAGATAGCAGTACGCCTGCTTCTTCTCGCGGCCAACGCGCCCTCTCAACTGGTGCAGTTCCGCGAGACCGAATTTATCGGCCTGGTCGACGAACATCGTATTCGCGTTTGGAATATCGATTCCGCTCTCGATAATAGTCGTGCACACGAGCATGTCGAATTTCTTTAAAACGAAATCGCGCATAATCGATTCGAGTTCCAGAGCGTCCATCTGCGCATGACCTACGCGAATGCGTGCGCTGGGAATTAACTCGCGCAGGCCTGCGGCGACGCTCTCGATATCGCTGACTCGGTTATGGAGAAAGAAAACCTGCCCGCCGCGATTGAGTTCACGCAAAACAGCTCTGCTCACAACTTCCGGATCATACTGAAGTACTCTCGTTTCTACCGGAAGCCGTTCTGCGGGCGGCGTTGTCAAGTTTGAAATATCGCGGATGCCAAGGAGCGCGTAATGGAGCGTTCGGGGAATGGGCGTCGCCGTCAAAGTAAGAACGTCGACCGTCTCGCGAAAACGCTTAAGACGTTCTTTATCTTCAACGCCAAACTTCTGCTCCTCGTCAATAACCACCAATCCGAGTTTGTTAAAGCGAACGTCCTTCTGTAAAATGCGGTGCGTGCCGATCACAACGTCGACTTCGCCTGTTTCAAGCTTTTCAATCGTCGCTTTCTGTTCCTTTTTAGTAGAAAAACGCGAAAGGGTCGCAATGTTAATCGGGAAGCTCGACGCGCGATCGCAAAAAGTCCTGTAATGCTGTTCTGCGAGAACGGTCGTTGGGGAAAGAAAAGCGACCTGATATCCGGCCTCTACGGCTTTAAACGCCGCGCGCAGAGCAACTTCCGTCTTTCCGAAACCGACGTCTCCGCATAAGAGCCGGTCCATAGGACGAGGACTTTCCATATCCTTTTTAATTGCCTCAATAACGGTCTTTTGGTCTTCGGTCTCGCTAAAAGGAAACAGCGCTTCAAATCCTTTCTGCCAAGGACCGTCTTCCGGGAATTCCGTTCCTACGGTCGCCTGACGTTTTGCCTGGAGATCGATCAGTTGCTGCGCGTTTTGCAAAATACTCACAAACGCGTCCATTCTCTGCTTTTTCCACTTGGATCCGCCGTAATGCGACAACTTGATCCCACGCGATTTAGGCCCGACGTAACGTTGTATTTTTCCTATATTTGCAATAGGAACATACACATATTTGCCGCCGTAAAACTCGAGCTTCAACTTATCCAGATACAGATCGCCGTCCTTTTGCGTTTCGATTCCCCGGAAACGGGCTAAACCGTGATCTACGTGAACGACAAGTTCGCCAGGATTCAATTCCAGAAAGGAATCGACCGTTTTATTCCGTGCGGAACGCTCGCTCGACCTAACGCGCCGCGTAACCGCGCGACCAAACAGCTGGTCGGAACTAATAAAGCAAACCTTTCCTTCCCGCCATTCGAACCCGGCTAAAAGCGAGCCGACTTTGTATTCTATGCGATTCTCGCGGCCAAGTTTAGTCGTTTGAAACGTTTCGCGCAAACGCCGCACGTCCGCTTCGGAAGGGCAAGCAAGCGCCACCGTTTCGTCGACAAGCGTCTCGTTAAACGCGCGCTCTATTTGCGATAAGTTCCCCTGCAGGCGTTCAACCGAACTAAACGCGTCTCTAATAACAAGATTTCCGTATTCCGTTCCGCTTGCGACGGTTACCGAATGAACGGTCGGACGGGTATAGAGCGCGTTGACTACGTCTTCGACGGCAGGCTCTTCCGCTTTATTCTGACCGTCGCGAACCGCAAGCATGCGCTTCGTTTCCGCGATAAGCAAAGACGTATCGTTCATGAGAACGACGGAGTCTTTGGGCAGTCGATCGACAAAACGGGCGTCTGCCTTACCGTGCGTTTCTATTCGCGATATTTCAAGAGAATCGACCGCTTCCATTTTACGCTGGTCGACGACGTTAAAGGAGCGAATCGATTCGATCGTATCTCCAAAAAACTCAATTCGGTACGGGATTTTCCAATCGATCGCGTATACGTCCAAAATATCGCCGCGCGCGGAATATTCACCCGGAAACTCAACCGCGCTCGTCGCCTGCAGCCCGCCTTCGGCAAGCCAGTGAATTAACTCGTCGCGGTCATAATAATCGCCAACTTTCAGCGAAACTGTTTCTGCGGAAACTTGCGATTCAGACGGAACCGGCTGCATAACGGCAAGAAGCGACGCCACGACGATAAAACGTTTCGATTCGTCGTTCGAATCTGGCGCGCACGCTTTATCAAGCGCTTTCAGAACGCGCAAGCGCGCGCCAAAGTCGGCGTCTTCGGCGAGGTAGACTTCCTTATTATTTTCAAAGGCTTGGGGATTGAGAGCGGGATACGCGTATACGGGCGCGTCTGTGAAAAACGAGAAATCTGAGGCGACGCGCTCAACCTGCCCGACGTGCGTTACAAGCGCTAAGAGAGGACGTTTCGTCGCCTCTAAAACGCTGGCGCCGAGTAAAACGGAAGAACTGCCGACGGCGCCGTCCCAAACGACAGATTCGCCAGCATTAATCTTCGCAAGCGTCTGCTGAAAAGCAGACGACTGCTGAAATCGTAAGGTCAGAGCCATAACAGAATCTCCCAAAATCCCAGACCCATTTTAAAAAAAGAAAAACAAAATAAAAGACGGCGGAGCGCCAAGTTCAGCATATTCGATCCCGAGCCGGAAGATCGAGGCGTTTTGAACTGGAAAGAACGGTAAAGAATAACGCCGAAAGGAAGACCGCGACGCCGAGCGAAATCGGCGTCGCGGCCGTTAGATATTGAAGACGGTCGGCTCAGTATCAGCAGCCAACGCCCCAACGATAAAACTTCTTGAGCTTAAGACCGGCTTCATCTGCGACCTGACCAACGGTTTTACTGGAGTCCATAATGAACGCCTGATCGACAAGGCAGATTTCCTTAAGTACGGCCTTGACGCGCCCGTCGACGATCTTCGCAATGATGTTGTCCGGCTTGCCGGCGTTCGTATTGCGGGTCTGCTCTTCGGCAATTTCACGTTCCTTCTTAATGATTTCAGGATCGAGATCGTCGGCGCTTACCGCTTGCGGTTTCATTGCGCAAATCTGCATGCAGATCTGATTGGCGACGTCCGCGTTGGAACCTTCGATTTCAATGACGACGCCCGTCTTGGCGTCGTGGTGAACGTACGTCCCGACAGGACCTTCAACGCGAAGAATGCGCACGAGCTTGAAGACTTCGCGAATCTTATTCATAAGATCGTCAAATTGAACTTGAAGATCGCCCTGCGCGAGAAGTTCGGCCGGAGTCGCGGCGCCGGGACCTTCGGCAAGCTGCTTCGCAAGGTTCTTCGCGAGGTCGACGAAAAGCGTGTTCGTCGCTACCGGAGCGGATTCGCACTGGATTTCGATCATAGCGGTAACGTCGCCGTTCTGATATACTTCGATACGGCCTTCGCCCGTTTCGCGATCGGAACGACCGCTCATCTTGGCCTTGCCCGATTTACGAAGCAGTTCAATAGCCTTCTCTTCGTCGCCTTCAGCTTGCTGAAGAGCCTTCTTGCATTCCATCATCGGCAACTGCGTCTTGTCGCGCAACGACTTGACCATAGCGGCAGTAATTTCAGCCATGAGTATCTCCTAATGTCTGTGTAGTTGTTTCCTAATAAGTCTTGAATCGACAACGAAACGCGCCTTCGAAAAACGCGCGCCGTCGTCGGAGATCCGCGCCCGAAGAACGTCTCTCGGAAAGATGACCGAGGGACGTTCCGCATTGAATCGTTCGGACGTTTCGGCTCATTCGGCGTCGGCGGCCGCTTTTTCTTCGGCGGGGTCGGCGGCTTCCGCGGCGGGAGCTTCGTCGTACTTGTTCGACTCGCGTTCCTTAGCGCCTTCGGCAACTGCGTCGGCAAGATAGGAGATGACAAGATCGATGGAACGAATCGAGTCGTCGTTTCCGGGGATCGGAAGATCGACTTCGTCCGGATCCGAGTCGGTGTCGATGAGCGCGATGGAGACGACGCCAAGTTTACGCGCTTCGCGGACGGCGTTCTTCTCTTTGCGCGGGTCAACGACGACCATCGCGGCGGGATAACGGTCCATGTTGCGAAGACCGTTCAGGTTGCGATACATCTTCCGGTACTCGCGTCCCAACGCGGCCTGCATCTTCTTGGAGTAAGTCGAAAGAAGATCGCCCTGCATAATGGCTTCGAGTTCTTCAAGACGGCGCAGACGGCTGCGAATCGTTTCGAAGTTGGTCAGCGTGCCGCCGAGCCAGCGTTCCGCGATGAACGGCATGCCGCAACGGGTTGCCTGCGTTTCGATCGTTTCAGAAGCCTGACGTTTCGTTCCAACGAAAAGGACCAAATTGCCTTCAGCTGCAACTTGCTTGAGGAACTTACGGGCGCGGAGAATTCCGCGAACCGTTTCGCGAACGTCGATGATGTGGATCAGCTTGCGGCGGCCGTAGACGTACGGGCGCATCTTGGGGTTCCAGAGGCTGGCGCGGTGTCCGAAGTGAACGCCGGATTCGATCAACGCTTTGATGGAAAGAGGGGCGGTTGCCATTTAAATCCTTTCTTCGTCGTTTGTCTGGCACATCGTTTCGACCGCTTCTGAAGAAGCGCGTCCGTACGACGTTTAAACGGCGACAGTTAAAGTAGGTCGCTCCGAAGAGCAAACACGCGTCGGCGGGATAAAAACGAAGCGGCGTCTACCGACAGGACGTCGCCCGGCCTCCTTTGGAAACGGCGTTCCTAAGAGACAAAACGATTTGCATGATTTTACTGTTTGAGGCTATTACGTCAACCCTCTCAGACCTCCGACGGCGAAAAAAGGGGATTTTTAGAGAAAAAGAGAAAGAAAGGCAAGCCCCAAAGAGAACGTTCAGGCGCGCAGCGCCGCCTAAAACACAGAACGAGACGTTTGTACTGGCGGAAAAACAGTCCAAGCTGCGCCGATACAGACGTTTCTAAAGTTTGGCGACGCGTAGGCGTGGACGAATCTCGAAAGAAACCCGCGCGAACCAAAAGACCGTCCGTCGAAAAGAACGGGCGGTCTGTCGCAAACAAACACGCGTTTTCGCGCAAACAGCGAAACCTCTTTGAAAAGCGAAGATCAGTCGACGCGATCCCCCTGCTTAGGCTCTTTTGTAAAGATGCGAACCGATCGCAGCGCTAAGAAGAGGTCGCGCGCCGATTTTGGGCGGTCGCTTACTTTTTTGGCCATCATTTGAGTCAGTAAACTGGCAAACTCAGGGGTAACGTTCTTATTACGCGCGCGAATAGACGGAATCGCCGCTGAAATATGCTTCTGAAGGAGCTCTTGCTGATTTACGCCGGTATACGTCGGTCGGCACGCCAAAATTTCAAAAAAGGTGCAGCCAAGGCTGTAAATATCGGCGCGTCCGTCGAGCTGTTTGCCCAAAATCTGCTCAGGAGCCATGTAGCTGGGCGTGCCTTGCGGAACGCTCTTGATCCCCAGCAGCTTCGCCAAAGGATTCCCTTTAATTGACTTAGCAAGTGCAAAGTCGATAAGTTTAACGCCCCCTTCTTCCGAAAAAAGGAAGTTGTCGGGCTTAATATCGCGATGAATCCAACCCGCCTCGTGAAGAAGCGCAAGCGCCTCGATCATTTGAGGAATCATTTTGGGAAGGAAAACGCAGTAATTCTCGTAACGGCGCTGCATGTACTGCTTAATGTTCGGCGCGGGCACCCATTCCATAGCGATATACGGAATCTTATTGTACTTGCCCATCTCATAGATTTCGGCAAAACGTTCGTGATGCAGTTTCGAACCGACGCTGTATTCCCACTTCATCATATTGACTTGCGAACGGTCGCGGCTCGCGCTCTGCAATAGCGTTTTAACGCCGACATATCGCCGGGCGCGGTCGTCATACGCCTGCCAAGTACGGCTGGTTTGGCCCGTATATACTACGTTTAACAATCGGTACTGACCGATGTGCATGATTTGCGTAGAACTCATTGAAAGTGGGTCCTTTTTTCGCTAATACGTGAGCCGATAGGCGTCGCCGGCCGCAGGGGGACTTTAAAAGCGGTCCATCGTCCGACCGATCGAATATCAGGCTGAAAAAGTGCGTTTAAAAAGTCAAAAGCGACGCGACGCCTCTGTGGAGAAACGCCCCGTCGCTTTTTAGTATACTCTCAATCAACAAAACGTGCAACAATCACGCATGCGTTATGGCCGCCAAACCCAAAACTGTTCGACATGGCCCAATCAACCTTCCTCTCTTTGGCGACCAACGGAGTAAAGTCAAGGTCGAACCCCTCGACGGGATACTCCAAATTTAACGTCGGCGGAATAACGCCGTCGCGAATCGCCATAAGCGAGAAGATTATTTCAACGCCTCCACTCCCGCCGAGCAAGTGCCCTATCGCGCTCTTCGTACTTGAAATCGACACGGATTTTGCCGCGTCGCCAAAAAGACGCTTAATTGCTGCGACTTCCGCCGCGTCGCCAAGATGCGTCGCCGTGCCGTGCGCGTTGATATAATCAAGCCGCTCAGGAGCAAGTTGAGCCGTACGCAACGCGGCCTGCATAGCCGCGCCGGCGTATACGCCTTCCGGGTCCGGCTGCGTAATGTGATACGCGTCGGTCGTTACGCCATAGCCGGCAAACTCGCCTAAAATAGCGGCTCCGCGCTTCTTCGCATGTTCCAGCTCTTCCAAAACGATCATTCCGGCGCCTTCGCCAAGCACGAATCCGTCTCGATACGCGTCAAATGGGCGGCTCGCCTTCTCTGGCGTTTCGTTCCGCGCCGAGAGCGCGCGCATCGCGCTAAACCCAGCCAAACCGAGTTTACAAACGGCGGCTTCCGTTCCTCCCGTTAGCGCGACGTCGGCGTCGCCGTCACGAATCAGTTTGTACGCTTCGATCATCGCGTTATTGGCGCTCGCACAAGCGGTAGCAACGCCGTAGGAAACGCCGTGTATTCCAAACCGAACCGCCAAAAGACTGCTCGCTGAGTTGATTATGATTTTAGGAATCGTAAGAGGCGACACGCGTGAAGGCCCGCCCGCGCTGAGTTTAGCGTCTTGACGCTCAATCTCGGCCAGCCCTCCGGCGCCGCAACCGACAATAACAGCGCAACGGAAAGGATCTTCCTTAGAAAAGTCAATTCCCGACTGCTCGACTGCGCGAATCCCCGAAACGTAGGAAAACTGTGCGAATCGCTCAAGCTTCTTCTCGTCTTTTCGTTCGACGTACTGGGACGGCGAAAAGCCCTTGCACTGCCCCGCTATCCTTGAACGGAAGCCTTGAAGCTCCGGATCCTCAATCTCAGAAATCCCGCTCTCGCCCTCAATCAATCGCTTCCAAGCGACCTCAGGATCGTCCCCTAGAGGAGAAACAAGACCTATTCCCGTAACGACAACACGCTTTTTCATAGCGACCTAAGAGTATTCAAGAGAAAGACGACGAGCGCCAACCAAGCGTCCCCGATCTTTCGTGCGAACGAAAGAACGGAAAGACGCATGGAAAAAAAGCAAAGAAACAGAATCTAAACAACGTTTAGATTCTGTTTCACCTTCTCTATCAGGCGTTGAGCTGCTGATAAAGCTGATCGACAACGTCGCTGACGCGGGTGAAGTTCTGCGATTTGTCGTCCTCAATGCTGGTGTCGAATTCTTCTTCGAACGCCATGATGAGTTCGGCGGCGTCCAAGGAGTCGGCGCCGAGGTCGTTGGCGATATCGCTGTCGCCGGAAATCGTTTCAACGTCGCGACCAAGTTGCTCGGCGATGATCTTGATGACCTTTTCTTCAATATCTTTTCTTTCCATAGCAGCCACTACTAGCCCTTTCACATTAATACGCCAATATAATGACGTTGCTTACAGTTTTAATCAAGCAAAGACTCTGTAATCTTCACTTACCAAAGGCGCCAAAGAAACTTTGGCGTATCCGTCTTTCACAGGAAGCGCCGCCGCGAAACAGCGGCGCGTTGTCGCAAAATCAACGCGTCTCTCGACGGTACGAGCCGCGCGCCGACCGATCGCGCCTTTCGGAAAAAACGCCGATCAGAATATCATGCCTCCGTCGACCGTCAGAATTTGCCCGGTAACAAAGGAGGAATCCGGACTTGCAAAGAAGAGAACCGCGTTTGCGATATCTTCCGGCGTTCCCATACGTCCGGCGGGAATATTGCTCAAAATAACCTGCTTGTACGCTTCGTCTAAAACGGCGGTCATGTCGGTGTCGATAAAACCGGGACAAATGGCGTTTGCCGTAATATTTCGATTGGCAAGTTCTTTCGAAATCGTGCGCGTAAATCCGATTACGCCGGCTTTTGACGCGGAGTAGTTCGCCTGTCCCTTATTGCCGATAAGGCCGCTGATACTCGAAATATTGATGATGCGTCCCCACTTTCCGCGGCGCATCTGCTCGACAAAAGCGCGAGTAACATAAAACGTTCCGTTCAGGTTAACGCTGATAACGTCGTTCCACTGTTCGTCAGTTATGCGGCGCATGAGCATGTCGCGCGTGATACCCGCGTTATTGACGAGAATATCGACTTTCTTATTGAAATCGGCAATAATCGTCTCAGCCGTTTTCGCGACGGCTTCCGAATCGGCGACGTTGCAAATATAAGCCTTCGCGGAACCTCCGTCGGCGACAATTTCCGCGACGGACGCGTTGAGTTTCTCTTCGTTCGTACCGATGCACGCAACCGAAGCGCCCGATTTAGCCAACGCTTTGGCGATACCGAAACCGATACCGCGGGTCGCGCCGGTTACGACGGCGTTTTTACCAGTCAGATCGACTTGAAGCATCTTGTGTTACCCGTCTAATAAACAGTTCAAGTGAAAACGGCGCGCGTACAAAACGCGACGCGCGCATATTCGTTAATTTAACTTTGCCTTACGGTCGATGCGCTTCATGAGACCGCGCAAAACGCGGCCGGGCCCGACCTCATAGTACGAATCGATCCCGCTCGCGAGGAGAGCGCGCATCGCGTCTTCCCAAAGAACGGACGACGATATTTGACGGATGAGAATCCGCTTGATTTCGTCGGGATCCGTGTGAAACTGGGCGTCGACGCCGCTGATATACGGAACCTTAGGGGCGCTGAAATTCATCGACTCGATAATCGGCCGCATCTTCTCAACGGCAGGATCCATAATCGACGTGTGGAACGCGCCCGCGACCGCCAGCGGGGCCAATTTAATCGCGCCCGCTTCCGTCGCGAGGTCAACCAACTTTTCGCACGCGCTCTGAGCGCCGGAAACGACGTAATTCTTCGGACATAGGTAATTGGCGATCGTAAGAACGCCCGGATCTTCAACTTTTTCACACAGACCGCGAACGACGTCGACTTCCAATCCAATAACGCTGACCATGCCGCTGGGCGTGGCGTCAGAAGCGTCCTGCATCGCCTGACCGCGGAGCTGAACGAGTTTCAGCCCGTCTTCAAACGACATAACGCCCGCAAACACGAGCGCCGTATACTCGCCAAGGCTCAAACCGGTAGTCGCGGCGCAATTCGCAACGGCGTCGGGATCGGATTCCTTGAGCCCTTCCAAGGCGGCCAGACTCGTCAGAAAGATCGCGGGTTGACTGTGAACCGTCGTATCAAGCTTTTCCGCCGGCCCTTCAAAACAAACCTTGGTCAAGTCGTAACCGACAACTTCGTTCGCACGGGCGTATAACTCGCGAACTTTCCCGTTGGAATCGTACAGGTCTCGCCCCATGCCAACCGTCTGCGCGCCTTGACCCGGGAACAAAATCGCCGTCTTCTCCATTGTGCTTCCTTTGAGGAAAAATTACCTAGTCTTGCAAACTCGCCCAAAAGCGTTTCTTGCGCAAAAGCGCCTTTCCTCTATATTATGGAAAGGTTTACTCTTGCAATCAAGAGCAAACTTGCTAATTCTTAGCTTTCCACTCGGCTATTTTCCGACGAAACGCTTATAATCGACAAAAATCAAAAAAATGTCTTTTACGTCAGCCTAAAAAAATGGGGAACCTGTAACGATTCCCCATTTTTTTATTCCACGCCGAAATCTTTGCAGTCGTCTCAAAACGGCAAGATCATTTAGCGTCGTCTTTAGCGATAACTTCGCGACGCATGTAATGACCGCAATTCGGGCAAACGACGTGCGGCTGAATCATCTTGTTGCAATTCGGGCAAGCAACCGTCTGGACGGGCTTTTTGAAATCGTGGGAGCGACGCGAACCGGTACGTGCGTTGCTTTGCTTTCTCTTAGGAACTGCCATTTTAAACCTACCTAAATCTAATTCGTTAAAACTCGAAAACGGCGCGACATGCAGGACCGCACGCAGAATCCTCGTCAAATTCACGACGTTCAACTTAACGCGAACGCGCGCCTGTAATATACCCTCCGCCGGACTGCCTGAAACGTCTAAAAACGCAAACCGTCGACGTCGAAGCCGTCTCAATCGGAATATTTTCCTCGTAATGATACGCGAAAGGGCCGTTTCGTCAACCGCCGCCCCGCGATTTCATTAAACTTTTTTACAAAAATTCGGGTTTACAACGATCGTACCGGCTGAAAAATCGGCAATGTCGAAAAATCGATCTGTAAAAAGCCCCGTTGAGCAGATCCGTTTGCCCGTTTTCGGGCGTTGAATCAGCAAATGTTCGTGCGAGACTTTCGATCTTCCCTCAACGGTTAGACAATATAGCAAAATATGTCATGCAGTCAAGTTGAAAATAACAAAAAAGCCAATTTTGTCACGCTCAATCTTTTCGCCCCTTTCCTTTTGAAAAACAGGGGGTGAAAAATGTTGACGTCAAGAAACGCGCTTGATAGAATTTAATCGCGCGGTTTATGAGGAAGCGTTCACTTCTTAAAAATTTGCGTTCCGCGCCTGTTTAACTGGATTCGACCGCTTGTCAGGCCGTCGCTTTGTCAGGCGTTTTCAAGCTCAAGCGGCGTTTTATTCAAGTTCGATAAAAATTCAAGATAACTTTGGATTCAATTTAGAGGTTTTTATGCAACGACGCGACTTTTTTAAAAATGCGGGACTTCTGGCCGCGACCGGTTTGACCGCTTCGATCGGGACTCAAACGTTTGCCGCCGACCCCAAGGAATTTAATACCGTTACTTATGCCGGAAAGACGGGCAAAGCCAAGCCCGAATGGGGCGATCAGCAGGTCGAGCACTTCACTTCGTACTATCCCGACTTCTGCGACAAATACCTGTGGATCCGTAAAGACAACCAGGTTATCGCTGCGTACCGCAACTGTCCGAACCAGAAATACCCCTATATCTATCCTCTCGCGGGCCCGATTTCCCGCGTTTCGGTAACTAGCGAATCCGCGCAGCCTTGGCCGCATCATCGCTCCGTCTTTATGGGCGCCGACAAAGTCAACGGCGCAAACTACTGGCAGGAGGGCGCCAATCGCGGACAGATTTTCAGTACCGATCTTAAACTGACGAAAGCGGAAGCCGATACCGTCGAATTCACCGACGTGTGCGTGTGGAAACACCCTGAACAGGATCCTATTATTGAAGATACGCGCAAGTACACGCTCGTTTGGAAGAACGACGATTACTATACGCTTGATCTCGAATTCTCGATGAAAATGCTGACCGACGTTCATATCGACAAGACCAATCACGGATTTTTCGGCGTGCGCGTCGAACAGGATCTCGCGCCGCACGGCGGAGGAACGCTCGTGAGCAGCGAGGGCGTCGTCGGTGAAAAAGACACGTTTGGCAAACCGGCTAAGTGGATGGCTTTCTACGGCAAACGCCGGTTCAATCCGGAAATCACCGAAGGCGTCGCCGTCCTGTGCCCGCCGAAGGAACCGTTTGAGAATTGCCCGTGGTTCACTCGCGATTATGGCAATATTTCCCCTATGCCGTTCCTCTTCCACGACGAAGGATTCAGCTGGAAAAAGAACGACGTCCTCAAGGGCCTCTACCGCATTGTCGTATTCGCCGGCGCCGCCCAAGACGCCGAACTGGATAAGCGCTGGGACGAAGTCTACGCGTGATCCGTTCTTCCGCTGGAAGCCGTTCACCGTAAAACGTCAAAATTTCGACGCCTTGACGGCATATATTGGAAACTCTAATATAGCCGTCGGCGTCAGATTTTGACGTTTTTTGTCGAATGCGCTTCGCGAACCGAAAGCCGCCCGGCGCAGGCGGCGTTAAGTTCAATCGAGAGTTTAAATTGGCCAGAGTAGAAAATGTCATTTTAGGAATCGATCCCGGCCTGAATATTACGGGATACGGCGTCTTGGACGTATCGACGGGCCATGCGCGCCTTCTGGAGGCCGGCGCGATAAAAAGTTCGGGCAAAACACTTCCCTCTCGAATTAAAGATATTTACGACGGCGTCGTGGAAGTTATCGAAACATACCGCCCCGACGTTTTGGCGCTCGAACAGCTGTATTCGCTCTACAAACGTCCGGAAACGGCGATTCTCATGGGGCACGTGCGCGGCGCGATCTGTCTGGCCGCGGAACAGGCCGGTATAGAAGTCGTATCGTACGCCGCGACTAAAATTAAAAAGACAATGACCGGCATGGGACACGCGCCCAAAGATCAGATGCAGCGCGCCGTTCAGTTGGAGCTGCGTCTCCCTCAGCCTCCTTCCCCGCCCGACGTCGCCGACGCGATCGCGGTCGCGTTCTGTCACTTCGCCGAAGCGCGGCAGACGTTAAAATTTGGTTCGGTACTCTCGACGCGAACCGTCCTGAACAAGAAAACGCCTCGCAGACCGTCTTCGAACGGCCCCGGCGTACCCAGTAATAAGAATAGTCGCAATGGAAAATAAAACGCCGTCTAAACCTAACCTTGTCGTATGCTTCCGCGCGCAGCCGGTTGAAGATCGGCTCGTCGCGCGAATCGACGAAGCGTGGTCCTCGTCTGTCAACATCATTAACGTCGGTCAGTCGGAAGTCGCCGACGCACTTTTGCAAGCGGATTATTTTTGCGGACACGCGAAAGTCCCGGTCGAATGGAACCGCGTCGTCGCGCAAAAACGGCTTCAGTGGATTCAGTCTTCCGCCGCTGGCATGGACTGGTGCTTGGTTCCTTCTGTAATCGAATCGGATATCACGGTAACGACCGCCGCCGGAGTCCTGTCCGATCAGGTCGCCGAACACGGTTTAGCGCTCATTTTGGCGTGGGGACGGAATCTGCGTTCCTTTATCTACGATCAGCGCGTTGAAAACGGCAATCCCGACTACCGTAAGTTCAAGAGAAAGCCAACCTTCGATCTTGTCGGCAAAACGGTCGGAATCGTCGGTTTCGGCGGCGTGGGAAGACGGTTTTCAGAAGTGGTCGCGCCCTTTGCCGGCAGGATACTCGCCGTCGACCTCTTTCCCACGAACAAGCCGGAACGCGTCGCGGAACTGTGGGGGCCGGAAAGACTCGACGACCTGCTCGCGGAATCAGACGTCGTATTCCTTTCGCTCCCGCTGAACGCGGAAACGCGCGGAATCTTTGACGCGGCGAAGTTCGCGACAATGAAGAACGGCGCGCTGCTGGCGAACTTAGCGCGCGGGCCTCTCGTCGACCATGACGCGCTCGTCGACGCGCTGCGCTCCGAGCGGCTGGGCGGATACGTCGCCGACGTTACAAGTCCGGAACCGCTGCCGCCCGACCATCCTCTTTGGGACTTCGACTCCGTCCTCATCACGCCACACGTGGCGGGCCAAATCGGCTGGCGTTTTGACGATATATGCGATATCTACTGCGAAAACGTGCGCCGATTCCGCGCCGGCGAACCGCTCATTAACAGATTGTCGTATCAGGGTAAAAAGTGGGGCTTTCCGCTTCGCGACGGAACCGTTCCCCTGTGGATCGACGTCAAGAGCGTCTACTCGACCCGACGCCCGATCGTTAGAGAGAAATACGACTTCAACCATTTCTGAACAAAAGAACGCAAGCCCCCGTCTCCTACAAACGGGGGCCTGCCGCCGCGGCGCCCTTCGCCGGCCTTCTGCCAAAAATCTTTACCGGAAGAACGCAAAATCTTCCACCTCTAACGTCGTCTCCGCGCCTTGGGAATTCGCGCCTACGGAAATGCCGACGACTTTCGAAAGATCAAACGCGCCCGAAGTCCCTCCGTACGGATTGAGCTTATTGAAGAAGAGCGCAACGAACTGCTTTTGACCGTCGGAAGGCGCGACGCCCTGCGAGGTAAAGAAATATTCGCCCTTGTCCGTATAGGTAAAAACGCGAACAGCGCCGCCGGGCGCGTCGGATTCCGACTTTACCGTAAATGCAATTCCTTTAAAAGAAGTTAAATCGTATTTCTTACCGTCTTTGGCAAGCAGCGTCGGTTTCCCGTCCGTCCCCGTCTCAAGGGGCAGTTTAAAGATGGGATACGCCCATTTATCCCCCTCGTTAAATTTAATTTGGAACCCCCAGCCGCCCTTACTGGGATCCGAGTTGAATTCAAACAGACCGTGGCTCGAAGCCTTCTTCTGCCAACGGGCAAGATCGGAAAGATCAACTGGCGCGACCGTCGTCGTTAACGTTTTGAAATTTTCCTCAGAAACGTCGCGCGAAAGAGTAAACGAAAGGAACCCGTCTCCGCCAACTTTAAAGTTGAACGTAGGATAGCAGAGCGGAGACGTTTTAGAAACGTCCGCCGTAAAA
>CAMNJU010000042.1 GCA_946541595.1 uncultured Planctomycetales bacterium
AGTTCGAGGTAAGGGCGGCCTGCGTCATATAGGCCATGTCGTTACCTCTTGCGGAGCCCGCGTTCTGCAAACTTGCCAGGAACGACTGGATCGTCATGCCGGCGGACAAGGGCGAATTGACGTTCTGAAGGGGGATTTGGGGAAATCCGCTGTAGAGTACGAGGTCGACGTTTTCGCAGTCCCGCCAGTCGTTCATAACGATCGCGTCCTGCTCAATTTCGAGCGTTTGGCCGTCTTTGAGTTCGACGCGGTACTGCGGGGCCCAGACGATCCCTCTTACGAGGTACGAGAGATAGACGACGGCGCTTTGCGCGGGCGTATTGGGGGCGGGCTGGACGTCTAAGACGAACCGCTCTTTTTCGCGCTTGAATTCGGCGGGCAGACCGTCGGTTACGACGACCGAGCTGAGATCCGATTTATTGGCGAGCCAGATAATCTCGCCGCTTTCACTTTCAAGCAGGACGCCGGCGGACGAACCCTTGGCTCTTTCCGCGGCGGCGGTCGAGTAGCCTAACGCGGAGGCGAGATTGCGTTCCGCGGCGCTAATCTGGCTTGGCGCGCCTTCCGAGGATTTCAGAACGCGCACTTTTCTAGCCGTCTCTTCGCCGGGAAGTTTGACGGAGAGCCATTTTCCTTTGAAATCTTTGGCCCAGTCGAAGTCGTTGATTTCGTCGAGCGAGACGGTCGCTTCGGACGTCGCGACGGTCGCGCTGACAATGGCGTCGCTCTGGATAAAGAACGCGCCGTGGAGGGCGTCCTTCGGGGGATCGAGCGCGTATTTGCCGGGGCCGGGAACGGTGATCTTTTCGCGCACGAGCGAGATTCCGTTCTTAAAGACTCCCAGCGATTCGACGGTCGAGACGACGGGCGTCTCCTGCGCCGCTTGCGCCGCGTCCTGCCCTTCGGCGCGCGAACCGAACGGCGCGAACGCCGCGAGCGCGGCCGCGCAAAGGACTAAACGGCCGAGCGCCGCTTTGGTCAGTTTGTAAGTCATGTTCTTTCTCCTAGGTGGTTCGTTTTTACACGGTTATTTTCATTATACAGACTGCGGACGGAAGAATACAGCGCCTTTTTCGTCATTCGACGGCGAGTTCCGCTTCCGCGTACGAGACTCTCATCCATCCGTCGACGGCGCGCATAACGACTTTGTACACGCCGGGCGTTTTCGGCGCCTTGAAATCGAACTCGACGATATTCGCCGGCTCCTTCTGCGCCTTCAAGATGAGTTCGGAGTCTGGACTTGCGTTCTTCGGATAGGGCGGCGCGACAATATCGGCCAACGGACTGCGCTGCGAGTTCGAATTGAGGCCGTACCATGCGAAGAACCGATTCGGGGGCAGGGGCGCGACCGTTCGTCGGGCGAGGTTCTCGCGCGAGATATACGCGTCGAGGAAATTCGCCGCCAGAGCCGGAACGAAGTCGTCTTGGTACGCCGCGCCCGGCAGCTTGGCGTCGGAAACGGGCGCGAAGAAGTCGGACGGATCGCCGACGCGGAGCGTCCGGAACGGCGCGAACCTGTCGGTCTGGCCGGACAGGTCGTACTTCGGCCCGACGGCGAGCGACTTGTCGAACACGGCCAGCGAAACGGACCCGTCGAACGGAGCGCCGTCGGCGTCCTGGAATCTTACGGTCGCGCGCAAGTCTTCTCCGGGCGCGGCCTTCGCTTTCGAGACGTCGAGCGAGGCGCCGCGTTTGAACGCGAAGGAGTCGGCGCAGATATAGTAGTCGTTGACGTACCGCGCGCCGCCGTAAATGATTTCCACGGAGATTACGTACTGCTCGCGGGATACGTTAACCGCTCTCGAAAAATTCAGGTCGAATTCTCCGACGCCGTTTTCAAGCGGAACGCGCTGATAATCCGGCTGGGTCGGACGTCCGGGGCCGTAAAGTATGTACGCGTTCGCGGCCTCTGCGGGCAGATTCGTATGAATCTTAATGGAGGCCTTTTCGCCGCGCTTAAAGACGATCTCGGGGACTTCCAGACGCAGGGCGTCGGTTTCCGACGTATTGAGCGCGGCCGCCTTAATCGGGGCGTTCTCGGCCGGCGCTTCGGCCGCCGGGTCGGCGACGATCAGGGGCGCGGCGGCGGACGAGGTCAAAAAGAGGACCTTGTTCTCCTGCAGTTCGCCTTTCAGGGGACTGACGCTTACGGCGTAAACGCCGGGCTTGGCGTCCTCGGGAAGGGCGAATTCCGCTTGGAAACTGCCGGTTTGGTCCGCCTCCGTCTCCACGGACGCGATCGGCGCGCGCGTAACGAGATCTTCGTAGAACTGCCTGATTCCCGGCGCGCCGGCCGGGTTCTCGATCGGCCCGACCAACTGACAGACGTACGGCGTCGGCTGCGGATTCTCCCGCAATCCCCGCGCGTCGCTGTAGTTAGAGACGGGCTGGAAGTATCTGCCGACCATGCGCGCGGTTTCGCCCGGCCGGTAGAGGGGCCGTTCCGGCTCGATCTGGAGACAGGCCGCCTCTTTCGCGACGGCGTAACTCTCGTACGCCTGGACCGTCTCTTGGAAATAGGGCCCCTTGATATTCAGGCAGTCGGCGACGTCGGCTTGGATATCGGCCAAGGTCGGATCCTCCGGCTGAACGACGACGATCGCGCGGTCGAATCCGTCTTGATATTTTTCCTCGGAAATCTTTACGGCGCCGTTTTGGTCTGTTTTTACGACGTAGGATTTGGCCTCGACCGGTTCGGGCTGGGGCATAGCGCGGTACGCGGCAAAGATTTCGAGCTCTTTGTCGGGAACGGGCGCTCCGGTCTTCCAGTCGAAGACGTAGACGGTCTTGTCGAACGCTCTAATCGCGTACCGCGTCGTCAGGACGATCGCGGATCTTTTCATTCCGGCGTCGGTCGTCGCGTAAACGGCGTAGAGGCCCGGCTCCTGAAGGTCCAGCTCGATTTTCTTCTCGACCGTTTTGACCGACCCGGACGACTCAATTTCTTCTTTCAGAGTCTTGACGGACGTCGCGAGCTTTTGGAACTGACCTTCGGTCAGTTTCGAGAGATAATTGCTCGCAAAGTCAATGAACGGAACGATTTCCCGCTGTCTCCAGAATTCTTCCGTACGCGTTTGGGCGAGTATGGGCGCGAGATTAACGCGGAAAATCTCCAAATCGACGCTTTTAACGCCGCGCGTCGCGAGGGTTAGCGCGACGTTCGTGCCCGCGGCGTACGAGCCTTCTCCGATAAGGCTGAGGAAGCCCGTCTGTCGGAGCGCGGTCAACTGCCGATCGCACTCGAACAGCTCTTTTCTCGGGACTGCGGCGTCTTTCGACTCCGCTTCCGCGGCTTCGAGCTCTGATTGGGCGAGCGCGCGCGCGCGTTCCCAGCATTCGATCGCTTTTTCGTACTGGCCGCGGAATTCATATTCGTGCGCGGCCTCGGAGAGCGCCTTGTAGTTCTCCTGCAATTTCAAGGACTTGCGCCAGAATTCGAAATAATTGTCGACGTCGGAAAGGACGACGCGCCGGAGCCGCCAGTCGCCGGCGTTCATCTGCTCTTCCGTCGGGAGCAGGAACGTTTCGTTTTCCGCAAGTTCGGCAAATTGCGCGATCTGCGGTTCGAGTTCGTCGCGCGCGCGCGTCCATCTGGGCCGCAGGTCGGGATTGCCGCCGCCGTTCATGCCGGGCCCGACGTAGGGCTGCCGCACGGCGGCGCTTTTCGGCGCGGTTATGAGCTCGCGGTACGCGTCGAGCGTAACGCGCGCTCCGAACTTGCGCTGCGCGAACGATCCGAGCGCGGCCAGGACGCCGGCGCCGCTCGTCTGGCCCTCGATTTCAACGAAGAGCGCGTTGAGCTCGTCGAGGTACGCGGCGCGTTCGCCGTCGTTTGCGGCGGCGTCGAAGGAAGCGGGCGTTTTATACGTTTTCTTCTCGGGCGAATTCTGCGCGTTTCCCGCGACGCCGTTGGACTTGGCGGGGTCGATACTCTGAATTCGCGGACTAGTCCCAAATTCCGGGAGCGTTTCGAGATCCGTTTTGACGTCTAAAAGAACCTGCTTCTCGAAAGGTTCTCCGTCCGGGGGATAGAATTGGACGGCGTTGCGCAGGAGCCGCAGGTATTCGCGGCATATCTCTTTATTTTCAGGGTCGATCGGCATGACCGTTTCCGACGCGTCCCGGCGGATTATCCCCTCGACGTTCTCGAGCGCCGGGAGGAGTATTCGCAACGCGGCGACGCGGTCGCGTTCGGTCGAATTAAGATTTCTTTTGCCTATTAGCCTTTTGGCTCCTTCCAGGCTTCCGATCATGCCGAGTTCGTTCATGGGGTCCTGAACGGGCGGGGCGGGATCGGCTTCGCCCTGTTCGGGGTAGTATTCGACTCTGCTCGTCGCGCCGTCTTTTTGAACGACCTTGCGCGGAAGGTAGAAATAGAACGTTTCCGCGGCCAGACAGCGCGTTCTGATTGAATCGGGCCGTTCTTCCACCGCTTGCAGGACGGTCTGTTCGAGCTCGTCGTACTTATGAACGAACCCTTTGAGCCCGGCGACGCGCAGCGCCAGAAGGTTTGCGAACGTTCGGTCGTCGGCGTCTTTGCGCCGGTCGTAGAGGAGCGTCGAGACGAGCAGCCGCTCTCCCGCCGGGAGTTCGAGCGCGGCCTGCGCAAGGTCGGCGAGCGATTTCGATTTGAGCGCTTCGTCAATCGCGGCGGCGATCTCGGCCTCCGCCGCGCCTTGCTCGGCGCTCAGCGAGGGCGAACCGAGGACGTCGGCGAGCGTCGCGGAACCGGCGTTCGCGTCGAAGAGCGTCATCGAATCGTTTTCCGGATCGTTGAACGCGTTGCGAACGAAATTCTTGCGGAACGTTTCAAAATTTTCCGATCCGAACGCGTTCGCCACTTCTATTTTTTCAAGCGAAGTCGCCGCCCTCTTACTGATCATGAGATGTTCAAACGATTTGATTGCGCGGACTTGCTCAGGCGTAAATCTGCCTTCTTCTCCGACGTATTCCCAATCTTCCGGCGGGTATTTTCTCGCGACCGGCTCCTTTGCGAAGGCTTGAAAAGTCGCGACGGCCGCGCGGCGGACGACGGCCTTCGTATCGGTCGCCGCATCCTGCGCGCCAACGTGCGCGGCGGCGGCGAATATGATCGCAAGAGTCAGAAGGAAACTTCGATTCGTCATGACGTCTCCCTTACATCACAAATTCTGCGGGTATCGTTCCGTAGGAGCCCTGTTGGGGTTCGTTCTTAATTCTCTTTGGCGCGGTTTTGGCCGTTTGAGTCCATAAGCCATACTAACCGTCGGCGCCACGGTTCGTTAGCGTTTTGAAGGTTGCCGCGGAGCTGGACCGCGATCTTCTCCTCTTGGGAGAACGTTTTGAGCCCGTCGACGAGGAGCGACTGATCGGTTTCCTTAATCGCCCAAGCGACGATTTCGTGGACAGCGGGGCCCTGTTCGTCTTCGCCGTGCGTTCGGAAATTGACCAGCGAAAGGTGCGCCTTTACGAACGGGCGGAAGGCGCCGTAATTCTTCTTTGCGAGCTCTTCGTCGAGCGCTTTCAGGCCGCCCGCGTCGCGTGCATTAACGAGTTCGGCGCAGAGCTCCTCAATCGCTTTGCGGCGTTCCCAATCGGCAATTCTAATCGAGGACGCCTGCCGGCGTTTTGCTTCGTGAATCGCTTTCCGGGTCGCTTCGAGGAGCTCCTTCGAGGATTCGTTTGAAGGGTCGGATTCCAATTTTGCGGCCATATTGTTGAGTTCCGCTATTTTGGAAACGTAGAAATTGAACGCTTGATCTTCCGGCACGTTAAGGGAGTTCTGATCGAACCAGGCGTAGGATCCGCCAATTTTACGGAGTTCCAATTTCGGTTCGCCGACGTCGGCGAGTTCCGGCGCGGCCGCCCTGTCCTTAACGTTTCCCTTCAAAAAGCCGTCTTTAATCTTTTTCCGATACTGAAACAGCAGCTCGCGGCTGTATTCTTCCGCCGGATCGAGATAGCGGTTTAATTCGGGGAATATGTCGGCTCCGAGACGGTCGTCGGCGGCAAACCGTTCGAGTTCGTCGCCGCACGCCTGAAGTTCGGCGTCGTTCTTTTCGGCGATCGCTTTCTTAATGCGCGTTACGAGCTGATAGCGGTCGACGGCGCTCCTTGCGATTTGCGCTTCAGGTTCGTCGCCGACGAAGAAGGCGCGCACTTCGTCGAATCCTTTGACGTCGTTCGTTCCTTGGAGGAATTCGCACGTCTGCCGGAACGCCGCGTCGGTATGGCGTAGATCCTTTTTCGCCGCGAGCATATCGAGCAGCTCTCTTTTAAATTCGGCGTTCGATTTCGAAACGGGAGACCCCGCCGTTTTCTTCTCGCCGCGAACGTACCTGTTCCACAGCTCGACGATACGCGGCTTAGGAGCCGGAATCAACTTGCGCACTTCGGACGGAGGGAGCGGACGTCCCGGGTCTTTGACCGAGTAGAGGGTCGGCGTGTGGAGACGGTTATACAAATAAGGCGCTCCGAGCGTCGGAACCGCAAACGCGGCGAGCGCCGTCAGGATCGCGAGTATATTTTTAGTTTTTCTTGAAAGCGCCATGGCAGTCAGTTTCGTAAATAAAGGGCCGCAATTTAAGTTCGCGTTACATATAAACTTTGGCGCGAGGTTCAATAACGTCTGTCGCTAAGCGGAACGAAGAGCAGTTTTCGT
This sequence comes from uncultured Planctomycetales bacterium, assembly GCA_946541595.1. GTDB lineage: Bacteria > Planctomycetota > Planctomycetia > Pirellulales > Thermoguttaceae > RUG369. The sequence continues at coordinate 6,641 of CAMNJU010000042.1, forward strand.
TTCGACTTATTTGCCGCCGTTTCATCCAGGGGATCAACCGAGCGTTTGTACACGGAAAGCGCTGGCGCCGATTGTACGTCAAAGAGGATTCCTCTCTTGTGCGTATAGACGGTTCCGTTCTTAATGGCGTATTCTACCGCCGGGATAACCCGGTAATCGCCGACGTTCTGGAATTCCAGAATGGAGCAGTCGTCCAAATCGCGCGTGTCGGCGAGCGGAAACGCGAATTGATATTCCGGAAGGTCGACGTTCCAGACGTCGGCGAACACGCCCGTCCGGCGCCAGTATTTCGGCTCCGAATTCTCCATAATCTCTTTTCCCTCGTCGTCGACGTAACTGACGACAGGTTCGATTCTTATGGATTTATTCGATTTCTGGATTTCGAGTATCTCTTCCGGGGTCGGCTTCGGATAGACGTTCTCCCACTTTGTCATGTCGACGGACGCCGCCGTCGGTTCCGGATAGACGGTCTTTTTCCATACGGACTTGAGCTCGTACGACTTCCTGTAGTCGGGCCCGAAGAAGTCGACGGCGCGAACGCGGCAGTAGATCGGAACGCCGTTCGGGGGCGAAGGTCTCTTCGTGCGGGTCGTTACGGTGTTTTCAGCGTGCGGGAAGGGCGGTTCGTCGTCGCCGGGATCCTCGACGAGCTGAATCGGCCTGCCGTTTTCGATCGCGTCGTATTCGACGGCGTAATAGAGCGCGCCGTCTTTATTGAGCAGCCGCAGCCCGGTTTTGTCGTAAAGGGGCGTCGCGGGGACCGAGCTCGAAAAGAAGGCAACCTGGCCCTTTTCGCCGACGCTGTCAGGATTTGGAATCCGGTACTGGATGTAGTTTTGACCCTTGCTCGACGACCACGCTTCGTTTCCGTCGACGCCCTCGACGAAGAACGGCTTGCCGTCTGTATTGAGGAACGGCTGGAGAGTATCGGCCGGGACGGGCGGGATCTTCGACAAGTCTTTTACCTGACGCGGCAGTATCGGCTCGGAGCCTTGCGCAAACCCTTTCGGGGTCGGAACCTGCTTGCCGTCGATCAGCGCTTCCTCAAACGACTGAGGCCATACGCCGAGCGGACTGTAGGATCCCTTAACGACGTCTTCCGCAACGAGGACGCGGCGCGCGACTTCGTTTTGCTTGTAGCCCGCCATGAACGTAAAGGGCACGAGATTTCCGATAATTTCGTCGTAAACGTCCCGTCCGACGCCTATGCAGAGCAAAGAGTTCGGAGCCTCTCCGCCGACGTCGGCGTAGCTTCGGCGTATCCGGCTCGGCATGCACTGGCAGATATTCCACGTCGCGACGCGCCATTCTTCCTTTTTGTTTTTGCGCCATTCAAGGAGCGATTTTCTCTCGTTCGCGTTGACGACGAACTCCAGCGGACCGCACTGAAGATTGACGTACGCGTTTTGCGCGAGTTCTTCGGGCGTAGGCCGACGTTCGGGAATCGAATTGAGGAAGTCCAAAATATCGGAAGTCTTAAATCCCATGAGGGAATAGTCATAAATCTTCTTGAGCGTTTTATAGAAGTTTGTTTCGGCGATCGCCGCGGCGTCGGGCGCGGCCGCGCGCAGTTTGGTCGCTTCGTAGGTCCGAATGAGATGAAGCGCGGCGTCGTTGAGTTCGTCGACGGTCGGCGCGTTGACCATGCTCTTGGGGAAGACGCGTTCCGAGATTTCCTCTTCGAGCGCCTGTTTGATCTTCTCGACGCGTTTGAGATATTCTTCCGGAGTCTCCGTCGACTCGAGTTCGATCTGTTTGGCGACCGTCAGTTCTTCGAGCGTCGGTTGCGAATATTGACGAGGCCGATCCCAGCAAGCGGCGCACGCGACGACGGCCGCAACGAGCGCGAGCGGGACCGAGGACGCGATCGGCGCGCGGCGCGCTAACAGCTTTCGGCGCACGGTAATATACGAGGCCGCGACGAACGCCGCGAACGTTGCGGCAAAGCTCGCTTTAACGGCGTTTTCCGCCGACTCGACCCCGACCGCTTTATTCCAGACGTAGGCGCCCAGAAGAAGAAAGACGGCAAAATTGACGGCAAACGAGACGAACGCGACGGTGACCCGGCTTCCTTTGAGCGCGGCGGCCCAAAGGAGCGTCGCGAAGCTCAGCGCCCAGAGCAAAGCGGCGTACGTGAGATCAAAGTCCGCCGCCAAGCCGTCGCTGGGCATAGCGAGCCATCCCGCGGCGTAGAGGACGGCGCTCACGACCGCGTAGGCGAACGCGTTGCAGAGCCAGTAGGTCGTCGGAAAGAGGGGAAGTCGCTGTCGGACGGGCGAGTTTCCGTCTCTGACGTCGGCAAAGAGCCCGGACCCAAACGCGGAGCACAAAATGAGCAGCGCGTAGGGCGTCATAAGCGTAACGGGTATCTCGGTGGCGCGGAACATAAAAACGATTCCCCTGAGGACGAACAGAAACGCCAGCTCGATCATGAGCGCGGCGAAGGTCGCGCCGTAGAGCGACATAGAGCCGAACGCGCGTTCGAGCAGGGCGCCGACCGCGGAGATCGGACGTCCGCCCGGCTTAATGGCGTCGAACTCTTGCCACGCTTTCGCGTCGATTGGGCCGCGCGGTTCCGAGGAACTTTCCGCGCGCGCGAAGTCGCGGAATCCGAATCGGCTGCGAACGGGCGCGAACGCGAGGACTGCCGCCAGCAGCGCCATGCGGCACGCCAGCGCCGCGTTCGGATCGAGATTGAACGCCTTTGCGGCGAAGCCGACGACCCATCCGGTGGCGACGGCGCACAGGACGGCCGAGAAGATCGCGCCCACCTGCTTTCTAACGCGTCCGGACCAGAAGATTCCCCAGACGAACGAGTCGAGCAGCACGAGCTGCAGATCCCGCAGCGGGAAATCGTTCAGATATTCGTAGCCGGCTTTCTTCAGTTCGCCGCCCGAAATGAAATCGAGCCATACGATGGCCCCGCTGAAAATCCGAGTCGCGACGGCCCACACGAGCGCGAAAACCGCCGCCATAACAGCGGTCGAAATAAGGACGTATCCGAACTTGGCCGCCGCGGCGAGCCGCCAGTCCTTAACGGTTCGGCGCAGCGTTTCGAGCGTTCCGTTTTCACGCTCGCGAGAGAACGCCGTCGCCGCAAGAATGACAAGATTGATCCAGAGCGCGAAGAGCGCGCCCGCCGGGAGCCACTGAGTTCCCTCGGTCAGTAATTCTTTTGCCGAGTATTCGTTTTCGGCGTTGAAACCCAAAAGGATCAGGTATGGGGCCGCGAGTCCGATCAACAGAAAGACTAACGACTCCGTCCTTGTCTCCATATATTCTTTGCGCAGAATCGCGAATATCTTTTTCATGAGAGCCCTTATTCCGAAAAACAGGGTTGAGTTTGCGGTCTTCGCGCCGCGTCTTGGCGAGCCGACGACCGCGCCTTCCGAGAAGGCGCGCGCTTTTTGCGTTTATTCTTTTCGCGTCATGTATCCGACAAAAATGTCTTCGAGCGTCGGGCGGACGATCGACGTTTCCGCCAGCCGCTCTTTCAAGACGACTCGGAGCCGTTCCTCGTAGCCGTCGACCAGCCCGCGACCAAGGATCCGATATCGCGCGCCGTAGCGTTCTACGGAGATCGTCTCGCTGAAGAGCGTCTTGAAGAGCGTCGCCAGCGGATTCGTTTCGTCGATTTGTCCGGTTACCGTCGCCGTTACGATGCGCGCCGAATCCATAAGGGGCGCGAGCCTTTCGACGAGAACGACGCGTCCGTTCTTCATGAAGGCGACCTGATCGGCGACGCGTTCGACTTCCGTCGTCTGATGACTCGACAGGAAGACCGTTTTGCCCGCCGCGGCGAGGTCCGCGATATTGGCCAGGAACTGGCGCCGCACGAGCGCGTCGAGCCCGGACGTCGGCTCGTCAAGAATGAGCAGCTCCGGATCGGGCGCGAGCGCGAGCGCAAGCGAAACCTTCGCTTTCATGCCCTTGGAGAGCTCGGAAATCTTATCGTTCGGCGCGAGCTCAAATTCCTGACAGCGCTTGGCGTATTCCGCGGCGAACTTTTGAGGATAGAACGCGGCGGCGAACTTGCCGATTTCGGCGACGGTCATGTACTCGTACAGGACTGGGAATTCGGGCACGTACCCAATTCTTGACCTGAGCGCCGCGCCTTCGCGCCACGGATCGCGCTGGAAGAGCCGGACCTGACCCGACGTCGGCGCGGTCTCTCCGAGCAGGAGTTTAATCGTGGTCGTTTTGCCGGCGCCGTTTTCGCCCAGAAGCGCAAAGACCGAGCCCGGCTCCACGGAGTAGGTTACGGAATCCAACGCCAATTTCGCGCGGTACTTTTTGGTCGCGCCGACGAGATCGATTACGTTCATACGGGGCGCGTCCAAATTAGACGGATCGTATTGTTGAGTAGGTAGTTCGTTCATGGCGGGCCCTTATTTTTCTGAATCGCAGCCCCAAGCAATCGGGGCGTTGGGATAGTACTTCGCGACGGTTTTAGCGAGCGCGGATTTGAGCATCTGCGTCATTTCGTCGGGCGAGACGCGGCCAAGGGCCGCTTCTTCAAGAGTCTCTTCGATGCGCGACTGGAACATTTCCTGACGCGCGCCGCGACACAGTTCGGACGCGCCCCTCGCCACGACAAAGCCCTGTCCGCGTATCGGCGCGAGGACGCCGTCCGCCTTTAATAAGGCGTACGCTTTGACAACCGTTTGCGGGTTAATCATTTGCGTTTTCGCGACCTCGCGCACCGACGGGACAAACTCGCCCTCCGACAGCGCGCCGCTGGCAACGAGAAATTTTACCTGACGAACGATCTGTTCGTAGATGGGAATCACGCTTTCAAAATTGATTTGGTACATGGTAAGAGTCCTAGTAGCGTGGTGTGCTAGTTATGTAATACACTGTACCGCGCCCGCGTTCCGGCGTCAAGAGAAATTTGAAAAATTTTCTGATTTTTTTCAAAAAAGTTTTTTCGTTCCTAAAAGAAAGGCGTTTGCGCGCTGTTTTTTGCCGCGGGCGAGCGTTTGTTATCTTCCTTGCCCCAAGATAATTTACGCCGTTTAAAAATTTCCTTGACAGGCCGATTCCGGGACCGTAGAATATCTCTAACGAGATAGCGGTTTTTTCGACCGTAACAATACGTTCGCCCTATCTTGAACGCCAAGCGCGTGTTCCGGAACCGCCCGCGTCGTTTGTCGCGGTCTCCCGAAGGCACGCCGTTTTATCGGAGCGGCCGCATGCCCTTAACGCTCACCAAGATTCATCGCGCCCCTTTGCGCTACCTTTGCGACGATTTCTAACGTTTTCTCTTTTTGCATCGTCGACCGCTTATTCTTTCTTTCCGACTCCGTTTGCGTATTTCAAAGCGCTTGAGCGGCGGCGGGACGGTCGGTTCTTTTGATTCCCCGTTTTTTCCTGAGCGCCGGCTCGCCGTTCCTTGCTGAGCCGCGGCGCGGAAACGTCCGTCTTTACGGCCCCGTAAATTGCAAATTTAAGGGGCGCAAAACCTTCAACGGACTTTGTCTTGCCGTTGTTTCGGCTTTCCAAGCTGATACAATCGTAATCAAAGCCGAATTTGCGGGTTTGCATTCGGCGGAAATATCCGATCAGGGGGAGTGAAAGATGACAAATTATAGTTTCGGTAAACTTTTAAAACGTTCCGTTTCGCGCGGCGGACTAGCCGTCCTTCTCGGTCTTTGCTGCATGAGCGCCGTCGGTCAGGAAACCGACCGCCAGAACGCGGCGGACGTCACGTCGGCGTCGCTCGAGCGCGCGGAGCCCGGCGAAGAGTTGAACGCGGCGATGGAGAAGTATCTGCAGAGCGCGGAGGAGAAGAAACTCAATATCCAAAGCGTTATGGTACTGCAGCATGGGAAAGTTTTGTATGAAAAGTGGCTCAACGGGGGCGAACCTCAGACGCCGCACGTTCTCAACAGCGTGAGCAAGACGTTTACCTCGGCGGCCGTCGGACTGGCGATCGACGAAGGTCTCCTGTCGCTCGACGACAAAGTAATCTCTTTCTTTCCCGACGACCTGCCGGAGACGCCCTCGGAGAATCTGAAGAAAGTTACGGTGCGCAATCTTCTGACAATGAACAGCGGACATGATTCCGAACCTCGGCGCGGCAAAGACGGAGAGTCTTGGACGAAATCTTTTCTGGCTTGGCCCGTCGAGCACGAGCCGGGGTCTTATTACTGCTACAACAGTTTGGGAACCTATATGCTCTCCGCTATCGTGCAAAAAGTAACGGGTCAAAAGGTTGTCGACTATTTGCAGCCGCGTCTTTTTGATCCGCTCGGTATTGAAGCGCCGCGTTGGGAAGAAAGCCCACAGGGGATTAACTGCGGCGGCTGGGGACTTTATTTGAAGACCGAAGATCTGGCCAAAATGGGACAGCTGCTGCTTCAAAAAGGAAAATGGAACGGCAAGCAGATATTGCCCGAAGAGTACGCCGTCGAAGCGACACGCGCGCAGGTTCCCTGCCAGCCGTCGTGGATTCGAGCCGACAAAATCGCCGAGAGCGGGTTGACGCCCGAAAACAGCGATTGGGTTCTCGGCTACGGCTATCAGATCTGGCGCTGCCGTCACAACGCCTACCGAGCGGACGGCGCCGGCGGGCAGTATATCATAGTCATTCCCGACAAGGACGCCGTCGTGGTCAATACCGCGGCGCTGCAGGATATGCAGGCCGAGTTGAACCTCGTTTGGGACTATATCCTCCCCGCCTTGAAATAGGAAATATTTATATGACAGACTCTGTAACGATGAAAAGATTTTTTGCCGCGTTCGCGGTTTACCTGGGCTTGATTCCGTTCTGCGCTGGGCAGGAAGGCCGACTCTCCTCCGAAGAGGCGGCCAAGTGGGCCGACGCTATGGATCAGGCGCTGATCGATAATTTCTGGGGCGCGAGCTTTCCGGAACGCCCCGACCGCTACTTTTTCAATAAAATGAGCCGTCAGGCCGATTTGGGAACGGGCGACTACTGGCCGCAAGCGCACGCCGTCGACGTAATTACCGACGCGTATCTCCGCACGAAGGACGATAAGTACCGCCAGATGTTCGACCTTTGGTATCAGGGCATGCCGCGGTTCAATCCGAACGCGCGTCAGGGCCGGCGCCGGGGCGACCCGTGGTGGAACGTCTATGTCGACGACATGGAGTGGCGCTGCCTGGCGCTCATCCGCGTCTACGAAGCGACGGGCGAAACGCGCTATCTGAATAAGGCGCGGCAGACGTACGCCGACTGGATTTGGACGCAGTGGAGCCCGGAGGACGAAGAGCCGTGGCACGGCGGTATTACATGGAAGACCGACGTCGCCAAGTCGAAGAACGCGTGCTCCAACGGCCCCGCCGCTATTGTCGCCGCGCGTCTGGCGCAATTTGCCTCGGTCGACGCCTCGAACGCGAAAAATAAGTCGGCGGCCGAGTATCAGGAAGAAGCGTTGAAAATCTATCGGTGGGAACGGAAATATCTTTGGGACTCGGAGACGGGCGCCATTTTCGACAATATGAACAGGGAAGGGCGGATAGGACGCTTCAGCCTGAGCTACAATCAGGGCACGTTCATTGGCGCGGCGGTCGAGCTCTTCCGCCTGACGAAGGATCCTTCCCTCTTAGACGACGCCGTTCTTACGGCGCGTTTCGCAACCGGCCCTCTCAGCCGTCGCAACCGCGGGGTTCTCTCCGACGCTCCCGACGGCGACGGGGGACTCTTCCACGGCATTTTCTTCCGCTATCTTGCCAACTTGACCGTCCTGCCCGAACTCGACGGCGACGCGCGCCAGGAGCTGACCGACTACATTCTGCGCAGCGCGACGGTCATGGTCCGTCAGGGCGTGAATCCGGAGACGGCGATTTATGCCGGACGCTGGCGTCGGCCGCAGCCGGCAAACGAGCCTTCGGCGCTCACTCCGCACCTAACGGGCTGCATGCTTATTGAAGCCGCGTGCAAAGTCATGGCGGCGTCCGACGGTAACGGCGAGGGCTCGGCGGCCGCCCAGTAGAATTCCGGACGTCAGTTCTTCGCGCGCGGCGCGTTCGCTCCGCCGCCCGTTACATGTTTTCTTCGGAAACGGTTCAAAACGGTTTAAAACGTTAATATATAGGAGATAAGATGGATTTAAAAGAACGGTATAACGCCGCGCCCAAGCGGTACGACGCCGGGGATAAGATCTTTCGCCGGTGCGGACGGTCGGGCGTTTTGCTGCCGAAGATCAGTCTTGGCTTCTGGAAGAATTTCGGCGACGCGGCGCCTTACGAACGCAGCCGCGAGATCGCGCGGTACGCCTTCGATCACGGGGTCGTCCATTTTGACTTGGCCAATAATTACGGCCCGCCTTACGGGACCGCGGAGGAGACGTTCGGCCGGCTCATGGACGACGACTTCCGGCCGTACCGCGACGAGCTCTTTATCTCGACCAAGGCGGGCTACGACATGTGGCCCGGCCCGTACGGGAACTGGGGTTCGAGGAAATATCTTATTTCCAGCCTTGACCAGAGTTTGCGGCGCATGCGTTTAGACTACGTGGATTTATTCTACAGTCATCGCTTCGACCCCAATACGCCGCTGGAGGAGACGCTTCAGGCGCTGGTCGACGCAGTCAGGCAGGGGAAAGCGCTCTACGTCGGCATAAGCCGCTGGCCGCTGGAGGCGCTCGCGTTTGCGGAGAAATATCTTCGCGAACGCGACGTTCCCATGCTGATCTATCAGGACCGCGTCAATCTTCTCGACCGCGCGCCGATCGAAGAAGGCAAGCTTAACTTCTGCCGGGCGCACGGGATTGGCTTTATCAGCTTTTCGCCGCTTGCGCAGGGGCTGCTGACCGACCGCTATCTCAACGGGATCGCCGAAGGGAGCCGCATGACGCTCAACGCCTCGCTGAAACAGAGCGCGCTGACGAACGAACTGCTCGAAAAATTGCGGGATCTTAATCAGCAGGCTAAGAAACGCGGCATGACGCTCGCGGAGTCGGCGCTCGCATGGGTTCTGGAGCAGCCGGGCGTTACGAGCGCGCTCGTCGGCGTGAGCTGCGTCGAGCAGCTGGCCGTCAATCTCAGGGTAATGGGGCGCGTTCTGTAAAGTTCGCGGCGGAACACGTTAGCGGCTCAGGCGAACAGCGGCGTTTGCCTGAGCCGTTTTTTTTTCTTTTGGAATATTTTTATCGGTTTGACTTTTGCTTCCGCGCCGTTTATAAAGGTAGACGGCGCCGCGCCGCGCCGTTCGTACCGCACGTTTTGATATGGAGGAACAGAGATGCCCGCCCGACTTATTCGCGCTTTTGCCGCAGCCGTATTTCTTTTATTCGCCGCGTTTTCGTTCGCGGAGGATTCGCCCTATTGCGTCACGTGGACGTCGCCGTCGAGCGGCTGGAACGAAACTATGCCGCTTGGGAACGGGGAAGTCGCTGTGAACGCGTACTTTAACGGCGCGGCGGGCCGGCTTCATCTTCTCCTTGCGCGGACAGATTCCTGGGACGAACTGGGACGTCTTGCGAAGCTTTCGGAGACGTGCGTCGACGGGCTCGCGCCGCTGGCGGCCGGGGCGCCTTACGCGCAGACGCTCGACGCGCGAACGGGAGAAATAACGATCGTTTACGGCGCTCCGAACGCGCAGACGCGGATACGGCTCTGGGTCGAGACGGACCGTCCTGTCGTCGAGGTGGAAATCGACGCCGACGCTGAGATTTCACCGCGCGCGTTCTTCTATATCTGGCGCGGCGAGGACGCGGGCTCGATTCCGTCTGAGGTGAGCGATCTTTTCTGGGCCGAAAAGACGGCCGAGATTCGGCCCGACGCGTTCGCGACGGCGGAAGAACTCGGCGGCGGCTCGGAGACGATCGCGGTCTATCATCGGAACGTTCCGACGCCCTACTACTCGGAAATCGGCAAAGCGCAAGGGCTTGACGACTGGCCGGGCCGCGCCGATCCGTTCGTGAACCGCGCGTTTGGAACGCTCGTCTACTGCAAGGGGGGCAAGCGTTTAGAGGACGGCTCGCTCGTCGCGCCGAAGGGAACGCGCGCGCGGTTTGCCGCCGTCGCGTATACTCTGCCGGGCTCGGAGTCTGCTCAGGAATGGATCGACGGCGCCGCCGCGATCGCCGCGGACGCGGAAAAGGAATCAATCGACGTCCGGCGCGAAAAGCGGCTGGCGTACTGGCGCGCGTTTACCGAACGCAGCCGGGTCGTCTTTACGGCGAATAAGAACGCGCTCCCGGACGGCGAGAAACTCGAGGACGTCGAACGGGAAGCGCTTGCCGTTTCGCAGGCGTACGCGCTGCAGCGGTTTATCTTCGGCTGCGAAGGGCGCGGAACCTATCCGATTAAATTCAACGGCGGGCTCTTTACGACCGCGCCGGTCGCGGGCGCGCCCGGTCGGCACGACTACCGCAAGTGGGGGCCCGGCTACTGGTGGCAGAATACGCGGCTCCCATATTACGGCATGCTCGAGAGCGGCGACTTCGAACTCATGAAGCCCCTTTTCGATATGTACTGCGGATTCGTTCCGATGTACGAATACCGCGTTAAAAAATATTTCGGCGATTCGTTTGAGGGATGCTATTTCCCCGAATGCATCTACTTCTGGGGCGACGTCTTTCCGGAATCGTACGGTTTAGAGCCGTGGAATTCGCCGAACCGGCCGGATCCGCTTCAGACGTCCGGCTATCATAAATGGGAGTGGGTCGGCGGGTTAGAGCTGTCGTTCCTCGCGCTCGAATACTATAAATTTACGGGCGACGAAACGTTTCTGAAAGAGAAGGCGGTTCCGACGGCGCTTTCGGTCGTAAAGTTCTTCAATTCGTACTATAAGACGGATCCCGAGTCGGGGAAGTTGGTTATGTCGCCCGGTCAGGCGCTTGAAACGTGGTGGGACTGCGATAATCCGGCGCCGGAAATCGGGGGCCTTCGCGCTGTTCTTCAGCGGCTGCTCGATTTGCCGGAGGGCCGGCTCTCGGACAAAGACCGCAAATTCTGCGAGGCTATGCTCGCCAAGACGCCGGAACTGCCCAAAGAACCGGACGCGGAGACGGGCGAGCCGAAGCTCGCGCCCGCGGCGCGCTACGCCAATAATCGAAATATCGAATCGCCGGAGCTTTACGCCGTCTTTCCGTTCCGGCTCTATTCGTTCGATCAGCCGAACGCGCGGGAAGCGGAGCTCGCCATGAAGACGCGCATAACGCCCGGCTCGTACGGCTGGCTTCAAAACGATCTGTTCTACGCGTACCTCGGCGACCGCGAGAACACGCGGACGTCGCTCGCCGAGCGCGCGGTCAAAAAGGACCCCGCGATGCGGTTCCCCGTCTTCTGGGGCCCGAACTACGACTGGACGCCCGACCAGACGCACGGGGGCGTTCTGTGCGCCGCCGTCCAGAGCGCGATTCTCCAGACGAACGGAAAGAAAATCTTCCTTTCGCCCGCGTGCCCGAAAGAGTGGAACGCCGAGTTTAAGCTCTACGCGCCGGAAGAGACGGTCGTCGAAGGGCGGATTGTCGACGGCGAGATCGTCGACCTGAAAGTAACGCCGGAATCGCGGCGCGCCGACGTCGTCGTTGTGAAGTAGTTTTATTGCGCCGAATAGAACGCGCAAAACGCAAGCGGCGTCCTTTTGGAGAGGACGCCGCTTTTTTTATCGCTATTCGCAGGAGACTTACGGAGAGAAGGTTAGAATAAGAACTCGGAGCCCGGATCGCGGTACGGGGTCGGGTCGGGAACGCCCGCCTCTTGGAACCCGTTTTTGCGCAGCAGGCACGCTTCGCATTGGCCGCAGGAACGTCCGAGCGCGTCGAGGTCGTAGCACGAGCGCGTTATGGAGTAGTCGACGCCGAGCGAGAGCCCCAATTTGATAATTTCCGCCTTATTGAGGTTTAAGAGGGGCGTCTGAATCTTTAAGCCTTGCCCCTGCACGCCCGCCTTGGTCGCGATATTGCCGAGCTTCTCGAACGCGTCGATAAACTCCGGCCGACAGTCGGGATAGCCGCTGTAGTCGACGCAGTTGACGCCGATCCAGATCTCGTTTGCGCGGCGCGTTTCGGCAAACGCGAGCGCGAGCGACAGGAAGATCGTATTGCGCGCGGGGACGTAGGACGTCGGTATCGCCTCGCCGATCTTTTCGAGGGGCACGTCCTTTTCGACGGGCTGCGCACGATCGGTCAGCGAGCTTCCACCGAACCGCGTCAGGTCGATGGGGAAGACGACGTGTTCTTTAACGGCGAAGCGTTTCGCGACGTCGGCCGCCGCGTTGAGCTCCCACGCGTGGCGCTGACTGTAGTTTACGGTGAGCGCGTAAATATCGCGCCCCTGCGATTTTGCGACGGCGCACACGGTCGTGGAATCGAGGCCGCCGGAAAGTAGAACAACCGCTCTTTGCGAATTCATGTTACGCGCTTTCTTATTGCTTTGCGTTTCCGAGGTTTGAATTATTCGACGCCCCTGATGAGTTCGTCGACGTCCGGGAGATTGTCGTAATCTCCGAAACCGCCGTCTTCGTTCATTTCCCGTTCCTCTTGCTCCGAGTCGCTTTCGTACGGGGCCGACAGGAGCCGTTCGAGCGGGAAGGAGACGCCGAACGGATTGGCGCGGAATTCCGGCACGAGATTTTTTACCGCGTTTTCCGTCTCGGCCGCCTGCGCGTTCTGATAGACGGCGCCTTTGAGCGCGAAGTCGGAGCGGTCGTTTGCCTTGCCGGAGTCCGCGGCGGCGATCGTCGTTTCGGTCGTTTCCGTCGCGCTTTCGGTCTGCGTCATGTCCTCGTACTCGAAATCGTCGTCGCTGGGCTGCAGAAAGGAGCGCGAGAGCGTAATATCGCCGTCGGCGTCGAGCGGAATTTCCGCGTGCGCGTTGGACGGACGACTCGGTTTTTCAGTTGGCGCGTCGCGCGTTATGCGCGTCGTCTTATGACAGTACGGGCATCGAATCTCCCTTCCGACGAGCGAATCGTCGGCGGAGAGTCTGGCGCCGCAAGAGCCGCAATAGAAGGTAATTTTCATAAGTTCGTTTCCCGACGGTAAACGGCGCGCAAACGCGTCACGGCGGATCGTATCCGCCAGGATTGAAAGGGTTGCAGCGCAAAATGCGCCACGCCGTTTTTAAGAGCCCGACGACTAGCCCGTATTTTCGGATCGCAAGAATGCAGTACTGGCTGCACGTGGGCGTAAAACGGCATCTTGGCCCAAGCATGGGGCTGATCGCCAGCTGATAAAACCTCACGAGAAGAATAGCGGCGTGACTCGGCGCGCTGATAACGGCGCGCGCGGCCTTGCGCAGCGATTCGGCGATTCTCACGGCTCGCGCTCCTCAGAGGGAGCCGCGTCCGGGCCGCGGTCCCCTTTTTCCAGCGTCCGCTTGGCCGCTTTGTTCGCGGCGCGCGTCATGAGCTTGCGCACGTCCTCGGCGACCGTCGCGTACTTGGGAACGGAGTCCTGACGTTTCGGAACGACGACGTAATCGAATCCTTGCGGAATCTGCCGATACTGAAGCCGGAAAGCCTCGCGTATCAAGCGCTTCCAACGTACCCGCACGACCGCTTTTCCGACCTTGCGCGAGACGGAGAGCCCCAATCTTGCGGGCTGTCCGTCGCCGGTCGGCCTGCAGCAGACGGTCATGCGTTCGTTGTAGACACGCGCGCGGAACTCGTAGACGCGTTGAAAATCGCGCGTGCGCTTGATCCGCTTCGCCGCGTCAAATCGAAACGATTCCTTGCAAGGCTCGCCGTTCGGAGCGGGGGCGGGGCGTTGCGTGTCGTTGGACATAGGTTTAATCCGCAGTTCGTCCGTTACTCGTCGCCGTCGTCGCCGTCGTCGCCGTCGTCAGAGTCGTCGTCGAAATCGCCGTCGTCCGTATCGTCGTCAATATCATCGTCGCCGTCGTCTACGTCGTCCGTATCGTCGTCAGCGTCGCCGTCGTCGAAATCATCGTCGCCGTCGTCTATGTCGTCCGCGTCGTCGTCAATATCATCGTCGCCGTCGTCTACGTCGTCAGTATCGTCGTCAGCGTCTGCGTCGTCGATATCATCGTCGCCGTCGTCTACGTCGT
>CAMNJU010000043.1 GCA_946541595.1 uncultured Planctomycetales bacterium
AGTTGGACGGTCGACGGATAACCGAGGTCGCCCGACGCGCCCCCGCCGTAGACCGTTATTTCCTCGGACCACGTCTCGCCGCAGTCGTCGCTCACGCGCGCCTTAACGCCAAACGGCGTTCGGCGGTAACCGTACGTCATGAGCAGCCGCCCGTCCGCGAGCTTATTGAGGAACGACGGAATCCCCCACACGCCGATCGACTCGGGCGTCGACCACGTCTCGCCCCCGTCTTTCGAAACCGTCTGAAGCGTTTCGCAGTTGTTGTTTTTATTCTCGTTGCGAATCTGCGCGACGATTCGGCCGTCGCTCGCTTCGATCGCGTGCAGCTCGTAATATCGGTGAACGTCGTCCCCTTCGCGCGGCGTAATAATCCCGTTGACTTGCCACGTCTGCCCGTCGTCGTCGGAAACGCAGGAGCCCGCGCGATGTTCCGGCGTCCAAAGTTCGACTCCCGCGTAAAGGAGCCGGCCGCTCGCGAGCTGAGTCGGGCCGTGCGGACTGTTGAACGGCGTCGAGTAGCGCTTCGACCACGTTACGCCGTCGTCCGTCGAACGGAACATCCAGCAGCCAAGTTCGCTCTGCCGCTGCTCTTCGGAAACGCGTTCGTGAACGGCCGTCCATTCTGCGAACCGCTCGTCCGACCACGTCCCTTTCCCTTCGGCGCGACGCTTGGTCTCTTCTGCGAGCATGGGCGCATAAGCCAACGACGTAAACGACGTTACGAGTATCGTTCCTTTGTCGGTAACGCATATGCCCGCGTCGCGGTCGTCGATCGGAGAATCGTAAATGACCTGCGGGTATGTCCACGTCGCGCCATTGTCGCGCGAACGGAAGAGCTCGACGCGCCCGAACGGGCAGATGTGCCCTTCCCGCGCGCCCGACGTTACGACAAGGAGCTCGTCCCCGCGCTTGGCGACCGTCGGCCAGCCGTAGTAATACTGATGCGGAAAACTAATCGACTTCGTTTCGAGAATCTCGAATTTCGGAGTCGCGCTCGCGCCATATGCCAGCTTGCTCAGGAACGGGGCGGCGAATGCGCCCAGAGCGGCGGCGGACGCCCCACGGACGAGGAATTCACGGCGATTGCAGGATCGGAACGGCATAATAAACGACCTCCTAACGGCAAATAGAAAAGATATTTCGGCGTTTGCCCGACGCGGCGCGTCAAGCGAGCGTCCAACGCGCGGACCGCAGTTTCGCGAGCCCGTCCACAAGTTCGTACCAAAGCGTAAAGAGCGACCCGTCGTCGAGTACGACCGTCGACGGATACCCCAGGTCGGGCGACGCGCCCCCGCCGTAGACCGTGATCGGCTCGGACCACGTCTCGCCGCAGTCGTCGCTCACGCGCGCCTGAATTCCAAACGGTTCCCGGCGATAGCCGTACGTCATGAGCAGGCGGCCGTCTTGGAGCTTCGTAAGGAACGAGGGCGTTCCCCAGACGCCGATCGTCTGCGGAGTCGTCCAAGTTTCGCCGCCGTCTTTCGAGACCGTCTGAAGCGTGTGATTGAAGTCGGCCCCGTTCTCGTTGCGAATCTGAGCGACGAAACGCCCGTCGTCCGCCTCGACCGCGTGCAGCTCGCAGTAGAGCGGGAGCGAGTCGCCGTCCCGGGTTCCAATATACCCTTTAACCTGCCATGTTAGCCCGTCGTCTTCGGATATGCTCGCGCCAACGCGGTGTTCCTGCGTCCAAAGCTCGTTCCCCATATAGAGGAGCCGGCCGTCGGAGAGCGAAATCGGGCCGTGCGGGCTGTTAAACGGCGTCGCGTAGCGCTTCGACCACGTTACGCCGTCGTCCGTCGAACGGAACATCCAGCAGCCAAGTTCGCTCTGACGCTGTTCCTCCGAGATTCGATCGTGAACGCTCGACCAGTCGTTGAACTGCTCGTCCGGCCATTCCCCTTTTCCTTCCGCGCGACGCGCCTTCTCCGCTTCGAGGAGCGGCGCGTACGCCAGCGACGTAAACGACGTTACGAGAACCGTCCCTTTGGACGTCACGCAAACGCCCGCGTCCCGGTCGTCGATCGGAGAGTCGTAGATAATCTGCGGATAAGCCCAAGTCGCGCCGGAGTCGTACGAGCGAAAGAGCTCGACGCGACCGAACGGACACACGTGCGCGCGCCGACCGCCCGACGTTACGGCAAGCAGTTCGCCGCCCCGTTTGGCGACCGTCGGCCAGCCGTAATAATACTGATGCGGGTAGCTGACCGACTTTACCTCGAGAATTTCATAGTTCGGAGCGGCGCTCGCCCCGTACGCCAATCGGCTCAGAAAAGGCGACGCAAACGCGCCGGCAAATGTCGCCGCAGAGCTTTTCGCAATAAATTCGCGGCGGTTACAGGTTCGGTTCAGCATGGGCGGAGTCCTCGCTAGAATGCGTAAAACACGCGCTCCGGCGGCGCGTTCTGATTCATAGTATATACGCGCGCGCGGCGCGATTCAACCGAATAACCCCCGCAGAAGACAAAAAAAATCCCCGACAGGCAAAATCGCCGCGTCGGGGATTGAATTCATAACGCGCCTTAATCGGCGCAAACTCTCGGTTCAGAGCTTCACTTCTCTTCGAGATTCCAGTCGCGAATGAGCTGTTCGGCGCCCGGCGTCATGCGGCGCAGCTTTTCAGCGAAGCGCGCTTTACCGGCGGCGTCAAGGGTCGGCAGCTTGGACTTCATGCGAGCGAGTTGCGCTCGGCGTTTACGACGGCAATTAATTTCCTTTTTTCTCTCGGAAAGGCCCACTTTATTCTCCTGGTGATAGCGCTATCCGGAACGCGGCGCCACGCGGCGCGGATTCCGGGAAAAATATGTTCGATAAAACGAGCGGCTCGCGGAAAACGTCTTTAACGCAAGGAACGCTCGACGAAACTCTAAAATAAACTTCGTTTCATTTTATCGCGCCGCGCAAACGCGTCAAGGCTTGACTTGACGTCTTTTCCCGTTTTCTCGGCAAATTAAGCGAAAAACGAAATTTTAAAGGGCGTGTTATAACGGTTATGCGCTCAGAGAACGCGCGCGCCCTGCGCCGGACGCGTAACGAAAATCGTCGCGTCTTTGCCGATCTGGCTCTTATACTCGCGCGCGATCGTCGCGGCGATCTCGTCCGCCTTGTCCGTCTTGACGAGCGAAACGGTGCATCCGCCGAACCCGCCGCCCGTGATGCGCGAACCGATCACGCCCCCTTCCGGACCGATCTTACGCGCGATCTCGACGAGCGCGTCGATCTCCTCGCACGAGACTTCGTAATCGTCGCGCAGCGATTCGTGGCTGGCGTACATCTGCGCCCCGACGGTCGCCCAGTCGCCCGCAATGAGCGCCGCCTTCATCTTCAGCGTGCGGACGTCCTCGCCCACCGCGTGACGCGCGCGCTTAAAGAGGCGTTCTCCGTCAGGCTCGGCAAGTAATTTATCTTTCGACGCGAGCAGCTCGTCCATTGTAACTTCGCGGAGAAGTTCATGGCCCAAAAGTTTGGCGGCTCTCTCACAACTAGCGCGCCGTTCCGGATATTC
This sequence comes from uncultured Planctomycetales bacterium, assembly GCA_946541595.1. Taxonomy (GTDB): domain Bacteria; phylum Planctomycetota; class Planctomycetia; order Pirellulales; family Thermoguttaceae; genus RUG369. The sequence goes on from CAMNJU010000043.1 coordinate 3,503, forward strand.
GCTCCCGCTGAGCTGATGCTTGACGTTCGAATTCGTAATCAGAACGGAAACCGTCGGATCGGACATGGGCACCATCTCCGGAACCTGGCTCCGGCAGTCGAGGAGCATCGCGCAGTCTTTCTGCCCCAGCGCGGAGATGAACTGGTCCATAATGCCGCACGCCATGTGAGCGAAAACATGCTCCGCTTTCTGACAAAGAAGCGGCTTTTCCTCTTTACCAAACTTATGCCCCGAAAGCTCTTCCATGAGCGTCGCAACCGCGACTTCAAGGGACGCGCTGCTCGAAAGTCCGCCCCCGAGCGGCACGTTCGAGTTAATGACCGCGTTGAACGCGCCCTCGATCTTCGCGCCCTTCTCCAGCGCGCACGCTATCGTGCCTTGAACATAAGAAGTCCAATCGACCGCGGCGTCCGGCTCGATCTCGCCCCGAACGGCAAATTCGCCCGCTGCGCGCGAGACAGGCTTACGGCCGCAGTTGTTCGTCCAGATCGTCGCTTTATCGGCGTTCGTGCGTGAAGCCGCGATGATCGTATAACGTTCAATCGCCATCGGAAAGACGTAGCCGCCGTTGTAGTCCGTATGCTCGCCGATCAAGTTGACGCGGCCGGGCGCGGCGACGAGAATCTCGGGGTCCGTTCCGAATTTCTCCGCAAAGATTTCTTTCGTTTCGGCAAGTAACGTTTCGAAAAGCTGATCGGCCATGTTAAATCCTTTGTAAACAAATAGAGTCTAAGCGCTGCCAACTTCCTTTCGCGGCGAAAGGAAGCCGCGCGGACGTCCGCGATTTCACGCGCTCAATCGTACTGGGAACCGGCGCGCAAATCAAGCGTTGCCCGCCAAAAAATTATCGAGGTCTTCTTCCGACTCGATCGTCTTTTCGACCCACGCGTCTCCGACGCGAATCGCGGCGACGAAATTCTCCCATTCGTCGTCCTCGTCCTCTTCTGCGTCGTCCTCGCCTTCGCCGTCAGATGCTTCGTCTTCTTCGGAATCGTCGTCCGCGTCCTCTTCGTCGTCGTAGAATTCCTCTTCGTCGTCGCCGTACTCGTACTCTTCCTCGTAGTCGGAGTCGTCGGAGTCCTCTTCGCCTTCGAATTCTTCGTCGTCTTCGTCGTCTTCGTCGTCTTCGTCGAACTCTTCAAAGTCGTCTTCGTCGAAATCGTCGGGCGTCGTAAGAACGACGGCCCCGTTCTCGTTCGTAATCTGACCGCCGTCCGACTGCTCAAATCCGTTCGTTTCGTTGCGCAGCCATTCGGCGATCGTCGCGATCGCGCTCCAAGCGGCCTCTTCCAGCCCGGCCTCTTTGATCTCAAACGCGAAGCAGCCGACCGTCTTGTCGAGCTGTTCGTGAACCCAGGCGCGATTGACTTCGGGCGCCATCTCGTCGACAAGCGAATGGAATTCGTCGAGTTCATCCTCCAAGATCTCGGACTCCTCGCGCTTATCGTAAACGAGCGCGGCAAGCTCACGATCCTGCCCGTCAATAAAGATCAGGCAAACGGGCGTGGCGTCGAGATTGTCCTTATCCTCCTCCTCGACGACGCCGACCATATCGACGCCAAGGTCGTTCTCATTGAGAAACGCCTCGATTTCCTTCGCCCAGATATTCTTTTCAACCGTGGTGAAAACGCGATAGAAGAACGCCATGATTTACCTCCCTGCAATGGAGTTGAGCAACGGATGCGCGGCAGGAAACCTGCGCGCCAATTTAGTTTTGCGCGTTATTGTAGCGCTTGACGGTTCAAATTCAAGCGCCCGGCGAACAGGCGGCGGCGGCAAAAAAACCTTTGTATCCTCCAAACGCCCACAAGCCCCGACGCGTTGCGCGCGCCGCTCCGGCGCTGTATAATTGCCGCCAAACGGTTTTCTTTTCCCCAAACCATTAAGGAGCCTGTTATGCGCCGTTCGCTATGCGTCCTCGCCCTCTTTGCCGCCGCCGTCCTTATGTCCCTCGCGCGCCCCGCCGGCGCCGACGGCCCGCGGCCCGACGGTCCCGATACAAGCGTTATGTCCCAGAAATACTGGGAGTTCTGGAACGAAGACGTTCAGAAGGAAATCGACGCCCGAATCGAAAAATACCGAAAAGCGGACGCGGAAATCAAGCTCGACGGCGTCGCGAAAGGTTCGCCCGTCAAAATTGAGCAGCTCTCCTCCGACTTCATGTTCGGCGCCCACATCTTTAATTTCGACCAGCTCGGTTCCGACGAACTCAACGCGAAATATAAGAACGTTTACGGAACCCTCTTTAATCAGGCGACCGTCGCGTTCTACTGGAAGACCCTCGAACCGGTCCAAGGGAGCCCGCGCTTTGAACAGAAATACGAAGATACCGCCGAATTCTGGAATAGCGTAAAAGAACCGAAAAAGCAGCCGCACTGGCGCCGGCCCGCCCCCGATCCGGTCGTCGCGTTCTGCCAGAGCAAAGGGCTCCAAACGACCGGCCACACAATCATTTGGGGAAACCGTAAATGGCAGCATCCCGACTGGCTCCCGAAAGACGAAGCGAAGCTCGACGAAATGGAAAAGCTCTTTGAGAAACGAATTCGCGAGCTGGGCGAACGGTACGGCGATCGGCTCTCGCGCTGGGACGTCGTTAACGAAAGCTCGGTCGACTTCGGCCGCGAAGACGGCAAGAGCGCCTACGGACTCATGCCCAAAGATTACGCGTACAAAGCGTATACGGTCGCAGGAGAAGCGTTTCCGAGTTCGGTCGAATTCAATATCAACGATTACAGCGTCGACGATCGGTACGCCGCGCAAGTCGCCGATCTGCGCAAACGCGGCGCGAGAATCGACAACGTTGGAATTCAGATGCACCTCTTTAACCCGCAGGACACGCTGAAGATCGCCGACGGCGAGCCGATTCAGACGCCCGACGTCCAAAAGAAACGCCTGACCGCCGCCGACAAGACGGGCCTGCCCCTCATTTTAAGCGAGATTACCATAACCGCGCCCAACGACGACGAACGCGGACGCGCCATCCAGGCGATCGTCGCGCGCAACCTCTACCGCTACTGGTTCAGCTGGCCCACGATGCGCGGAATTACATGGTGGAATATCGTCGACGACTGCGGCGCGCCCGGCGAACCGACGACCTCCGGACTCTTTACGCGCCAGATGGAGCCCAAGCCCTCCTACTACGCGCTCGAACAGCTCATTCTGCACGAATGGCGCACAAACCTTGACCTCGTCGCCGAGTCCGACGGCGCCACAGTAAAGTTCCGAGGATTCAAAGGCAAATACCGCGCGACGTACAAAGACGCCGAAGGAAAAGAGCGAACCCTCGAATTTGACGTCAAATAACGCCGAATCCGCCGGAAACGTCTAACCCATTGCGCAAAGGAGAGTTTTATGGAAGACCGCTCCAATATGGAATCGCCGCTGAATATGAATCCGTTCGAATTGAATCAGCTCGACGAAACGGATCCCGACGACGTACTGCGCACCGGCGAATTCGTCGACTGCGGGCCGATCGACTTCCCAGCCGCTCCACGCAAACTTGGATTCCCCGTTCTTGCGTCCCTTATGCTCAACGGGACGCCCATGGGCGCCAAAGGCTGGTTCTATCTCGCCTTCTTTACCGTCATGCTCATTCCCACCTTCGGCGCGGGGCGGTTCGGAGTCGCGGTTTGGGAAGCGCTCTCACCGTGGGAAGACTGCGGAAACGGCAGGATAATTTCGTGCGAATATTCGGGATCTTCGCTCAAAATCGGAAAGAAGAAACCGCTTCAAAGAATTGAGTTTGCCGTCGAACTGCCGGAAGGCGGGACCGCGCGGGGAACCTGCTATTCTTTCGACGAATTTTCACCGGGCTCGGAAGCGCCGGTCGAACGGCGCAAGGGCTCGCGCGACGTCCTGCGCGTCAAAGGCGCCTCGCTCGCAAGTTTCGGTTCGATTAAAACGCAAGCGCTCACGCAGGCGCCGTGGTTCGTTATATTCTACTGCGGGATTATACTTCAGTTCATCTTCCTCGAATATGTGCGGAGAGGATTCTACCTGAAGCGGCTCCTGAAAAACGGAGCGCCGGCGCGCGTTTGCAGCGTCTCGTATCACTTTACAGGAAAGAAGGTTGGAAAAAAAGAAATGCAGGCCGCCTACTACGAAGCGAGAACGGAAAAGGGCGAGCCTGTCGACGCGGAATTTGAGGCGTTCGATATCGATAAAAGGCTCGAAAATCCCACGAATATCGTCCTTTACGACGTCGAAAACAGGGACGACGCCATTTCCCTCGACGGTCTGCCGTCGAACGTCGTCTACGATCCGAATACGGGATTCCGCGCCAATCTTCGCAAACTGACGCCGCATATTATTTTCTTCGCGCTCTTTGTCGCGGAAATCGTCGTAACGCTGACCATGACGTTCCACATTCCTCATGCGGCGCTATAAAACGCCGCCGCCAAATCGCCTGCGGAAAGAAGATTATGTCCAATCAATCGAGTATGGAACCGCCCGTTCAACAGAACCCGTTCGCGCCCGAGCTATTCGACGCGGAGCAGTTCAACACGGCGCTCAGCCCGAACGGGCACGCCGATTTCCCGAACGCGCCGCGCCGGGTCGGGTTCCCCGTTACCCTGTCGCTGCTGCTCAATTCGACGCTGTCCGCGACGGTCGGCTGGATCTTCCTGTGCTTCTTCGGCTTATTCTTTCTCATTTTCTTCGGCGTCGGCGGTCTCGGAGCGGCGATCTACGAATCGTGCGGCGACTGGGAACCGTACGGGCGCGGAACCGTCGTCTCGTGCGAGAGCGCCGGCGTCTCCGTCAACGACAGGCCGGTACAGCGAATTACCTTTGAAGTCCCCTCGCCGAACGACGGCTCGGCCGCGACCGGCGTTTCCTACTCCTTCCACAGCTTCGGAAAAGGTTCGGACGCCGTCGTCGAACGCCGCGTCGGAACAAAGGACGTCCTGCGCGTGCAGGGCGCCTCGATCGCGAAGTTCGGTTCGCTCGGCGGGCAGGTCATACCTTTTATCGCGCTCTCGATCTTTTGCCTGATCGGGCTTGCGCTCGCCGTCGTCGCGCCCGTTCGCAAAGGGTTGCGAATGAACAAGCTCCTCAAAAAAGGAACGGCGATTCGCTCGGCGGTCGTCAACACGGGCGACTCCGGAAAACGCGTCAACGGCAAAACCGTCGTGTACGCGCTCTATCAGGGAACGGCGGAAAGCGGCGCCAAAATAAGCGCGAAAGTCGAAACGCTTGATCCCGATAAGATTACAAACGCGCCGTTCGAGGTCCTCTTCTACGACCCTGAAAACGAAAAACAGACGGCCCTTCTCAGCGAACTGCCCGCCAACGTCGTCTACGATCCCAACGAGGGATTCCGCGCCAATCTTCTGAAACTGACGCCCAAGTTTATCTTTATCACGATTTTTATCGCGGAAATCGCCGTTATGGCGTATCTTTCCTGTCAGATACCGCGCGCGGCGTTCTTTATCGAATAGCGCGCTCGCCGCCGGGCGGCCGTCCCCCTTCGGAACCGCCGCCCCCTTCCTTCAAAAAAATCTTTTCTTTCTCGACGCGCGATTCCCAAAACGCTATAATACGAAAAAGGAAAGCGCTATGTTCAGTTCGGCGTAGACCGCGCTTTCTCTCTGGCGCCGCATTTTCCTTACGCGACCTTAACTATCACTTCAAAATCATGAGCGCAAAAACAGAAATAACCGTCGGGCTTTACGGGATAGGTCTCGACACGTATTGGCCGCAGTTTGAAGGTCTTCACGACCGATTGGTCGGATATCAGAACCGATTGGCAGAAAAATTGGCGCGGCCCGGCGTCCGCGTCGTCAACGTCGGGCTGATCGACGATCCGCAAAAGGCAGGCGACGCCGCGGATACGTTCCAGCGCGAAGACGTACAGCTCGTCTTTCTTTACGTCTCGACCTACGCGCTTTCGTCGACCGTTCTGCCCGTCGTGCGGAAATTAAAGAAACCGGTCGTCGTACTCAACTTACAGCCGACCTCTAAAATCGACTACGCGACCTTTAACGCGCTCGGCGACCGCACGAAAATGACCGGCGAATGGCTCGCCAACTGCCAGGCGTGCAGCGTGCCGGAAATCGCGAACGCGTTTCTGCGCGCGGGCGTGCAATTCCATCAGATTACGGGCGTGCTCGACGGGGACGCGTTTGTCGACTCGGCGCTCGACGACTGGATCGAAGCGGCGCGCGTCGCTTCCGTTATGCGTACCAGCCGCGTCGGGCTCGTCGGGCATTATTACAACGGCATGCTCGACGTCTATTCCGATCTCACGCGTCTGCAGTCGCAAATCGGGCCGCACTTTGAAATTCGCGAATTCGGCGAGATTCTCGCGCTTCGCGGCGAAGTAACGGAACCGGAGATCGACGACCGCGTCGCGCTCATTCGGGACCAATTCGACGTCCAGCCCGACTGTTCGGAACACGAGCTCCGCCGCGCCGCCAAGACGTCCGTCGCGCTCGACAGATTCGTCGCACAGCACAATCTCGACGCCATGGCCTACTTCTACAACGGTTTCGGCGACGAACGCTATTCCGATCTCATTGCGTCGGTGATCGTCGGCAACTCGATTCTCACGTCGCGCAACGTGCCCGTCGCCGGCGAGTATGAAGTTAAAAACTGCCTCGCCATGAAAATTATGGACGCGTTCGGCGTCGGCGGCGCGTTCTCCGAACTCTACGCGCTCGACTTCGACGACGATATCGTGCTCCTCGGACACGACGGCCCGTGCCATCCGAAAATCGCGCAGGGCAAGACGAAAATCAAGCCGCTCTACGTCTATCACGGCAAAGTCGGACAGGGGCTCAGCGTCGAGACGTCCGTGCAGTACGGCCCCGCGACCCTCCTCTCGGTTATCGACGCGCCCGACGGAAACGCGAAATTCCTCGTCGCCGAAGGCGTGTCCGAGCCCGGCCCAATTTTGGAAATCGGCAATACGAACAGCCGCTACCGATTCCCGTGCGGCGCGCGCGAGTTCATCGACGCGTGGTCTAGACGCGGCCCGTCCCACCACTGCGCGATCGGCGTCGGACATATCGCTAAACGGCTCGAGATCCTCGCGAGCATACTCGGCGTCGAATTCATTCGCGTATGCTGACCCGGTGAAAACGATTCTATTCCCTTTTCCTGAAAGGCCAAACTATGAAACAGCTTTGCGTTAAAATCGCCCTCGCGGTAATCGCGCCCATGCTCGTCGCCGCGTGCGCGAACGTTCCTGCGGGCGCTCAGGACTATTCCGTCGACTTCGGACAGAAAGTCGGCGCTATCAAAAAACTAAACGGCGCCAATATTTGGGCGCGCATGAGCTCTTCCCGCGGCAACGACGCGCTCCGAAAAGACGCCGAGGCGTGCCATTTCTCCACGATGCGGCTCCACGACGCGCCGCTCGACAATCCCGGCATGCGGCTCGTCGACGTCCAGCATATTTTCGGAAATGAAAGCGCCGATCCGAAAGATCCGAAAAACTATTACTTTACGCAAACCGACGACTACATAAAACAGATCGTCGACGCCGGCGTAACGCCCATTTACCGGCTCGGAACGAGCATCGAGCATTCGAGTAACAGCTACTACGCCAAGCGGCCCGCCGATCCGGAAAAATTCGCGGAAATCTGCGCCGGAATCGTACGACATTACAATAAAGGCTGGGCCGACGGATTCGAATGGAATATCCCCTACTGGGAAATCTGGAACGAGCCTGACCTCGTTCCGCAGATGTGGGATACGCGCGACTGGAACGAATACTGCACGTTCTATGTGATTGTGGCAAAGCGTTTGCGCGCCGAATTCCCCGATATTAAAATCGGCGGTCCGGCGCTCTGCGGGCCGAAACTCGACTTGATTACCCAGCTCGCCGAACTGTGCAAAAAGGAGAACGCGCCCCTCGATTTCGTGTCCTGGCACTGCTATCCGCGCAAGCCGAGCGACATACTCGATCAGCCCGCCGCCGTACGCGGCGCGCTCGATAAAGCCGGGTTCCCGAACGCGGAACTTCATCTCAACGAATGGCACTACCTCCCTTGCGGCTTCGAAGGGATTCAGGGCGACCTCGATAAAAAGGTCTATTGGTACGAAACGCCCGAAGGGATGCACGGGTACGTCTCCGCCGCCTTTAACGATTTCGTCTTAACGCGTTGGCAGGACACGCCCATCGATATGGCGAACTACTATACCTGCTCGTCGAACCACTGGGGCATGCACGACTTCTACGGCCGCCGCCGCGTTACCTACTACTCGCAGCTCCTTTTCGGCGAACTCGTCTCGCAGTCGCCCGATCGCGCTAAGACGGTCGATCCAAACGGCTCCGTCGCGCTGCTGGCAGGCGTCGACAAAGACGGGAACGGCAAGCGGCTGCTCGTCTCGATTTACCAACGCGAAGAAAAAGAACCGATTGAAATCGCGCTGGCCGGCGTTCCCGAATCGGGAACCGTAAAGGCCGCGGTCATCGACGCCGACGGTTTTCGGGAAACGGAAATTCAGTACGCGAACGGCGTTCTGAAACTCGATTCCAAAGATTCCGGCGTCTATCTCGTCCGATTCTAACCCCCAACAGCAACGGAACGTATTATGAAACTGTCCAACGTTTTCAAAGGGGCGGCCGCGATTGCTGCGGCGTTCCTGTGCGTCTGCGCCGCCAACGTCCAAGCTGAGGACGGCGGCGCGTTCAGCGTCGACTTCTCTCAGAAAATCGGCGACGTGCGGCCGATCAACGGGATCAATCTCTGGGCGAATATGTCCTGCGAAACGCTCGAAGACCGTCGCCCCGACGCGGCCGCGTGCCGTTTCTCGACCGTCCGTCTGCACGACGCCCCGTGGGACAACAACGGTATTCGGCTCGTCGACGTCCAGCAGATTTTCGGCAATCTCGACGCCGATCCGAAAGACCCGAAAAACTACTATTTCGGCCCGACGGACGACTATATCCGCAATATCCTCGACGCTGGCGCCGTCCCGATTTACCGTTTGGGAACGAGCATCGAACATACCGCGACGAAATACTTCGCGATTAAGCCAAGCGATCCGGAACATTATGCGGAAATCTGCGCCGGAATCGTCCGACACTACAACGCCAAATGGGCCGACGGATTCGAGTGGAATCTCCCCTACTGGGAAATCTGGAACGAGCCGAATATCGTCCCCCAGATGTGGGATTCCGATTACGAATCCTACTGCCGCTTCTACGTCGTCGTCGCGAAGCGCCTGCGCGCCGAATTCCCCAATATAAAGATCGGCGGTCCGGCGCTCGCGGGCTCCAATCTCGCCCAAATCAAACAGCTCGCCGATCTGTGCAAACGCGAAGGCGCCCCTCTTGATTTCCTCTCCTGGCACTGCTACGCGCGCTATCCGAACGAGCTGCTCGATCCGCCCGCGGAGATTCGCAAAACGTTAGACGACGCCGGGTTCCCCGACGCCGAGCTCCACCTCAACGAATGGCACTACTTCCCGACCGAATGGAGCGTCATTCACGGCACGAAGGGCGGCGATCAGGCGAAACGCGAGCTCTCCGAGTCTCCGACCGGGCTCCACGGCGCCGAAGCGGCCGCGTTCGTCGACTTTGTCCTCACGCGCTGGCTCGACACGCCCCTCACTATGTCGAATTACTACGCGTTCGGTCTGGAACGCTGGGGACTTATTGACCCGTACGGCAAACTGCGCCCGACCTACTTCGCGCTAAAATTCTTCGGCGAGCTCCGAACCGAGGCGCCCAAGCGCGTCGCCACGGTCGATCCCGGTCAATACGTCTCTCTCCTCGGCGCCGTTAGCGAAGACGGGTCAGCAAAACGGCTCCTCGTCTCCGTTTACAAACAGGACGACGCGCAAACCGTCGAAATCGACCTCAAAGGCGTTCCGGAACAGGGCGAAGTTCAAGTCGACTATATCGACTACGATCACGACTTCGCGCGCGAAAAGGTTCAATATACAGACGGCAAACTCAAACTCAACGCCCAGAAATCGTCCGCGTTCCTCGTTCGATTCTAACGCAGCCCGCCAGAAAGAACGCGCGTAAATAATAGATTTAACGCCAGAAAGGATTCGAATATGACCGTAAACCGAAACAAATTCATTTTACTCGTCGCCCTGACCGCCGGGCTTCTCTTCTCCGGCGCCGCGGCGGCGCGGGCTCAGTCGGAGCCAAGCGACGTTCAGTCGCTCGTCAAAATATCGAAGGGAATCGCCAACCTTGTCAAAGCGCCGAAAACGGGCGACGACGACGAGCCCGTTCCGCCCCCGCCGCCGGGAAAATTTGACCGGCTGCCCGTCCCCGCCGAAGCCGGCGTCATACTGCGCGCGGCGTCCCTAAACGCGCTCGACGACGCGGTTAGCAAATTCTTCGCCCAGACGAGCGGCGCCGATTTCAGCGTCCTCTCGGCGCTCCGGCTCACCGACTATCGGCGCGTTCTCGGCGCGATCGATCCGGGCGCGGAACTCGGAATCGTCGCGTTCTGCAAAAACGCGCCCCCGGAACTGGCCGTGCTCCTGCCCGTCTCCGAAAAGAATTTTCCGGCGTTCGTAACCAGGCTCGCCAAAACGGCTCCGGAGCAGTCCTCCTCGATCGGTTCCGACGGCAAAACGGCCAATATTACCTTAAAGCTTGGCGATTCGATCGTCGTCGTTGCGCGTCAGATCACGCCCGACTACGTCGCGCTCGTTCAGGCGTCCGACGCGCAACTCCTCGACTTCTTTGAACTGGGCGTCCCCCGGCGTCCGGAAGCGGAACTGCCCCCCGGCCTGACCGCCCCGGCGCTCTCGCTCGAAGCGACGCCTGCGGGCCTTATGCAGCTAACCGAAGAGAACCGGCCCTTCTGGAAGGAAGTCGAAAAGATTCTCGACGGGATCGAAAAGACGCTCCAAGAAGCGCAGGTCGCCGCGAACCTCACGGAAATCCGCGAGCATATCCGCCAGAATCTCCTGGCGCTGCGCGTCGACGTATCGATCGACGAGTACGGCGTGTACCTCTCCACGCAGACGACCCCGCGGCCCGATTCCCAAAGCGCCAAGCAGCTCGCTTCGTTCGGAGAGCTCCCGCCACTCAACGCGGAAGCCGACCGTTTCTTCGTCGTACTGCCCGACGTCGAAGCGCCCCTGTCCGGCCAGAGCGATATTGCGCCCCTGCTCGCCGAATCGCTCCCGAAACCGTTTAATCGCCTAAAGTTCGTCGAATATTCCCTGAACCTGCCGCTCGAATCGGAGCTCGCAGCGGAATCTTGGCAATTCTTCCTGGAAGTCGACGACGCCGACGAATTCGTTAAAGAGATGATTATTCCCAAAGCGCGCGCTATCGGGAGTTACATCGGGTCAAAGCAGGTCGAAGACGTCGGAGCGCAGCTCTTCGGCGCGATCGCGGAGCGCCGCCTGAGCCGTCAGGAGGCGCGTCGCCGCGCGCCGCGACGCGTTCCCGATCCGGAAGAGGCCGCGAGAAGAGGAGCCGCGCTCGGCAATCTGCTCGGAAGCGCGATCGGAGCTGATTCCGGCGAACAGTCCGCTATGAAGCAGTATAAGTTCGACGACTACAAAATGTATATTTCCGATCTGGAGACCTACGCGCGCCAAACGAAGCTCATGCAGGCGGAAGCGGCCGGTCAGAACGTGCCCAACGCGCCCGGCGCACAGCTCCTCTTCGACCGCAACCGTCCGCTCCTGTCCGCGCTCGACGTACTCATGGCAAACGTCGAAAACGGAGACGCGCTCCAGAATATGATTCTGCGTTCGGCGAACGAACAGGCGGAGCAAGTCGATAATTCGCCTCTCTTTGCGCGCAAGAGCAATATTATCGTGCTCGACAAGACGCACATTCTGCTCGGGCTCGGCAACGAGGACCTCCTCAGATTGGCCGTCAATAACTGGAAATCGCTCTCCGTGCCCTCGATTCGCTATATGGGTACGGTCGCCGACCGCGACGGAATCGTCAACTTGCAGAATCTGTACGTGCAGATTCCCAATCCGGAAGATTCCAAGTTAGTTACCGCGATCCGGCTCGACCTCGCGAGCGGCCAGGCCTACTACCAGTGGCTCGCGGAATACTATCTCAAGGGCGCGCCTAAACTTGACTCTTTCCAGCTGCCCGACGGCATGCCCAAAGCGCTCGTCGTCTCGTCCATTGCGGGCCCGAGCGAATTTACGCGCGTCGTCGCCCCGCACAAGATGATTTCCGATATCTTTGAGACCTTCTCCGGCGGCCAGACGCCCTTGCAGGCCATTCTGCAGAGCAAACAGGCCGACGCGGGCGAAGAATCCGACGATTCGGAAGGGGACCTCGACGACGCTTTCAATTGACGTCTTTTGTTCGCAGGACCTTAGAAAACGAGGGTTTATATGAAACGTTGCGTACGGTTCTTCGCCGCGCTCGCGCTCCTGTCGTTCTTCGCCGCGCTTAACGGCGGAGCGAGAGCGGACGAACCTGCCTTTAATTCCAACTGGTCGACACAGGGAAAACGCGTTATTAATATCAACACGGTTATTCGCGTCAATCAGATCGAAGTCGCGCGCGACCGCAACGCGGGCAATGACGAGGCCGCGCTCCATACCGTCGAAGCGGCGGAGCGCTTTCGCGGCGCCGTCGCCGCGGCTATTCCGGAAGCGAAGGTAACTTGGGCGTTCTCATGGCTTGCGCTGGAAGACCCGCGGCCAAATTACGTCGCGCTGCGCAAACGGATCGTCGAATTTCATCGCCAGTACGGAGACGAAATCACGTTCATTCCGGGCGCGTATTTCGGCCCAATGTACAATTCCCGAGAACAGGTCAATAGAGACTTGCATGACGGTCTTAAACGCGTTGAAAAAATGGTCGGCGGAGGGTATCGGCCGCACGGGGTCGTCGCGGGCTTTCTTGCTGCGGAAAATCTCCGCTATCTCGCGGAAGAAGAAGATATTCACGTCGCCCAGGGAACGATATGGAGTCAGTACGGAATCGACAACGGAGACGGCGACGGCTCGATCTGCTATCCGTACTATCCGAGCCTGGAACACGCGTGCAAGCCGGCTCAGGGCAAAGAAGATTTTATCGACTGCGTCAATCTCGACGGCTGGACGTGCGATTTCCTCTGCGCGAGACGGTTCGGATTTGAAGACGGCGCAAACAGCAGACTGGGCGTCGGTCCAATCGAGGCGTATCATAACCTCGGCGAGGAGCGCGGGTTAGAAGAAGCGCTCGCCGTTACCCGCAATCACTTTAAAGACGGAGTTAAGCGCAACGGGTTCGGCTGGGTCGTCGTCTGCTGGGAGACTAGTCTCGTAGGCGAGTTAAAGCCCGACGTTACCGACTGCATGACGAAATGGCTCAAAGCGATACGCGAGGAATTTCCGGACGCGACCGTTCCCCTCATGAGCGAATTTGGCGAAGCGTGGCGAAAAGATCATCCGAACAACGACGGTCTCAACTATACGTTCGTCCAGCGCGGCACGGGCGTAGAAGGCGCTCATTCGGAGCCAAATTTAGAAATGACGTGGTTTATGAATCAAAAGTTCCGACTCGCGATTCTCCGCGACTGGACGAAAGACGAACGCGGAACGGTCGTCGATTTTACGAGATACGATCTGCCCGCGAAAGAACCGCAGGACGCGTCCCCAGATAAGCCCAGTCGGAACTGGAGCCTCGTCAATCGGATCAATCAGAAACGGCGGCGGCCCGAAGACGCTCCTATTCCCATCTCGGATTTGACCGAAGAGGAACAGGCGCTGATCAAGTCGCAGATTCCCAAATCCAGCGCGCCGTGGGAGAAATAAAACCTTCGCGCGGAGGTCTTTTCTTTGCGCCCGGTCGCGGGATTCCCGCCGCCGGGCGCGTTTCGTTTGGCAATATTGTCGTCGTATATCTTATAACAGCCCGCGCTTCCCGTCGAACGCCTGCCCTTCTCTAAGCGCAAAGCGCGCCGATAAAAGATTTGATTTTTTAAAAAAACTCTTTACAATAGCCGGAAGCGGCGCGAAACCTGTTCGCCGACTTCGGATTTTGTCTAGACTTAATAAGATTGGGAGCATCTCTATGAAAAGAAGAGATTTCATCAGACTGACGTCGCTCGCGCTCGGCGCCGTCGGGCTGGAAACCGCGGGCGTCGCCATGAACCGCTCCGCGTTCGCCGCGGACGACAAGCCGGGCCGCAAGATCCTCTATTTCGATCTTTCCACCGAATGGGAGCATCCGCCCACCGTCGACGAAAAGGACGGAACAAGCAAAGCGGCCAAGATTGTTAAAAAGCTTGGAAAAGAGATTGGATTCGACGTCGACTGCACAAAAGACGGGTCCGTCTTCGACGGCGATTTGAGCCAATACGCCGCGTTCGTCTTCTTTACGTGCGGCGATCTCGACGTCAAAGTCGAGAATAAAACGCCCGTCTCGAAAGCCGGTATGAAGAACCTCTTCGACGCAGTCCGGTCAGGAACCGGTTTTCTCGGAATCCATTGCGCGACCGACACATGGCAGTGCCAGGGCGAGCTCTTTGAGAATCAGCCGGAAGAAGAGCGCACCGAGTACATTAAGATGGTCGGCGGCGACTTCATTACGCACGGCGATATGCAGGAAGCGTCGCTGCGGTTCACCGAACCGATTCAAGTACCCGCGCTAAAAGCGTTTGGAGCGTCGGAAGCGAAAATCTTTGACGAATGGTACTGCATGAAGAATTTCAATCCGGACATGCACGTAATCGCCGTCCAGGAAACGAAAGGCATGCGAACCGACGGCCGGAACGAATGTTACGACCGGCCACCCTTCCCGTCCAGCTGGGTCCGCATGGAGGGCAAAGGACGCGTCGCCTATATTGCGCCCGGTCACGGAAACGAGCAGTGGGATACTGAATTCGTTCAGAAGTTCGTTCAGGACATGATGAAATTCGTCGTCGGAAAGCTCGACCTCGATATGACGCCGAACTTGGAAAAAGAATGTCCCGACGCGTATATCCTCAAGAACAAAAAGTAGACGCCGCGCCGACGCCGTCTTTTACTTAACTCGAACGCGTTAAAGGAGAACGATATGACTACAAAAAAATCGCGCCGGCAGTTCCTGCGCCAGGCGGGAATCGCCTCGACCGCCGCTTGCGTCGCGCCGATCTTTACGCCCTATCTCTATTCGAGCGAACAGCCGAAAAAGGAAAAGAGCGCCGTTGAAAAGCTCCAGCTCGGCGCGATCGGCGTCAGCGAATATCGGGCCGGCGTCTGGAATAACGACAAGCCGTTCGACGGCCGCGGAACCTTTATCGGGCGCCGCGCCGGAGAATTCGGCGCTATGGTAGCCTGCGCCGACGTCTATCTGCCGTTTGCGGAACGGTTTGCCGCGTACTATCCAAATCAGTGCAAGCCGTATCAGGACTACGAGCGCGTTATCGAAGACCCGACGGTCGACGCGGTAACGATCGGAACGCCCGACCACTGGCACACGAAAATCGCCGTCGAGGCGATGCGCGCCGGCAAGTCGGTCTACGTCGAAAAGCCGCTCACACTTACGATGGAAGAGACCGCGCTCATTACGAAAGTCGCCAAGGAGACGGGCGCGGTCGTACAAGTCGGATCTCAGCAGCGCGACGAATTCGATACCTTTCTAACGGCCGCCGCGATCGTTAAAAGCGGCCGGCTCGGCGAGAAGATCGACGTCGTATGCTCCTGCCCCGTCAACGAAAAGATCGGCAAGGACGGGATTTTCGATAAGCGCGAGCCCTTTAAGCCGCAGCCCGTCCCCGAAGGACTCAACTGGGACAAGTGGCTCGGCCCGACGCCGCAGGAGGACTATTTCCTCGAACGCTGTTTCTATAACTTCCGATACTGGTTTGCATATTCCGGAGGTATCGTTACCGACTGGGGCGCCCACAACGTCGACTTCGCCGTCTGGGCGCTCGGAAGAACAAACGACGCGCCCGTCGAGATCTCCGGCGAAGGAAAGTTCCCCAATATCGAAGGGTGGTACGACGTCGCCGAGGAATTCAACGTCCTCTTTAAGTACAAAGACGGCATGTCGCTGCGCCTCCAGTCGGGCGAGAATTACGTGCTCCTCTCCGGCGAGCGCGGCAGAATCCGCGTCAATCGCCAGCGTCTGACCGGCAAGCCGGTCGAAGACCTGACCGCGAAAGACCGCGAGGAGCTCAAAGAGCTGGAAACCGAGATTCTCAAAGGGAAACGGTCAGGAGACCACATGCGCAACTTCTTCGAAGCGATCGAAGAGGGCGTCCAGCCGATCTCCGACGTCCAGACGACTGCCGCCGGAATCAATATGTGCCACATGGCAAATATCTGCCTCCGAACCGGCAAGACGCTCCACTGGAACCAAGACGCCTATAAGTTCGACGAAGAGGAAGCCAACGCGCTTATCGCAAGGCCCTCCCGCAAGGGATACGAAGTCGCCTAAAGCGCGGTGCCGGCGCCTGCCCGCCCGAAGGGCGTGAACCGCCGGCCCATGTCGGCGGACGCCCTGAATCTGAACACGCCAAATAATAAAAGAACAATCGAAAACAAAGCGACGCGGCTTTGCCGCTTTAATTCTGTGAACGCAATACCGCGCCCACGCGAATGAACCCGCAACGAAGACGGCCGCCGCTATGCGTAAGCCCGCGCACGCGCCCGTCAGGGCGCCCAGCCGGACGAACGTCCGGTTCGCCATAACTAACGCAGTTCAAAGCGTTAACAAAAAACCAAAATTCCAAAAACCACGCAACTGCCGACGCAACGCCAAAAGTCCCCGCGACGCCTGCCCGCCCGAAGGGCGTGAGCCGCCGGCGCCTGCCGGCGGACGCCCTGAATCAGAACACGCTAAATAATAAAAGAACAATCGAAAACAAAGCGACGCGGCTTTACCGCTCTAATTATGTGAACGCAATACCGCGCCCACGCGAATGAACCCGCAACGAAGACGGCCGCCGCTATGCGTAAGCCCGCGCACGCGCCCGTCAGGGCGCCCAGCCGGACGAACGTCCGGTTCGCCATAACTAAC
>CAMNJU010000044.1 GCA_946541595.1 uncultured Planctomycetales bacterium
GTTGAACTTTTGCTTACGAGCAAACGCAAAGAGATGCGCGTCGCCGGTCTTGACGTCCTGAAAGAGCTTAACGCTAAAAAGAAGGACAGTCCGGTTTTAGAGGTCGGAAAAAAGCTCATGAAGGAGATTGCCAAGCCCACGGAGCAAGAACTCGCGCTGATTAAAGAAATCGACGCGTCAGGAGAAAAAGAGGAGAAAGAAGAAACCGGACTCTTTACAAAGAAAGACGTAATCCCAATTCAGGACGTCTCGTGGAACCCCGCCAATTATCCGCTTTTCTCTGTTACAAAAGAAAGATTAACGGAGCTCTTCAACAGCCTTCAAAAGACTCTTGACGCCCATAAAAAAGATGAATACGTCGATAAATGGGGCGATAAAGTCATCCTCGGCGACCGTTCATGCCTTATCGACGTCAAATGGACGGGAACTCTTGAGGAAAGAACGCCGCTCTTTTCCGTCTGGAAAGAGTTCTATGAGACGGAGATTAAGAATCAGGAAGAACTTTACGCCATGATTCTGGCCGTGCGCCAGTGCAGTTTTGAGCTGCAGGATTTTGCCAAGTCAGAAGCGGAAAAAATTAAAGCCTACAATCTTAAGCTCGACAAACTCTTCTCCAATCTTATTGGAGAAGCGATCGTCAATATGGATTTTTCAAAATACCGTTACTGCGAAGGAAAGAGAAAGAAGCCTACGGAAGATTACGGCGGTTCTCTTTTCATAAGCGTCCTTTACGTTCTGGAGGATATGTACATAGACGGCGATTTCTGTTACGAACTTGGTAAAAAGACCGTTGAATACCTCTGCGAAGCCGTCCCCGAAGAAGAACGCTGGCTTTTAACGACAAACAAGTGGAACGATAAAAAGGGGATCTCTCCTGTTTCAACAGAAGTTGGAGAACGCATAATCAGATCGTTCACTCAAAAATGGTCTACAAAAGAGCAGTTTATAACGAGGTTTAATCTGCTTTTGAAATGCGACGATTTGTACATGCGTAGTCAAGAGAACGACGGGGCCGACGCCAAAAGCGCGTTCTCTCTGAACGCGCTTGACTACTGCCTTGCCTGTTTCTATGGGATCATAACAAGACCCCAGATGTTCAAAGGCGTCTTTAATCCAATTGGATTTAATCCGCGCGTCAGAACTCTCTTTTGGTCGCATTATATAACAGATCCGGAATTGGCTCAGCATCCAAGACGGCATTTTTATGTTGGAGGACTCGAAAGCTACCGTCTGGACGCCGACAGGGAGTTTAAAGAGTTTATCTATCAAGTTGAGGAACAAGTTGTCGACGTCATTATTGATTCTGAATGCAGTCGGGGAACTACACGCCAAAAGTATTCGGAAATAGCGTCTGACGTTCTGAAAATCAACGGCGTAGAGCGTTTTGTTAAACTGCTGGCGGCTCTTGGAACCGACGCCTTATCCAGAGGGTACGAACAGTATTCTTGCACAAGACGGCATAACCTGAGCAATATGCTGAAAGTCTGCCGCCCCAAGCCCGGCGAAACGGCCAAAGATCTTGCAAAAGCGTTGAAGGGAAAGGATATATCGAAACAGAGACTCGTTGAAATTGGAATGTACGTCCCCGAATGGCTCGATATTCTCGAATCGTACCTCGGCTATAAGGGATTCAAGAGCGGCGCGTATTACTTTATGGCGCACATGAACGACCGCTATTCCAGCGACGAAAAAAAGTATTCTGAAATCGCGCGCTATACGCAGCTTACAAAAGACGAACTGCTTAACGGCGCGTTCGATCTCCAATGGTTTGAAGACGCGTACAAAACTCTGGGCGAAGAAAAGTTCCAAATCCTGTACGATTCCGCAAAGTACGCCTGCGACGGCGCGAAACACGCAAGGGCGAGAATGTACGCCGACGCCGCGTTAGGAAGAGTTGCGACCGCCGATCTGGAAGCGGAAATTACGGCTAAGCGGAATAAAGATCTCCTCATGAGTTATCCGCTCGTTCCGCTCAAAGGAAAGGACGATATTCTCAAGAGATACGTCTTCATACAAAACTTCCGGAAAGAGAGCAAACAGTTTGGCGCCCAGCGAAGAGAGAGCGAGCGGATCGCGTGCGATATGGCCCTGCGCAATCTGGCGACGCGAGCGGGATTCGCCGACGTTACGCGTCTCACGCTGATTATGGAAAACGCCTTGGCAAAATCGCTGACTAATTACTTCGAATGGAAGACGTTAGACGGCGACAAGGCCCCGGACGTCAGAATTGCCGTCGACGAAGCCGGCGCTCCCACGGTGGAAATCCGGCGCGGTGAAAAGCCGCTAAAATCGATCCCGACGAGTTTCAAAAAGGACGAATACTTCCTTGAACTTAAACAGGCGGCGAAAGAACTTAAGGATCAACGCAGCCGGACCGTCCAGATGTTCGAATTCTCCATGGAGAACAGAGAACTTTATACCGCGGAGGAACTGCTCGATCTTCTTTCCAATCCTATCGTCAAACCGCTCCTGGAAAATCTCGTTTTTATAGACGACAAATCAGGCAAGTGCGGGCTCCTCGGCGATTTCGGTAAAAAAGCCCAGATTCGCGTCGCGCATCCGTACGACATGTACAAGTCGAAGACATGGTCTAAATGGCAAAGGCTCTTCTTCGACAGACAGCGAGAATCCGGCGTTAAACAGCCGTTCCGACAAGTCTTCCGTGAACTCTATACGAAGTTGGACGAAGAGCTTGCCCAAACGGAAAGCCGAATGTTCGCCGGATACCAGATTCAGCCGATGAAGACCGCCGCGTTGCTTAAGAAACGGCGCTGGATCGCCGATCCGGACGGCGGACTCGAAAAGATCTACCATAAAGACAACATAGTCGCGACGTTCTGGGCGCTCGCCGACTGGTTCTCCCCGTCCGATATCGAACCGCCGACGCTCGAATATGTCTCCTTTACCGACAGAACGACCTTCAAACCGCTCACGATCGCCGAGATTCCCGACGTCGTCTACTCCGAAACGATGCGCGACGTCGACCTTGCCGTAAGCGTCGCTCACGCAGGAAGCGTCGATCCCGAGACAAGCCATTCGACGATCGAGATGCGCGCCGTCATTGTGAACTACAATCTTGAACTGTTCAATCTCAAGAACGTAACCGTGAAGAAGTCTCACGCGTTTATTAAGGGAACTCGCGGCGAATACACCGTTCACCTCGGAAGCGGAGTCGTTCACATGACTGGAGTTCATCAGATCAACGTACTGCCGGTTCATTCGCAGCATCGCGGACCGATCTTCCTGCCCTTCCTCGACGAAGATCCCAAAACGGCGGAAATCCTTGCCAAGATTATTCTCTTTGCCGAAGATCAGAAGATTAAGGATCCCTACATTTTGGATCAGATGAACTGACAGACAGACCGTTTCGCTTAACATCCGGGAGAGCGGACTGCCGCCCGTTCTCTCGGAAGCGTTACGTTCTTTTTGCTGGCAGAAAGGTTGCGTAGAAAACCTAACTGTCGAGGGCGCTTCCCTCGCCGTTTATCGTTCCCTTATCCCATCCCAGCCTTTTCTTCAGTTCCGTCCTAACCTTTTCCAAATCGCCGCAGGTAAGAATTGGGATAAGACCGTTAATCTCTTCAACGCTTCTATCCCACCAGCGAAACTTGAGCGCTAACTCAATCAGTTCGTCGTCAAACCGTTTGCGAAGCGCCCTTGCGGGGTTGCCTACGACAATAGTATACGGCTCGACGTCGCAACCCACTACACTGTCAGCCCCTACGATAGCGCCGTCTCCGATATGAACCCCCGGCAGGATAACGGCGTTCTGCCCGATCCAAACGTCGTTGCCAATAACCGTGTCGCCCTTTAACGGAAGATCGGACGCGGCCGGCGGATCCATATCCCAACCTTCCAGCGTATAGAACGGAAAAGTCGACAGCGCGTTCATCTGATGATTGGCGCCGTTCATGACAAATTCGACGCCTGCGGCTATCTGACAAAACTTACCGATAATGAGTTTGTCTCCGTTCCACGTGTAATGATGCGAGACGTGGCTTTCAAAGTCGGAATCGGCGATATAGGTAAAGTCGCCGACAATAATATTGGGATTCGTAACGGTCGGTTTTACGTAGATCTCTTTATCGTAGCCCGGTATTGGATACACGGCGTTTGGATCGGGCTTTTTTCCGTCTTTCATAATCCTGTTCCTTACAAATAATCAAGGCGCCATCTTTCAATATAAAAACTGCCGTAACTTGAAAAAGCCTTTCGTTAAAAACGCCAAATCAAACAGCAAGCGCTCGTCTCAGCCTGCAAACCTCAGCGTCTTTCAAACGATTGGAAATACGTCTTTTGCGGCAAACTCCTTTATTGTAAAGGTCTACTTCTGCGAAGAATCCGCATCCCTGGAAACGTCTTTCAAACTTTCCAACGCGCGTTGAATGTTTTGTGCGACGTAGGCGTCTCCAAACAGAGGTTTCTCTTTCAATCTCAGTTGAATAGCCTCTTCCGCTTCTTTAAAGAATTCGTATGCTTTCCCCAAATCTTGCTCGACGCCGATACCGTCCCGATAGCAATACCCAATTCTCAGCGCGACGTCCGCATGCTTTCCGTAAAAGAGATTGTCTTGGTTCCCCTTTTCATACCGGCTGTAGAGACCGATCAGCAGTTTCCACGCGGCCTCAGGATCCTTTTCTGTTCCATGACCTTTCCGACACATATCCGAAAGCTTATAGATCGATTCCGGCACGCCATGCCGTGCTCCGTATGAAAAGCATTTAAACGCTTTTTCATAATCGGGACTTCCCAATCGGTTACTGTAATACAGGTAGCCAAGCGTATTTGCTGCATACTCGTCCCCAGAAGGCGGCTCCGCGTCGATATCGAACAGCTTCAACAAAGCTTCTTCGGATTTCTTCCAATCGCAAGGAACGATTCCGTTACCTCCATAGTAAGCGTAGGCGTAACGAACTACGTCTTCCGTTTCGCCTTTCAGATAAAGCTCTTCCAAAAGGCGTTCGTAAAACTCTCTAATCTCTTCTGTTACGGGGCGTCTTTTAGCATAGTTTTTCAAATCGACAAGCAAATCGCTTTTATAGAATTCCGGAACGACCGTCTCTTGCAAAGGTTGCCCTCGCGATTTCAAGTAGTCTTCTTTTACTTCAATTAAAAAACTTACGTCGTCAAATCCAACTGTTATCCAGCCCAAAGTATCCCAGACAATCCTCCACAAAAAGGATGGAGAAAAACCGGGCGTCTCTGAATATAGAAAAGCCTCGGCGGTTTTGACATAATTCGGAAACAGGTCTCTCCACGCGTCTACCGCCAATTCGCTTTCCGTATTTTGCAGATTGTCAATCAGAAGCAGAACGTCGTCGTCAGTGAACGTATAGCTCTCAGACTGTTCACCGAAAGGATACAGGCCTCTTTCCGCAAGTTCCCACGGGGCCGCCTGCAACAAAAACAATTCTCGAACAACGTTCTTCTGAACAGCCTTCGGCGCCAAAGGCGTTACTGCCTCTACTGGAAAGACTTTCCCGCAATTCATAACGAAGCCGTCGCGCCTATGAAGGTCCAGCGCGGAAGCAGGAACAAGTTCGACCGTTTCATTCTCGTAGTCGTACCCCGCAACACAAAACAAATCCCCGCCAACGCGAACGTACTCTCCGTAAGAAAATTCTCTGCTATCCTCTGTCATCTTTCATGCATCTCCACAAATAACTCAAGACAAACTTATGAGCGTTCATTCTAACACAAATTTCCATTTTTTATAGATCGCCGATCAAATTTCCATCCAAAGAATCCGAGAAAGATAAACGTCTTTCATTTAATCAAAAGAGCAAAACGATGGCAATTTTTATACGCAAGCATATTTACAACGCCCCGGCTTTCTGCAAAATAACAGTGAGGTTTGCAACCGACGGTTCGCGTTAGAAAAACGTGTCGGTAGGAAACGGCGAATACCAGTAAAGAATACCAGACGCCAATAGACAAAGCCCAGAAAACAATGAAGTTATCGTCCTTCCTATATTTCGCAAGATTCGGATTGAAGACGATTCTTTTCCGTAAAAGAGATCCTATTCTTGGAACGGTCATTATAACGGACAGATGCAATTTGAAATGCAAGCATTGCTCCGTCAATAATATAACGGCGGTTGTCCATCCGTACGTGCAGATTATAGAAGAGATGCGGCGTCTCTACGATATGGGCGTTCGAATTCTGTTTTTCTGTGGAGGAGAGACTTTTTTGTGGAAAGACGGCGATAAAACAATCAAAGATCTGGTCGTCGAAGCGAAAAAGATGGGCTTTCTGATCGTAAACGTCGTGACCAACGGTACGTTTCCCATTGATCTTCCCGAAGCGGATCTCATTCTGCTCAGTCTTGACGGCGATAGAGAGCGTCATAACGCCGTGCGCGGAAATACATACGACGTCATTATGGATAATATTCGAAACGCCTCTTCCGACAATATCTGTCTTTATATGGCGATCAATCAAATCAATAAAGACTCTGTCAAAGACGTATGCGTTACGGCTCGGGATACGAATAATATTCGCGCCGTTTCATTCAATTTTCACACGCCCTATCCCGATACCCGGGAACTGGCGCTTTCAAAAGAAGAGAAGAAAACATGCTGCGGCGTTATCGAGCAGATGATGAAAGAAAAAGCGCCTGTATTCAATCTGAAAAGCGCGTTTCCTTATCTGATTGAAAACAGTTTCCCAACGCCTTGCCGACAGTGCGTCGTTATTGAAAATGGCAAAATATCCACCTGCGGACGCTGCGTCGACGTTCCGGGCCTATGCGACGAATGCGGATATTTCTTCGTGGCGGAATATACGCTCCTTTTCCGAGGCAATCTCAAAGTCGTTTTTGAAATGCTAAAGACCTACTTGAAATACGTCTAGGAGCCGGTCGATGAACGTTGTCGCAGCTTTAACGCGAATGTGGCTTACCCGTTCCGTAAAACCGTTTACTTTTCGCAACGAATACGACGAAACGCTTCCGTTTGCCGATTGCGATAAACTGGGCCTGTACGTGCATATTCCCTTTTGCAGAAACGTCTGTAATTTTTGTCCCTACTGCAAAGTAAAGTATGAAAAGGGGCTTTGCGAGCGGTATATTGACGCGCTAATCCAAGAGATTCGCCGCGTCGGAAATCAGTATCCGGGAAAAAAGACCGTTACGAGCCTGTATTTCGGAGGCGGATCACCCGCGTTAGCCGTCGAACGTCTTCCTGAAATCGTCGCGGCAATTAACGAGCGATTTATCATTACCGATGGAGTCGGAATTGAACTTCATCCGGACGACGTGAAACCGTCTGTCTTACAAAAATTAAGAGATTGCGGCGTTACCAAAATCAGTATCGGGATACAGTCGTTTCAACAGAAATATCAACGTATCCTTGGAAGAGCGCGCATCGACGTTAATTCGCTTCAACAGGCGCTTTCCCAATCGCACTTTGAGACGGTCTCCATGGATTTCATTTTCGCGCTTCCTGGTCAAACTTTCGAAGACCTCAAATCGGATCTTGACGGAGCCTTTGCCGCCGGCGCCAATCACGTTGCGATCTATCCGTTTATCGACTTTACGTTTACCCCAAGTTCCGTTACGGCGCTCCCCAAAAAGGAAAAGCGCGCGCTCCTCGACCGGGTTACGTTATACTGCGAGGAACAAGGCTATACGAGGAGCTCTATTTGGACCTTTTCCAGTGATAAAAACGCCCGATATTCCTCTATGACAAGAGATAATTATCTAGGGTTCGGATGCTCGGCCGCCACCCTGATTAGAGACCAATTCAAGATTAATACGTTTTCCGTCGAAGCCTACTGCCGACGAATCGACGAACGCAAATTGCCCACTTCGCTAACAATCCGATTTACCCCGCGGCAAAGAATGATTTACTACCTCTTTTGGACCGCGTACGGCGTCAGTATCGATCCGCGGGAGTTTGAGAAATTCTTCGGCGTCCCGTTAAAAAAAGTTTACGGTCTCGAATTGAAGTTGGCGAAACTACTGGGTTTTATTGAGGAAAAAGACGGAACCTACCGTCTAACGCTCAAAGGCGCGTTCTACTATCATTATTACGAGAACTTTTACACACTCGCATATATTGATAAAATGTGGGGTATTATGAGAAAAGAGGCGTTTCCGGCGCGGATCACGCTGTAAAGACCAATGTTTAGGGAGATGCAATGAATTTATTTCTAACTTTTAATTCCCAAGAAGAACGAAGACGATACGGTGGTTCCGCCTTCTTGGAATTTCAGTACTGCCGGCTGCCAGCCGAAGCGGAAACAAGGGAAAAAACGTCCATTTTCTTTCTTGAACATTGGCGAAACGATTCGCTGTACGTACGTGACGACGACGTCTTCTTACGCGAATACGGAAATATCTTTGACTGCGGCGTTTACAATAATGGAAAAAGGGGAAAGGTCGACGTCTATGGGATCAACTATTACGAACCGTCGCTAATCGATTCAATCATCGAAAAAATCCGCAAAGAAAAACCGAAAGACTGCGAATCGTTGCTGCCGTGGCTGGAGGAGGCCAAAAATTATAACGGCTTTTATATTATGGGGATGTAATCGACCTGCGCTTTAAGATCCCCGCAACGCCAAACGCCCTTCCCGCATATAGGAGTAAAGGGCGTTTGCATACGGAATATTCTGACGCAAATCAAGGAAAAAGCAATCTTCCCTTACGCATCATTCCCATTCGATCGTTGCGGGCGGTTTCGAACTAATATCGTAAACGACGCGATTTATGCCGTTCACTTCGTTAATGATACGCGAGGAAATCTTCGCAAGCACGTCGTACGGAAGTCTGCTCCAATCGGCGGTCATGAAGTCGACGGTCGAGACGCACCGAACGACAACCGCGTTCTCGTACGTTCTTCCGTCGCCCATAACGCCGACGCTGCGCACGGGCAGGAGTACCGCAAAGACCTGCGACGTCTCGCGATAAAGCCCGGCGTTCTTAATCTCTTCGACGACGATTGCGTCCGCTTCGCGCAAGCAGTCGAGCGCTTCCTTCGTAACCGCGCCTAGACAGCGCACTGCGAGTCCGGGACCGGGGAAAGGATGCCGCCAGACCAGATCCTCGGGCAGGCCCAATTCAAGTCCCACGCGGCGCACGTCCCCCTTAAAGAGTTCGCGCAGCGGTTCGACCAACTCAAATCCGAGCTTTTCCGGAAGTCCGCCGACGTTATGATGATATTTAATCGTCGCGGCCTGACCGCCCTTGTTGCCGCCGCTCTCAATAACGTCCGGATAGATCGTTCCTTGCGCAAGAAATTTCGCGCCGTCAATCTTCTTTGCCTCTTCGGAAAAAACGTCGATAAACGTCTTCCCGATAATCTTGCGCTTCTGTTGAGGCTCGTCGACGTCTTTAAGTAAGGAAAGAAACCGCTCTTCCGAGTTCGCTACGACCAAATTGACGTCAAAATTCTCACGAAAGACTTTTGCGACAGATTCGATCTCATTCTTGCGCATCATGCCGTTATCGACAAAAATGCACGTAAGCTGCGAGCCAACGGCGCGCGAAACGAGAGCGGCGACGACGGCTGAATCGACTCCGCCCGACAGACCGCATATAACGCGCTCTTTTCCAACTTGCTCGCGAATCTTCTCGACCGTCGTCGTAATGAAATTCTTAGCGGTCCAGCTGCACGTCGATTTGCAAATATTGACGACAAAGTTCTTAATGATCGTACGCCCTTCGCGAGTATGCGTCACTTCCGGATGGAATTGAATTCCGTAGAAATTAACGGCTTCGTTCATAACCGCTGCGTTAGGACACGTCGGAGTCGACGCAAGCGCGACGAATTCCGAAGACAGTTCCGTCGCTTGATCCCCGTGGCTCATCCAGACCTGCGATTTAGCCGAAACGCCGCTAAAAAGCGGATTCGCCTGCCCAGACGCGTTAAGTTCGAGCTCGGCAGGCCCGTATTCGCGACGCTCGGCCGGCTCAACTTTCGCGCCAAACTCCTTGCACGTTAACTGCATACCGTAGCAGACGCCAAGAATTGGAACGCCAAGTTTGTAGATCGCCGGATCGACTTTGGGAGCTTTTGCGTCGTACACGCTTGAAGGTCCGCCGGAAAGAATCAATCCGATAGGCGCGCGCGCCGCAATTTCGGACGCGGTCGTTTCACAGGGAATGATTTCGCAATAAGTTTGATTCTCGCGGACGCGCTGAGCAAGCAATTGCGTGTACTGCGATCCGAAATCAAGAACGAGAATAATCTCGCGACGCTCGTTTTGACCGTTCATTAGTTTCTTTCTTCGTTATTGTCCGGCGTCTGCTGGAACGTCCCCTTGCATCCCCTTTGCAGCAAGAATCAACGCCGCACGCTCCGCTTGAAATTATACAAAGCTTAGAGAAAAAACAACTCCCCAAAAGATATCGTTTGACGAACAAAAGCGGCAAAGATAAAATAGACAAAATAGAGAAAGAATATGGCGCAAATATAGTAAATTTAATATTTTTTTGCAAAAAAAGTAAGATTTTTCCCAAAAAATCCCCTCAAAATAAGGGTAAAACCAAAGCGCTTCTGACAAAAATACATACAATATACTGCAGGGGAAAAACTTCAGTCAACCGTTACAATCGATTTTTTTGGCCTTCTCAAATAAAAAAAAGGTTGTCACAGCGCGGTTGACTTTCTCCATAATCAAAAGATTGACGATTAGTGAGAAACACGCGATTCCCGCGTGCTGTTGTTCAGATATCGCTTGAGACAGTTCCATGAAAACCAATAGAACGCCAAATACGCCAGTCCCCGTCTCCAGACGGTTATGCGGCGCGGGCCTGTGTCTCGCCGTGTGCAGCGTCTTGGCAGCTATTGTCTCTTTTTGCTGGCCAAGCGCTCGAACGTCCCCTTTGAATCGCGTTGGTTTCGTTCGCAACGCTCTGAACTGCACGATCCAGTTCGAAGGCGACTATCTTTCGGGAATAGCGCGCCAAGCGGCGGAAACAGAATTGGCCGACCTCGCCGTCAATCCGGCCGTCGTCAATTCAGACGGTTATTTTGACGCGGAAAATAGCGCCCCCAACGCCGCCGAAGGGGACGTCGCGACGCTTGTTAGTGTAAGCGCAAAAGCGTCAGACGCCGCAGAGTTCGGCGACGTGCCTGACGCGGGCGTCACTTCCAGTTATGCATGGACCGACGAAGTAAAATGGTTGTCCTACGCGCCGTCTACCGTTCAAAACAAAGAAGAAGTTCCCGAACTCCAAGAGGACGACGAGTTTTTCCCCGATCTGTTCGCCGACTGGTCGTTTGATAAGCAAGAGGACGCGGAAACAGCCTCGGAAAAGGGGCCGTCGGATATGTTCGTCGCGGAAACCAAGGCGACCGAAGTCTCGCAGACGTCGGCTCTGGTTCCGTCCAAAACGCAAAAAGTGTCGCTTCTCCACGAACCCGTCTACGTCGCCAGCGAACCGTCCCGTATCGGAGGGAGCGTCCACCGCGGCGCGGCGCCTGGCGTCGGCTTTGCCGCCGTGCGCGTTCAGTAAAGACGCTCGCCAAAACCAAACAAAACAAGCCCGCGGCGGTCGTTCCACGTCGCGGGCTTGTTTCGTTTCTCGTCGTCTTAACTCAGAGCGATCCTTTTGTACTCGGAACGCCCTTCTCACGAGGATCGCTTTCGACTGCGGCGCGTATCGACCGCGCCGTCGATTTAAAAATCGCCTCGGATATATGGTGTCCGTTTCCCCCGTATGGAACGTTAATGTGGAGATTACATGCGGCGGAATTGGCAAAGCCCTGCCAAAATTCGTTCACGAGCTCAAGATCGAAGTTGCCGACTCGCTCGACGGGAAATGCGGCGTTAAAGACAAGGAACGGACGGCCGGAAAAATCGACGGCGGTCTCCGCAAGCGTTTCGTCCATCGGCAGCACAAAAAAGCCGTACCGGCGAATCCCTTTTTTATCGCCAAGTGCGTCCGCAAAAGCTTTCCCTAACGCAATACCGACATCTTCTACGGTATGATGCCCGTCGACGTCCAAGTCGCCGTGAACCGTAAGTTTCAAGTCAACTTTCGAGTGCGCGGAAAAAAGAGTCAGCATATGGTCGAAGAAACCAAGCCCCGTCTTAACGCTTGAGCGACCGGTTCCGTCGAGATTAATCTCTAATTGAATTTGCGTCTCTTTTGTCTTGCGTTCAATTTTGGCGGTTCTCATTTTCTCTCCTCGGGCGGCGCGCACAAAACTCAATCAGGCGCGCCGATAAAGCGCCTCACCGTTCGCCGTTTAAATAACGGGCTACAAGGTCGACGCACGCGTCGGTATCTTCGTCGGTTCCGACGGTAATGCGAAGTCCTTCCCCCCAAGCCGGGTATTTCATATAACGCACAAGGTATCCGTGACTCTTCAGGAAGAGATAAAGTTCTTCGTGCGAAAGATCCGGGCTTGGCCAAGAATTCCAAGTAAAGTTCGCATGCGATTCGGGAACGATAAAACCAAGCTCGCGCATTTTCCTCTGGAGGCGTTCGCGAGTCGAAATAATTTTCTTCGTCGTCGCTTTCAACCAATCCTGATCTTCCAGAGCGGCAGTCGCGGCGGCAATCGAGAGCGAATCGCAGTTGTATGAATCCTTAACTTTCAGCGTCTGTTCGATCATTTCCGGGCGAGCGATCAAAAAGCCGAAACGGAGGCCCGCAAGCGCGTACGACTTGCTCATTGTGCGCGAGACCATAACGCGCGGATTGCGTTTTACAAGTTCGACGCAACTCATTCCGGCAAAGTCGGCGTACGCCTCGTCGACAACAAGCGGACACGGTAAATTATTCGCTATCTTTTCCACTTCTTCTACAGAAAGAACCGTGCCCGAAGGCGAGTTAGGATTCGGAAGATAGACAAGCTTTAACGAGTCGGACGCGGCGCCCCCTTCGAGCGGATTGACACGGTAGGGCGCGGTCGGCGCGGCGGCAGGCGCTTGAGAAAAATAGTCCGGAAGCCGCCAATCGTCGAGAAAGTAGACCTCTTCGCTGCGGGCGCCTTGAATTTCCGCAAGCGACTTATAGAGAATATAGCTCGGATAGGGGAGGCGCAGAAGCTGATTCTCTCCGACAAAAGTGCGCGTGAGAATCGTTAAGATATCGTCGCTGCCGTTGCCGCACATAATCCAGTCGGGCTCGACTCCGAAGAGTTCGGCGGCAACTTTGCGAAAATTCTGACCGACGGCGTTGGGATATCGGGAAAGCCCGCGATCGGCGAGAGCGCGAATGGCGTCGTATGCCTTTTCAGAAGCACGATAAGGATTCTCGTTCGTATTGAGCTTAACCGCTTCGCCTTCCTTCGGCTGTTCACCGGGAACGTACCCGGCCATCGATTCGATATTTGGTCTGATAAAACTCATCAGTATCGCCTTTGTTAACCCAGCCTCGACTCCGGTAAAGGAATCTAATTCTCTCACGGACGACGCGGTCAACCGGACGCATGTAAACCCGTGGGAACGGCTCAAACAGCCCTATATTATACCGACGGCAAACGCCAAATCAAGACGGGCAGATTTCAGCTCATACAGCGAGCGTAAAGGCAAGCAATACGCCAAGAATCACAAGATTCCTCGAACTCATCGCCAGAACGCTAATCAAAGCCGGACCGGAACCGATTCGAACGAGCCTGCGCCATGCTTGGAAATGAAACGCTAAATAGACGACGACCGAAGCCAAAGAAAGCGGATGGTAAAGGACGCCGCGTCGCAAGAAGACGGTCGTCAGAAGCGCGACGACAATAAGACCGTTCACTAAGTAGAAATAACGGCCAAACCGCTCGCCAAAAATCGCGATGAGCGTAAATTTACGGTTCGCCCTATCCTCGTCCCGATCGCGGTAGTTATTGGACACGAGAATATTGTCGGTCGCAAATCCGATCGCTAAACCGACCAACGCGGCGTCAAACGTGATATGCCGCGTCTGTAAAAAGTAGGAGAATCCCACGGCGACAAAACCGAAAAAGGCAACGACCAAGACGTCGCCCAATCCAATATACGCGAGAGGCAACGGTCCCGCGCTATACAGCAGGCAAAAGACGCACGATACGACCCCGACGATTATCAGCTTCCAGCCCCCGTACGGCAATGTCGCAAGACCGAAGCAGCAGGCAAGCGCAAGAACAATAAACGTCGCCGCCAACATGGAACGAGGCGCTATCCAGCCGGACGCCACGGCGCGCGCAGGCCCCTTTCGATTCTCGCCGTCCGTTCCCTTCTTATAGTCTGCGTAGTCGTTGATAAAATTCGCGGCAATTTGCGCCAAGAGCGCAAACATCAAGCAGCAAACCGCCGGAATCCAAAGGAACGTCCCCGATGGCGTCTCGACCCGCCCTGTGGCAATGTCGCCCCACGCAAGCGCCAGCGCGACCACGACCGGAATAGCGGCGGCCGTGAGCGTTTTAGGACGCGACGCTAAAAACCAAGCGCCTAGTTTACTGGGACGTGCGGGCGAGGAAACCGAATGCCGTTGAGGTTCGTTTGTCATCTTAAAGCCAAAATGATCAAGTCAAGCTGGGAAGTTCATATCCTTTGCGCTGTTCGCGCCGGAAGAAAGAGGCCGCCTGTTCGTCGCCGACGATCTTTTCATTGAGCGAATCCCATGTAATCGCGCGTTTGAGTCGGCAGGAGATGTTAGCCAAATGACAAACGTTCATACTGAGCACGTTCTCTTCGACGTTAGAAACCGGGGTTCCGCCTTCGCGTACGCAACGCAAAAAGTTATGCTTATGCCCTTCGACCGGTTTGCCGTTATAGAGCGCGGCAAAATCGTCGTCCGTCAGTTCCGACGTAATCCCGTCGTCGATCGGCTTACCCGCAATACGCGAGCGATTGACGTGAATTTTACCCTTTGTCCCCTCAAACAAAATCCCGTTCCCATCCTCCGCGTCGCTGACAATGTCAAAATCAGTTCCGTCGGAAAACTTACAGCGAATATTAAACGTAATCGGCGTGTTGTATACGTTGTCCTTCGTCGGATATCCGTCTTTATACGGAACAATAAACATAGCGTCGGAACCGTCGATTGTAACCGGACCTGAGCCAAGCGTCTGACGGTTTAGCGCCCACAGCGCGGAATCGATGTGATGCGCGCCCCAATCCGTTACTTTCCCTCCGGAATATTCAAACCACCAACGGAAAAGCAGATGACCGCGGCCCTGTCCGAAATTGTCGGCCGAGAAGAACTCTTTACGGTTTTCCCAGCAGTAGTCGTGGACGGGCGCCTGCCCCTGCCAGCGCTCCCAGTCGAGCGTTGCGGGCGGGTCGCACTTCGGGATTTCGCCGGAATAACGGCCTTGGTCGATAATGCACGTGGTTCGTTTAACGTCGCCAAGAAGTCCTTTGCGAATGAGCGCCGCCGCAGTCATGAACTGCTTGAGCATCGAACGCTGCTGAGTGCCAACCTGAAAGACTTTTCCGTATTTCTTCTGAGCCGCGCGAATGAGTTGATTCTCTTCCAGCGTCAGAGTCAAAGGTTTTTCGCAAAAGACGTGCTTGCCGGCCTGCATTGCTTCAATAGCTATCTTCGTATGCCAATGATCCGTAGTTCCGATCGAAACTACGTCGACGTCGTCGCGGTCAAGGATGCGCCGATAGTCGTCATACGCATCGGGTGGCGTTACTTTATCGCCGTCTTTCTTACCGATACGCGGATCCGAAAAGACGCGCGCGAGACCATATTTTTCGTCGAGATCGCAAACAGCGACGACGTCGGTCAACCCGTTGAATTCGCTGAGATTGGCCGCGCCGCGCGATCCCACGCCAATGCCCGCAAGCCGAAGTCGGTCGCTGGGCGCTTGAGCGGAAACCGGCTTCGGGGAACTGAGCGTAAAATAAGGAACCGCCAAGGCCGCGCTTAACGCGGCCGCGCCCTGCAGAAACTGACGGCGAGCCGGAGATTTACATACGTCGGACGACTTGCGAGACACATGCGCGCCGCGAACTGCGTTTACACGGTTGACACTCATTTTTCCTCCCGGACTGCAAATAAGAACAAACGCGTTCGCCTATCGAGAACGCGGCGGAATGAAAATAAAAAAGCGATCTAAGTCAAGGAATTCACACTCGACCAAGATCGCTGCTATTATTGGCGTCAGTCGTTCTTTTTAGGCGCCAAAGCGTCTTCCATTGCGTCAATATAGCGCCGCAAACGTTCCAATTCGTTAGTTACGGCGCGTAGTTTGAGCATATTTTCAACGCGCTTGAGCAATTCCAGTTTATGAATCGGCTTACTAAGGTAATCGTCGCAGCCAACGTTCACCGCGCGCTCGACGTCGCCAAGCTCGCTAAGCGCGGTAACCATTAGAATGATAATCCCCGATGTTTCAGGATCGTTTTTCAGCTGCTGACACACCTCGAAACCGCTCATTTTGGGCATCATAACGTCAAGCAGAATGAGGTCTGGCTGGAACGACCGCGTTTTAACAATCGTTTCAAGACCGTCGTTGGCAAATTCCAACTCATAGTCTTCGTCGGCGAGAAACGCTTCCAACAGTTCCTGATTCACAGGTTCGTCGTCGGCAATTAAAATTCGATTTTTACGAGTCGAAGTCATGGAAAAATCTCCCGATCGGCTTGAAAAAGAAACGGCCAAGCATAAAAACGGATTCATTCAGACTCGTCCGGGGCGTCGGAGTCGGTCTCTGAATCCTTTTTTGCCTCTTCCCGGTCGTGAAGTTCTTTTTTGCGAAGTTCGTTCATCTTGCGGAGCTGAGAGGCAAAACGCGCTTCTTGCGCCTTCATAAGGGCTTCTTCGGCAAGTTCATGATTCCCGCACTTAATCGCTAAGGAACTGAACGCGGTAAAGTAGAACGGATCCTCTTGCTCTAATTCGCACGCTTTTTGCATTGCGTTGAGAGTCCCTTCGTCGTCGCCTTTCTCTTGCGAGAAAACGGCCAAGGCCAGATATCCCAACGCGTAATCAGGATAGACCTCGAGCATCTTCTTTAATTCGGCGACAGCGCGCCCCAATTCGCCGTCTTGCTGTAACGCGACGCACTGATCATACCATTCTTCTTTTGTCGGGACTTGACTGCTCATCTCTACCAAACGCTACTTTCGATCTTATATAAACGCGCCGACGTCGGACGGTTCCCGATACTGGAATCGCCCGACGCGGACAAATCGGTTACAACGCGCGGCTGATACGTCGCGAGGGACGACCGTAAACCGGCTTGTGTTCCGGAGGAGCCGAGACTTCGGCCGGTTTAGAATAGGCTTCGAAACCGGGAATCTCAAACCGTTCCAAGAGTCGATTGATACGAATCTCTATTCGCGTCAACTCGGAACCTTCTTCGGCGGTTACGAGCGTGTACGCAACCCCTTCCCGCCCCATACGGCCCGCGCGACCGACCCGATGGACGTAGTCGTCGCAATACTGAGGAACGTCGAAGTTAATAATATGCGACACCGTTGAAACGTCAATTCCTCGACCTACGATATCGGTCGCGACGAGAATTTTCGTCTTTTCAGAACGAAAATCATGCATGATGCGGTCGCGTTTCGTTTGCGGCAAATCGCCGTGAATCGCCTCGACGTTCTTAAAGACCTTCGCCAGACGCCGACCGACTGCGTCGACGTGGCGCTTCGTTCGGCAGAAGACGATCGTCTGACGCGGATTCTGCGTTTCAAGAAGGCGGACAAGAGCGTCAAATTTACGGTCTTGATCGACCGTCATATAAAACTGCTCGATCGTCTCCGCCGTAACGTCTTTCTGGCTGAAATCGAACTGTTCAGGTTCGTTCATATACTTTTTAGCCAAACGAACAACCGGCGGCGCCAACGTCGCGCTAAAAAGAAGCGTCTGGCGCGACTTCGGCGTATTGCGCAGAATTAGCTCTACGTCGGCTCGGAAACCGATATCCAGCATACGGTCCGCTTCGTCAAGGACGACCCAGTGCGCGTAACTTAACGATAAAACGCCGCGCTTCATTAGATCGATAATACGCCCGGGCGTGCCGACAAGGATATCGACGCCCTTGGCAATTTTCGAAACCTGCGACGCAATCGGCTTGCCGCCGTAGCAGGCGACGACGTTCAGATCACGATAACGAGCGATCTTTTGCGCTTCGTCGCGCACCTGTACAGCCAGTTCACGCGTCGGTACTACCGCAAGCGCCAGAGGCCCGGCTTCAGGATCGCGTTTGGCGACCCCCTCGACTATGGGAATCATAAACGCGGCCGTCTTACCGGACCCGGTTTTCGCCTGCCCCATAACGTCGAGCCCCTTTTGGATACTCGGAATAACCCCGGCCTGAATAGGAGTCGGCTCAGAATATCCCATTTGGGTGAGGGCTTTTAACGTCGTTTTCGTCAGTAGCAAATCGCCAAACCGATCAAGCGTCTTAGCGCCCTCTTTTGAGGCGGACGCCTTGCCGGACGGTCGCTTTTGCGGATTCTCTTCCAGATAATCAAATTCGTCGAAAGAGCCGTCCGCCGAACCGGATTCATTATACTGACGACCGGCGGCGGCTTTCTTGCGCTTTACGTTGAAAGCCGGCGACGTTTCGAATACCGATTCGTCTTGCGCGCTTTTCCGTAATCCCGCCGATTTTTTTTTTGACTCGACTTCGTCCCATTCGTCGAAATCGTCCGCGACTTTCGTCTCTTTATCGGCAGGCTCTTTTCGCCCGTCTCTATCGGAGTCAGAAGACTCGTCTTCGTCGTCGGGAAAATTTTCCCAGAAGGCGATAGGATCGTACTCCTCTTCGAAATCGTCGACGCTTTCCGCGAGAGCCTTTTTCGGTTTACGCGTTTCTGCGCTGGGCTTAGTTTCGGCACGCGAACCGCGTTTGGGCGATTTCGTCTCTTTTTTCACCGCTTCGGCGTCAGGCTCGTCGAAAATCTCTTCCGCTTTGGACGCGCGCTTCCCAGAGCCGGATTCCTTGACTTGCGCCGCCGACGCTTTCTGTTTCGGCGCGGCGTTCTGTTTATTTTCAACGCTCTGTTTGGCGGGCTCCGAATTCGACTTAATGACGGCTTCTAGAAGCTTAGACAGAACTTCAAGCTGATCCCGTCCGGCAAGGTCGTTAAGCTCGTCGCTCAGATTTCCTTCGGACCCGATCAATCGCAGGGCGTTTTGCGTAAGCCAACGCATTTTGCCCGCCGAAAGTTTAAACGGCGCCGCGCCTTCGTCGACGTCGTCGCGCTTCTTCGGGGATTCGCTTGAAGAAGAAACGTGCCCGGTAGTAATCGCCTCCTGAATCTTCGAGAGAAAAGACCGCTTGCGGGGCTTAGAAGCAGGCTCGGAACCGTCGTTTCCTTCTTCGCGAACGGCGGAATTCTTTATTTCAGAGGCACGTCCGTTTCCTTGCGCTTTTTGCGCGTCCTTCGCGGAACGGTCGGCGTTTCGTCCTTCGCGTTTCGTGTCGCGCGCAACGCCGCGCTTATAAGATTCTTCTTCCCGTTCGGGCGTCTCGTCGTCGGCGTATGTCTCGAAATCGTCCTGATTACGCTGATTCGTTCGACGTCCTTTACGTTCCTGCTTATGGGAAGCAAGTTCTTCCGCAAGCTCTTCGACGTCGCGTGAAACTTTCATGCCGCCGTAACTTGGAATGGAATAAGGATCCTCTTCCCCTTCTTCCACGTCGGCGCGGAACTGCGCGTAATCCTTCGGATTTTTCTGCTCGTTCGTTCGCTTCTTAGCGACGCCGTACAACTCTTCGCGAGAAGTTACGAACATAGTTCCCACGTCTTTATCGTGGTTATGAGAAGAGCGGGTATTCTTTCGTTTGGCGACCGGCTTAATTTGATCTTCCTGCTGCGTATCGTCAACCGAATCCCATTCAAAACTGTCGTAATGCCGTCCCTTTGATTCGTAACGGCGACGGTATCCTTTACCTTTTTTATCGAAATCTTTCGTCAACTCGATATTCCTTATATCGCAATATTCTTACTGCGCGCGCGTCCGTTCAAAAGCTCGCACGTCGGCGAAAACGCTCGCTCGAAACGCTGGCATAAAACGCGCGGTCCCGGTTCCTTATCTAAACTTTTCCACCCGGGATTGTCATTTTTCTGTTTCCCGTTCGTCGCACGCGTGCGATACGACAAACTCTCTCATGAGAACCGTTGCGCCGCGTCCTAACGGCCGCAAACGACATTTCCGCAAAAACGCTCGGCAAGCGAAGACGCAAAAGGTTAAGAAACAAGCATCTTTCTGAACTCGGCGGCGCGCTTATCTACGTCCGCGCGAGTCACATACTGAAAACGCTCAAGAGCAAAACCTTCGATGTTCAAACTGGCAACGACCGTCGCATATAAAAGAGCCGACTTAACGCTCTCGGGCGAAAGATCGCCGGATTCCGCAAGACTTCCCATCATAGCGCCGGCAAAAGCGTCGCCCGCGCC
>CAMNJU010000045.1 GCA_946541595.1 uncultured Planctomycetales bacterium
CGCTATCGCGACAGCGCTTCCGGAGAAGCGGCGAATTTGATTTTGGCGAGCCCGACCCGGCGCGCGCAGTCGTAGACGTCGAGCACGCTTTCGAGGGGCGCGTTGAAGTCGGGATCGACGACGACCGGAACGTTGGGATCGATCGCCTGAAGTTCGGCCAG
Organism: uncultured Planctomycetales bacterium; assembly: GCA_946541595.1. Lineage (GTDB taxonomy): Bacteria > Planctomycetota > Planctomycetia > Pirellulales > Thermoguttaceae > RUG369. The sequence continues at coordinate 162 of CAMNJU010000045.1, forward strand.
AAGCGCCTCGACTTCTTTAATCGAGGCGACGCGTTTCCCGTCGATCGCGTACTCGACGCGGCCGGACGGCGCGACGGTCAGCCGGGCGACGATCCTGCCAAGGTCCCGTTCTTCCTGAGTACGGGGCTCGTCGGCCGCGATCGCGCCCGAACCCAGATTGGTCGGCAGCCGCTTTTCCGGCTCGCGGAAATCGGTCGTGCAGACAAAGAAGATGAGCAGCAGAAAGATCACGTCGATCATGGACGTGAGATTGAGCTCGATCGAACTGTCCTGTTGATTGGATTTGGGCGTTTTCATATTGGAAGCCTTGCCGGGGTCGATACAACGGCTCCATTATACCAAGTTGGCGTTCGTTTCGACAAGCCCTTTATCGCGCCATTTTCCGCTCCGGAGCCTGAGTCCGAAGACCGTTATATTGACGAGAAGATAGGTTACCTGAAGCGCCCAGCACCAGTAGACGCCCAGTCCGAATCCGAAAACGCCGCCGAACATGGCGACGACTATCGACCCGACGACTGCAAAGGTCGCGATCATAATAAAGCGCGCGTCCCCCGCGCCGCGAAGCGCCGACGCCAGAATGAGATTGTACGCGTCCGCAAGAAGATAGATTCCGACGATGCGCAGAATATTCGTCGCGAGCGGCCGGGTCGCGGCAAAGGTTTCCGGCTCGCGCATCGTGTAGATATTGACGAAAAATTCCGGAACCGTCAGGAAGAGAATCGAAAAGACGCCCGCCACGACGCTCGCGAGCGCCATAGCGGTGCGGGTCGCGCGCCCGACGAGCTCCTGCCGGCCCGCCCCGACGACGTTCCCCACGATCGTCGACGTGGCGACGCCGAATCCGATGGCGGGCATGTAGAGCAGCGAGTTCATATTGTACGCGATGGCGGTCGCGGCGCTCGCTTCTTCTCCGAACCAGCCCATAACGAGTACAAAGAGGGTATAGAACCACTGTTCCGCCGAAGTCTGCAGGGCGCTCATCGAGCCGAACGAGACGAGCCGCTTCATCTCGTGAAAGTTCAGTTTAAAGCTCGACCGTATTCCAAATTCGCCGTTTCGATCGCGCTTGACGGTATAGTAGACGAACGCCGCGAATTTAATCCACATGGCGGCCGCGGTCGCAATCGCGGCGCCTTCGACGCCGAGTTCGAGCCGGCCGTTGATCCCAAAAATGAGAATCGGATCGAGAACCATATTGACGACGAACCCGAGAATAGTGAGCTTCATAACGAGTTTCGTTTCCCGAATCCCGTTAAAGAAGGACTGGAGCGATTCGAGCCCGAGCGACGCGACCGCAGCGAGCGCCATATATTTCCAGTACGCTTTTTCGAGCGCCGCGAGCTCCGCGGACTGCCCGATCGCGCGGAAGAAAGGCTCGATAAAGGGCGTCGCCGCAATAAAGATCAGCCCGAACGCCAGCCCGATAAAGACCCCCTGCCAGATAACGCTCCCGATGCGCTTCTTCTGATTCGCCCCGTAATACTGCGCGACAAACGTATTGACAAAGACCCCTATTCCCTGCGGAAAACAGATCAGGCCCCAGAAGAGACAGCTCGCCTGAAACGAGGCGTTCATTTCCGTCTGACCGTACCACGCCAGACAGAGACGGTCGGTAATCGTCATGACGGTTACCGAGCTCCAGGAGATAATGATGGGAATCGCCAGACGCAGCGTCTCGCGTCCGCCGCATTCGCGCGCGTACCATATCCGCCAGTACGCGAGCGTAAAGAGCTCGGCGAGGCGGAACGGCCGCGAATAGGCGTCGGCAAGTTCGTTTGGCGTATGTTCTTTCATAAATCGAATTTCGCGCGAACGGCGGAATATTTTTCAGTTTAGGTGCAAAAAGAGAGAGGAGAGGACGATCGCGGCCGTTTCCACGCGATAGACCTGCTTGCCGAGATCGAGCGGAGTCCAGCCGCCGTCGACCGCGTTCTGAACTTCCGCGTCGGTAAATCCCCCGACCGGTCCGACGAGCGCGAGCGCGGCGTTCGGCGCGCGGCCATGCCCGTGAACGAGCCGCATAAAGGACGTCTGGCCAAAGAACCCGTCGGAGATCGGGTGCGCGACGACGCGCATGACGTCGGCGCCCGGCGCGATTTCGTCGAACAGGCCGCAGCCGGCGTACCGTTCGGCGAGCGCTTCCGCGAGCGGGGAGCGGGGCGCGTCTTTTCCGGCGATTTTCGCGTCGAGCAGCTCGACGAGGCCCGGCAGTTCGTCGGGCTTAACGGCGGGCAGGACGGGCATGAGCCGGAGCCGTTCGCACTGCTTCGACGCTTCGAGGACCTGCCGTTCGAGCCGCTCCCGGACTCCGGCGTCGAATTTGACGTCGGCGCGCGCGGCGTCGAGCGGTATGAAGCGCCGGACGCCGAGTTCGGTGAGCTTTTCGAGCGCCCACTTCTGTCGGTCCCCTTTCGGGAGCGCCATAATCACGGTGAGCGCAAGTTCCGGCTCGCGGTCGTCCCGGCGCGTTTCCAGAACGGTCAGTTCGACGCGGTCGCGCCCGATCGATTCAATTCGCGCGCGGTATTCGACGCCTTCGCCGTCAAAGAGGGCCGCTTCGTCGCCTACCTTTTTGCGCATGACGCGCGCGAGATGCCGCGCTTCGGAATCCGTTAAAATCGCGGTCCCTTGCGCCAGCGAAGCGCGGTTTGCCGGTTCGACGTAGTATAAGTCGCTCATGGTCTCTGCTTTCTAATCTTCCGCGCGCGAAACGCGCCGCCGTATTATATCAGGTTTGCGCCAATCTATAACCCCCGACGCGGCCGTTCGAGCCGCCGCGGCCGCATGCGGAAATAAAAAGACGCGCGGCGCTAAGGGGCGCCGCGCGTCGTGCGGTTCGGCATGGCGGATCGCGGGTCAGAAGAACAGGCCCGCCGAAAGATAGACCGAATCCCTCGCCTTGAACATCTTGCCCGCCTTCGTGTGGATTTCGCGCCCGAACGCGCCGCCGACTTCAAAGGATCCTTTGAGTCCCTTGGGACAGTCGAATCGCAGCCCGACGCCGACGCGGTAGTCGTTGTAATCGAAGTTGTACGTTTGCTTGCCCTTAATCAAATGCTTCGGATCGCTCATGAGCCAGCGTCCGCCGCCAATGTCGCCGTGGACGTAGAACCACCAGTCCGTCTCGTTGACCTTCGTTAGGAAGTGGCCCCACATCGGGTCGGGGAAGACGAGTCGGAGCTCGTTTTTCGTATTGGGCGTCCAGACGATACCGGCGATCGGCAGCAGCTTGATTTTTACGCGGTCGTAGTACCCGACGCCGCCGAGCACGCGCACTTTCCGTTCGTCGTCGACAGGGAGCGATCCTTCGGCGCGTCCGCGAATGTAAATCGCTTTGCCCGTGATCTTTTTAAATGTCGACGCGACGCCGACCTGTACTTCGACGCCGCCCTGGAAATCGTTGAGACTCAGTTTGAAAGACGTCGTTAAGCCCGCGTCAAAGACATTTTTAGGAAGCTTGATTCCCGTCGATTTATGCTTGGGCGACTGAAAGTTCGTATAGTCGAAACTTGGCGTAATCGCGAGAACGCCTTCGTTGATATTGTTGTCGCGAAAAGTCTGACAGGGGAACGCGAAGAAGAGACGCACGCCTCCCTCGATGAGCCCGATTCCGTTTTTGGCGCGCGGAACGTAGACGAACGAGCCGGAAATGTCCTGCTGGTACTTGAACATTCGTTTGATCGTCGTCGGATTGTTTTTGTAATCCTCCATAGTGGCGGGCGGATTGACGTTCGCCGACTCGTAGGTATAGGTGCGGTAGCCGTAATTCTGACTTTCCGTCGTAGGCGAAACGACTGGCGGAGAAACTTGTCCGCGAAAGATCGGATCTGCGAACGACAAAGAATCGCCAAGCGCCAAAGGATCGAGCGCGCCGTCCGTCCAGTAGCCGCCGAAACCGTCGTCTTCGCCGCTTTCGAGCGCGGCTTCCGTCTCCATGGCGAGATCGCCCCAGACGCCGCGCTGCGCATTGTCGAGCGCCCAACTGGGACTGTCGAAGAGAAAGTCGTATTCGTCTGCGGCCGCGCCTTCGTTTTCGAGAACCTCGGGCTCGATCTCCGGCGCAATCGGCAGCCCAAGACTGCCCGCGCGCGCCGCGCCGCAAGCCGCGAGCAAAGCGCACGCTGCGATCGCCGCAGCGAGTATACGATTCAAGTGTGTACGCCGCATTCGTCGATTCCTGTCGAAAAAATAAAGACTTAATTCGGTAAAAAGCGCGGCCTCGTTCGTCGTCGCCGCGCGGCGCTTCCTGCGCACGATATGGCGTAGGGGGAGATATAACGAATTTCCGCGCGTGCGTCAAGAGCGGCTGGCAGGAATAACGCGCGCGGCCGCGAAACCTGTCCGAGCGTCCTGCGGGAACTTTTTTGGATAAAAAAAACCGTTTTCTCTGTATTTAAGGGCTTTTTTCCTATTGACTAAATCGAATTAAAGGTTATCATTTCTGGGACGTTTTGTATAGAAACGAGCGCCGCGGTCTCTCGCCGCCAGAAACGCGCATTAGCGTTTCCGGCGCAACGTCAGACGGCCGCGGAGGATAGAGCGCGTCGCTGAGCCGATCGAACGGCGGTTGGCCTGCAAGCGCATTTAACCCTGTTTTTTATTGGGGATGAAACAGACGTTCGCGCGCGAGCGCGTTCGTGAAACGCGCGGTTCTCCGCGGGATAACGCAAGGTTTACGCGAGCTTTTGCAGATTTGTAATCGATTTGTCGAGTTTCGCCAAGCTATTCGCGCATGCGACAGGCGCGGCGTTGACGCTCCTTTCTGAATTGAGAAAGCCGGCCCACAACTACGCTGCGGAATTCGACGTCTCGTCGGCGTCAGCCGTTTCCGTTTCATCTGGGTAAAACACTTTTAAACTAGGAATTTTGTCGTGGTTAATCGTACTCTGATTCGCGGTTTGGACGCTAATGTTGACGACGTGGTCATGCCTGACGAAGATATCATCGAATATCTCGGCGGCGACGCGGAAATCGAACTCAATCAAATTCTCGACGGCGTCGTCGTTCGAATTGAAAAAGAATTCGTCATCGTCGACGTAGGATATAAGAGCGAAGGAGCTATCCCCGTCTCCGAATGGGAAGAAGGGGAAGAAACGCCGAAACCGGGCGATCATGTTAAGGTCCTTGTCGAAGAACTTGAAGACGCCATGACCGCCGAGGAAGTTCAGTCCCGCGGAATGATCGTTCTGAGCAAGCGCAAGGCCGCCAAGATCGAATCTTGGATGCGCATGATGGAACGCGTTAAGGAAGGCGACGTCGTCGACGGCGTCGTTTCCAAGAAGATCAAGGGCGGGCTTCTCGTCGATATCGGCGTGAACGTCTTCCTGCCCGCGAGTCAAGTCGATATCCGCCGTCCCACCGACATCAACGAGTTCATCGGCAAGCCGATCAAGTGCGTCATTCTCAAGATTGACGAAGCGCGCCGCAATATCGTCGTGAGCCGCCGCGAACTCATCGAACAGGAACGCAAAGAAAAGAAGACCGCGCTCCTCAACGAACTGCAGGTCGGTCAGATCCGCGAAGGCACCGTCAAGAACATCGCCGAATTCGGCGCGTTCATCGACTTGGGCGGCATCGACGGTCTCCTCCACATTACCGATATGAGCTGGGGCCGCATTACCGATCCGAAGGAGCTCGTCTCCATCGATCAGAAGATCGAAGTCATCGTCCTCAATATCGACTATGAGAAAGAGAAGATCTCGCTCGGTCTCAAGCAGAAGACCCCGTCTCCGTGGGAACACGTCGAAGAGAAATATCCCGTAGGCTCCAAAGTCAAGGGTACGGTCGTCAACGTCATGTCGTACGGCGCGTTCGTTAAGTTGGAAGAGGGCGTCGAAGGCCTCGTCCACATTAGCGAAATGTCCTGGACCAAGCGCATCAATCATCCGAACGAAATCCTGACCGTCGGCGAAGAAATCGAAGTCGTCATTCTCGGCATCAATAAGGAAAAGCAGGAGATTTCGCTCGGTCTCAAGCAGACGATGAACAATCCTTGGGAATCGGTCGATACGAAGTATCCTGTCGGCGCCAGGGTCAAGGGCGTCGTTCGCAACCTGACGAACTACGGCGCTTTCGTCGAGCTCGAAGAGGGCGTCGACGGTCTCCTTCACATCAGCGACATGAGCTGGGTTCGCAAGATTACGCATCCGAGCGAAGTCGTCAAGAAGAACGAAGAGATCGAATGCGTCGTCACGCAGGTCGATAAGAAGAACCGCCGCATCGCGCTCGGGCTCAAGCAGCTTACCGAAGATCCGTGGGCCACGCGTATTCCCGAAAAATACCGTCCGAACCAGATCGTTAAGGGTAAGGTTACGAAAATCACGAGCTTCGGCGTTTTCGTCAGTCTGGAAGACGATCTCGAAGGCCTCCTTCACATTTCCGAACTGGCCGACCACAAAGTCGAGAATCCGGAAGAAGTCGTTAAGGTTGGAGAAGAGATCGAAGTTATGGTTCTCCGCGTCGATTCCGCCGACCGCAAGATCGGTCTGTCTCGCAAACGCGCCGAAAAGGGCGACGAAGAGCCTGTCGAGGAAGTTTCCGAACCGACTCCAACCGTTACCATCAAGCAGCCTAAGGAACTCAAAGGCGGCATGGGCGGCGACAGCGGTCCCCTCTTCCAACTTCCTGGCCAGAACTGATTTCTGCGACCGTCCGCCGCGTCTAACGGCGGGCGGTTGATACGCTTTCGGGCGTTCCCTGTTTACGGGAACGCCCCCTTCTTAATTTGCGGTTTTCGCTCCGAAGCGCCGTTTTTTCTGAGAAACTGACCCTGCTTTATCCAAAAAATTCTCTTAATTTTTGTTTTTTTTGGAACGAAGATTGCACTGCAGACCGTCTAAGGTCGTAGTGACGACATGCAGGTATCTCAGTCTGCCGTTTCGTGTCGACCGTTCATTCGTCTTGTCGCGTTTAGAATGCCCGTTTGCCTTATAGGCTGTCGTCTTTGGGCTATTTCTGACGCGACGTCTTTCAAACTTAGAGCGCCGTTTGGCGCGGATCGAAACAACCCAACTGACGGGGTATAGGGCTTTGTTTGCCCGACGAGTGGGGAAGCGCTGTTTTACTCGACGTCAGGTCTTTTTTTGGTGGAGAAAAACCCAGTTATTTCAAACCTTCTATTTAACTAGCCGGTAGAAAGGATTTCTTTCCAGCTTCGCGCTCCGCTCAGTTTGGGCGTTTTCTATTGGTTCTTTCTGATACTGGGGAGGAGGATGCACAATGCCGTTTAATTTTTTTGACAGTGACAACAACAAGAATAACCGCTTTTTGGTTCACGGCGTGGAAGCGGACCGCGAACGCATGTCCGATACGGCTGTCGTGACGCTATTGGTTCACGGCGTTCTGGAGACCACGCCCGAAGGATTTGGGTTCCTGCGTCAGTTAAAAGCCGACCTTGCCCGCGCGCCGGGCGACCCCTATGTTTCTGCGGCTCTGATAAATAAGCTGCGTTTGCGCAACGGAAACGAAATTGTCGGCAGGGCTAAAAGAGTCGAAGGCGCGCAAGGACCGCGCGTTATTCATGTCGACAGTATCGACGGTATGACGGTAGACGAGAGTTTTAAGACAATTCCGTTCGAAAGGCTCACGCCCGTCATGCCGAGGAAGAGATTTCAGCTCGAAACGCGTCGAGACGTTCTCTCGACGCGAATTATGGATCTCTTTACGCCGATGGGCCGCGGTCAGCGCACGCTGATCGTCGCGCCGCCGCGTTCCGGTAAAACGGTGCTCCTGCAGCAGATATGCAACGCGATAACCGAGAACAACGCCGCCGACGGCCTGCATAAGCCGGTGAAAGCCGTCGTTTTGCTCGTCGACGAACGCCCGGAAGAGGCGACCGATTTCCGCAGAACCGTGAACGCGCAAGTGTTTGCCAGTACGCTGGATCGAAGTCCGGCCGATCACGTTCGGCTCGCCGAGCTCGTCGTGGACCGGTGCAAAAGAATGGTCGAAGCGGGCGAAGACGTCGTACTGCTGATCGACTCGATTACACGGCTCGCGCGCGCGTACAATAAGCTCGTCGAGTTTGGCGGCCGAACTATGTCCGGAGGCGTCGATATCAGCGCGCTTGACATACCTAAGCGGCTTTTTTCGACTGCCCGCGCGACCGAAGAGGCTGGAACGCTTACCGTTGTCGCGACGGCGCTTATCGATACTGGAAGCCGTATGGACGAGGTGATTTTCCAAGAGTTTAAAGGGACGGGCAATATGGAGATTGTTCTGAGCCGGGAACTTGCGGATAAAAGAATCTGGCCCGCAATCGATTTGGCGCAGTCGGGCACGCGGCGCGAGGAAACGCTTATACCGGGCGAAGAGATCGGCATGATCTACACGCTGCGGCGCAGCGTCGCAAAGTTTCGAATCGACGAAAAAATCGAACGGCTCAAGGAAGCGCTCCAGAGGTATCCAACGAACAAATGTTTTTTGGAAGCCTGCTCCTCGTCCCTTTAATTCTTGTGTTAGTCAAGTCTTTGCGCCGCTGCCTGCCAGCCGCGGACGCGCCGCGGATTCATTCGGAATCGCGGAACGTTCGCGGGTCCGGCGCGCCGGTAAAGGCGGTCGGATCGACGGCCGCGCCGTTTGGAATTACGAGCGCGCGCAGGGCCGCGCAGTTCATAAACGCTTCCGCGGCAATCTCTTTTAAATTGCCGGTTCCTGAGACGGAACGGAGCGCAAGGCAGTTTTTAAACGCGCCTTGCGGCAGAACCGTCACAGTTTCAGGAAGAACTGCTTCCGATAAAAGCGGGCAGTCGCAAAACGCGTTTTTACCTATCGTTAGCTCGCTGTTTCCAGACAGATCTATTTTTTCGAGCGCGAGCGCGCCTCGGAACGCTCCTTCGCCGATTTCCGTTACGTCCTCCGGCGGCTGATACGTTTGGTCGGGCCGACGCGGAGGATAGGCGCGCAATGTTCGCCCGCCGTTTTCAAAGAGCGTTCCCTCATATGCGGTAAACAGAGAATCTTCCTCTTCCGTTTCAAACGCGAACAGGTTATGACAGCCTTCGAACGCAGAACTCGCTAAATAGCCGAGCGTGCGCGGAATTTTTACCGTCATTAGGGAACGGCATTCTTTAAACGCTTCTTTGTCAATGTGTTTTACCGAATTGAGATTCAGCGTCGCGAGCCCTGAGCAATTCTTAAACGCGCCTTCCGCGACGTCGGTAAGGGAATCGGGCGCCTTAAAAGAGACTAGCGATTCGCATTGTTCAAACGCGAATTTGCCGATCTTTTCCAGTCCTTCCGGGAGACCGATCTGTTCCAGAGCGCCGCAGAGTCGGAACGCTTCCGCGCCAAGTTCGGCGAAACCGGGCGCGAGCTCAATCGCTTCGAGCGACCAGCAGCCCAAAAACGCGCGCTCGTCGACTCGCGTTATGGCTGTCGGACACGCGAACGATTCGAGCGCGCCGCATCCGGCAAACGCCTCGATTCCGATCGCCGTTTCCGCCGCCTTGGATTCGACCGTCTTGAGACTTCCGCAGTCGGTAAACGCGTAATCGCCGATCTCCGCGAGGAGTTCCGGGAACGCGACCGATTTGAGGAGCGCGCACCGCCGAAACGCGGCGTTTTCAATCCGCGTAAGCTTCGCGGGCAGATTCGCCGAAACGAGCCGTAAACAGCCGTAAAATGTTTCCGGAGCGATTGTTTCGACGGAATCAGGAATGTCGATCGACATGAGCGCGGCGCAGTTTTTGAACGCGCCCAGCCCGATCTTAACGACCGACTCGGGCAGCCGTATAAATTGCAGCGCTCCGCATCCGGCAAACGCCGCTTCCCCGATCTCTTCAACCGTGTTCGGAATCTTGACCGAATGGAGAGAAGGGCAGTTCTCAAAGACGCGCGCTTCGACTCTCTTAACGCCCGGACTAAGCTCGACGACCCTGAGCGAGGCGCAGTTGGAAAACGCGCCGGCTCCGATCTGTTCGAGACTCTGCGGAAGCTTGACAGCGACCAGAGACGAGCACGACTTAAAGAGTTCCGGCCCGAGTTCCGCGACGCCCTCTTGCAAGTCGATCGCGACGAGCTGCTCGCAGCCTTCGAACGCGTTCGCGCCCAGAGATTGGATTCCGGCCGGAATACAGACGGCGTCGAGCCCGACGCAGCCGGCGAACGCGCGCGCTCCAACGTCGGCGAGCGCGTCGGGCAGCTGAACGGCCTTAAGAGAGCGGCAACGCGAAAACGCGGACGCGCCAATGTGTTTAAGATACGGCGGCGTTGGCGCTTCGGTCAGTTTGTCGCACAGCCCGAACGCGGCGTCGCCGATTGAGACGAGCGCTTCGGTTACCGTTACATTCGCGAGTTTTTCGCAGTTATAGAAGAACTTGGCCGGAATTTCCGTCGTTGAGTCGGGCAGTTTAGCGACCGTCAGGCGCCGGCAGTTGCTGAACGCGCCCGGCTCTAACGTCGTAACGGAGTTCGGGATAACGACAGACGTCAGCTTGTTGCAGAATGAGAAGGCTTCCCGCCCTATTGCCGTGAGCTTATCGGACCAGCCGATCTCGACGAGCGATTGGCAGAAGTAGAAAGCGTTTGCACCGATGGAAGTTATGTTCGCCAGATTGACCGTTTCGAGCGATCCGCAGTCGGCAAAGAGACTCGGTTCGATCGTTTCCAGATTCGGAGAAAGCCTGACGCGCCGGAGCTTTGGACACGCCTTGAACGCGCCTTCGCCCACCGAGACGACGCTTTCTGGCAGCAGAACCGATTTGAGCTCGGCGCATTCGGCAAACGCTTCCGCTCCGATCGTCGTAAGACTTTTCGAAAACGTGATTTCCATAAGTCCCGAACATTTAGCGAACGCGCGGTCGCCGACCGTCTCGACCGTATTCGCGATATAGAACGCCGCGAGCGATTCGCACCCTTGGAACGCCTCGGCGCCGATCGCCGTAATTCCTTCCGGGGCGCCGAGATATCGGAGCGCGGAGCAATTCTTAACGATCCTTTCCGGGATTTCTTCGAGCGTGTCCGGCAGTTCGAGTTCCGTGAGCGCGGCGCACCCTTCGAACGCGCCCGCCCCTAACGTTTCAAGGTCTTTTGGCGTTTCAAATTGCGCAAGTTTCGCGCACTTCTGGAACGCCTCGCTTTCGATCGCGGTTATCTTGCCGAGCGCGGCAATCTCTTCGAGCGCCTGACAGTTTGAGAACGTGTTCTGGCGGATCGCCGTAATTCCGACGGGGAGCGTTACGCGTTGGAGCGCTTTGCAGTCGCGGAACGCGGCCATGCCGAGCGCCGCTAACGCGTCTGGCAGCGCAATTTCTGGGAGCCTGACGCATTCTTGAAAGGCGCTGTCGCCAATCGACGCGACCTTGCCGTGGATCGCGATCCGTTCGAGCGACGCGCAGCCTAAAAAGGCTTCGTCCGGTATCGCGTCGACGCGCGGAGGAACCGTAAATTCCTTCAAAGACGTGCATTTGCTAACGACGCCCGGACCAAGTTCCACGACCCCGTCGGGAATATCGAGCGCGTGAAGAGAGGAGCAGAACGCGAACGCGCGTTCCGGAAGCGCCGTCAGAGAGGAGGGGAACCGAACGTCGACGAGCGAGGAACAGCCCATAAACGCGCGGTCGCCAAAAGTCGTTATTCCCGCGGGAAGCGCAACTTGCTTAACCGAAGAGCAGCCGGAAAACGCCTCGCTTTCAATAAAGAGCCCGCGATCTTCCGGAGAGAGCCCCTCGACGCTTTCGGGCAATTCAAGTTCGGCAAGCGCCTTGCATCCGCGAAACGCGCCATTTCCAATCGAGCGCAGATTTGGCGGGAATTTAACCGATTTCAATGAGCCGTCGAGCTCGAACGCGGACGCCCCGATTGAAAGCGCGCTGTTCGGAAGATACGCCGTTTCAAGATTAACGCAGTCACAGAAGGCGCCGTCCATAACCGTTTCGACCCCTTCGGAAACGCGGACCATTTTTAGCGTCGATTTACTGAACGCCTTCTTGCCAATCGTTTTGATTCCGGGCGGAGTTGCGTAGGTCGTCGCCGACGCCCCGATCGGATACCGGAGCAGAGTCTCGCCGCTTGCGTCGAAGAGGACGCCGCCCCGGGAAGAGAACGCCGGATTCCCCGCCTCGACTTCAATTTCTTTAAGACGCTTAAATTCTTGCAGCGCGTCGGTTTCGATACTAACGACGTTTTTCGTAACCGTGATTTTAGAGACGCTTTTGATCTTTTTGAGGGTAATCGCGTCGTACGCCGTAACTCCTTCGGCGGGCTCGAACGGGAGATTCAAACTTGCCGGATACGCCAGAAGCTGAGTTCCTTCCGCGTCGTACAGACCGGAATTGACTACTCTAAAAGCTCTGTTTTCCGGCGCGATTTCGCATTCGCGAAACGCTTTCATTTCGACAAACGCCTGCGGATCGATCGACCGCAGTTCGCCGTTCAGGCGGACGGTCCGGAGCTTGGACGCTCCGTAGAACGCAAACGGCGCGATCGACTCGACGCCGTCGGGCACGACGTAGCGAATGCCGGGCCTAGCCTGCGGATAGCAGATAAGCGTCTTGCCCGACTTGTCGAAAAGTACGCCGTCGATCGCGCGGAACGCCGGGTGATCGTCGTCGACTTCGAACTGTTCGACTTTTCTTCCGCCGTTGAGCGAGCCCGGCGCAATTGACGCTAGTTCCATGGGGACGACCGCTACGGCGAGGGCGATATCGAAAGGAGCGCCCGCCGGCGCGGCGGCCGCGATTTCCTGTTTGTCGGCGTCTGATTCCATAGCTATTCCTTGAACGGAGCGAAAGGGAGGCGGGAAGATAAAAGATCACCGCTTTCATTGTACTCGATTCCAACGGTCAAACAAGACGCGAATTCGTCGACGGCGGCGACGAACAGGGGCGCTTGACGGAACCGGAATAAAACGCGCCGAAACGGCCGCACGCGAACCGCCGGACGGCTTTTCTTGCCGCGGCCGGACTCCCCCGTGTTTTTTCTGGCGCAAAGCGCTATAATAGCTCCCAATTATTGGCGGGTCGGCGGCGCCGGGCCGATTGCGGAAAGTCCCGTTTTTTCCGTTTTTATCCGGTTTTTCCGAATCTGCCGATACGCGTGCCGGAGGAGGTTGCGTTTAGACGCTGCCCGGCGCGCCGCCAGCAGCTACGCTAGACGGAGAAAGCACAGGAGAGCGCGTTTTCTTATGAGCGAATTACATGAAGAGTGCGGAGTCGTCGCCGTTTATCATTTCAAAGGAAAAGAGACGTCGCCGCTCTGTTCTCATTTGGGGGCGGACCGCGTTTCAAATCTTGTTCCGCGAATGCTCCTCGACGTCCAGAATCGCGGCCAACTCTCCGCGGGTATTACCACTTATCGGGACGATCAAGAGGAGTGTTACTCCCGGCCGCTCCTCATGACGTACAAAGAACTCGGTCCGGTCGCTGAAGTCTTTCATCAGAGCCACCGCGATCAGTACGAAAAGCTCATGGAGCGGCTCGCGGGGAACGCGGCGATTGGGCATGTCCGTTACGCGACGTGCGGGCGCGACGACAAGAGTTTCGCGCATCCTTTCGAGCGGCCGCATATGAGAAAGAACAAATGGTTCAGCTTTGCGTTTAACGGCCAGCTCGCCAACTACGAAACACTCAAAGAAGAAATTAAACGCGATCACGACGTCTGCTTCTCGCGCGATTCTGATTCTGAAATTGTTATGCATTATCTCTGCACGGCGGTGAAAAACGCCGGGCGCGATCTCCTTGAAGTCTGCAAAAAGACGACGGAAAAACTCGACGGCGCGTACAGTCTCGTCTTTTTGAACGCGTGCGGGGAAATGATGGTCGTTCGCGATCCGCACGGCTTTAAGCCGCTGTGCTACGCGTTTGACGGCTCTCTCTTCGCGGCGGCGAGCGAAAGCGTCGCGCTCTTCAATCTCGGATTCAGCCACGACCAGATCAAAGACGTTCCGCCCGGTTCGGTCGTTATTGTAACGCCGGACGGCTGCGTCCGCGTCGAGACCTTTATGACGTCGCCCCGAACGACGCACTGCTTCTTCGAATGGATTTATTTCGCGAACGTCGCGAGCGTCTTAGACGGCAAGAGCGTCTACCTTGCGCGCAAACGGCTCGGAGAAGTGTTGGCGGAACAGGAACTTGAGGACGGAGGCGTTCCTTTGGACGACGATTCGATCGTCGTGCCCGTTCCCGATACGAGCAAGGCGGCCGCCGACGGCATGGCGTACAAACTTAGAATTCCGTGTCTGGAAGGGCTTATGCGCAATCGGTACAGCGGTCGAACCTTTATCGAAGGGGGCGATTCCCGTCGAAGAAAGGCCGAAACGAAATATACGCCCCTGCCGCAGGTGCTCGAAGGCAAACGCATCTTTTTGGTCGAAGATTCGATCGTGCGTTCGACGACGATGCGCGTTCTTATCGAACGGCTCCGGACCGTCGGACACGCCAGGGAGATCCATGTCCGCGTCGCGTGTCCTCCCATTATGGCGCCGTGTTTCTACGGCATCGACATGTCGACCTATTCGGAACTTTTTGCGACCCGCTATATGATGAAGCATTACGGTCTCGACGGGGTATTTTCCGAAGACGACGTCTCGACGCGTTGGATTCTGACTCGGGAAATCGAACGTGAGATGGCGGAAGATCTCGGCTGCGATTCGCTCCGGTATCTGCCGCCGCGCGCCCTCTCGACGGCGATCGGAATCGCGCCCATGAATCTGTGTCAGGCGTGCGTCAATCACGAGTACCCGACAGAGGCCGGATGCGAACTTTCCAGAAAAGCGCTCTTTAATTTCGCCAACGGAAACGAAAGTTCTAAACGCACATACGAGTAACGGTTCCGCCGTCTCCGACTCACGGAAAACGCCGACTTCTCATTTTTGCAGACGTCGGCGTTTTTTATTGGTATAATGAGAACGTATGAGGAACGCGCGCCGGAACAGGAGCGCGCATATCGAAATCTATAGGAAAGAATCATGATATTCAAGAAAGACTTGCTCACGGTGAACGTCGCGCCCGACCGCGCGGAACTTGGCGTCCGAGCCGGCAAAGCGGCTGCGGAAGCGATTCGCGCCGCTATTGCCCGACGGGGAGAAGCGCGCGTTATTTTCGCGGCCGCGCCCTCGCAGAACGAAACGCTCGCGACGCTCGTCGCGGAGCCCGGCGTCGACTGGACGAAAGTCGTCGCGCTTCATATGGACGAGTACGTCGGTCTGCCGATCGGTTCGGAGGCGCGCTTTTCGTATTATCTCAAAAAGCATTGTTTCGAGCTGGTTCCTTTCAAGTCGGTCTATTATATCGACGAGCAGACGGGCCTTACCGTCGACGAAATGAAGCGCCGGTACGAAGAGATCTTGCGTTCCGGTCCGATCGACGTCGTGTGCATGGGGATTGGCGAGAACGGGCACGTCGCGTTTAACGATCCGCCCGTAGCCGATTTCAACGATCCCGAAGCGATTAAAGTCGTCGAACTCGACGACGCCTGCCGGCGCCAGCAGGTGAACGACGGATGTTTTCCCGATTTCGATTCGACTCCGACCCATGCGCTCACGCTGACCGTTCCCACGCTCGCGTCGGGCGCCGTGCAGATTTGCGCCGTGCCCGGCAAGCTCAAGGCCGCCGCCGTAAAACGAACCTTGGAAGGCCCCGTCGCAACCGAATGTCCGGCGACCGTACTTCGCACACTCCCGAACGCGACCCTGTTCGTCGACGCCGATTCTTACCCCGGCGCATGACGCAAACGGTTGACGTTTCTTCGATATGGCAACATGACAATATGCAGACAAAGGAGCTTTGGTTATGACTTCTCGCCGCGATTTCATTAAATTTGGCGCCGCCGCGACGGCGTCGTCCCTTTTCGTTCCCCGCGAACTTTTCGCCGCGTATGCAGAAGAAGCGGAAGCCGTCGGAAACGACGTCGTTTTGCGCTGCTGCATTATGAGCGACGTTCACTTCGACGGAAATCCGAAAGCGAAGGAGGTCGAGCGGTTCCGGCGCGCGATCGACTTTACTTACCGCTATTCCGCGAACCAGCCGTATAAGAATTTCGACGCGCTGCTCGTCGTCGGCGATATGTCGAATCACGGAATCGAGTCGGAGCTCACGCTCTTTAAGAAGGAGATGGACGCCGCCATTAAGCCGGGAACCGATACGTTCCTGTGCATGGGCAATCATGAATTTTACGGCGGAAATCAGCAGTATTGGCAGTCGGTCTTTGGCGTTGAGCCGAACCGCCGCTACGAGCGCAACGGATTCCGATTCATCGCCATTTCGCCGGAAAAAGGAACGATGCAGGACGGCGACTACCTCTATATGGTCGACTTCCTCGACCGCGAACTGGCCGACGCCTATAAAGCGGATCCGGAAAAGCCGATCTTTGTCTTCCAGCATTATCCGGTCTCTCCGACCGTCTACGGCGGCCGCGGATTCGACGACTGGGGCGCCGAAGATTTCTTCGACACGCTTCAAAAGTATCCGACGGCCGTCAACTTCTCCGGGCATACGCACTACCCGATTAACGACCCGCGCTGCGCGTGGCAGGGCTGCTTCTCCGCGTTCGGGACGGGCACGCTCAGCTACGTCTGCCACGGCTGCGAAGGGCCCGGCAGGTTCCAAAAGTATCTGCCGGAGGACTCGCGCTACGCTCAGTTCTATATTATGGAAGTCCGCCGCGACAACTCGATTACGCTTCTCCCGTACGACCTCGTGACGAATACGTTCTTCGATATTGTCTATCGCGTCGCTAAGCCGGGCGCGGTCGATACCTACGACTACACGGACAAGCGCTATTTCAATTCCCAAAAACCGACCTGGCGCGAAGGAACGACCGTCAAAGCGTCGTGCGTCGACGCGTATACCGGAACCGTCGAATTCCGGCAGGCGACGTGCCCCGACGTCGTTCTGGGATACCGCGTCGATCTGCGCGAATTCGACGAAAAGAAGAACGAATGGACCGAGTACGGCTCGCGGTATTTCTGGTCCGACTACTTCCTCAAAGATATGCCCGACGTCATTAAGGGAACGCTCCTCGACCTTGCCGACAATACGAAATACTCCGGCGAAATTACCGCGCTCAATCCGTTCCTGCGCGAGAGCGACGCGAAACTGACGTTCGAGCTCAAGACGCCCGTCGACGACACGGTCCCGACAGATAAGGACGCGCCCAACCCGAAGCCGAACTTCTACGACGTCGCGCCCGCCGACGGAAAAGCGGTCAATCGCGCGACGAACAAGTGGGGCTTCGTTAAGGAGTTCGAGAAGCGCGGCGAGCCGAAGATTGTGCGCGACGACGCGATTGGCGCGGACGTCTTTGAATTCGACGGGGGCGCCGATTTCTACCGTTCCGCCGTCTCGGCCGACGACTGTAATAAGCTTCGGCGCGTTACGATCGGCGCGACCTTTATGGTTCCAAAAGACGTCAAAACGCCGGGCGCTATTTTCGGCGACACGCAAATGGGCGGCGTCGAACTGAGCTATTCGTCGGAACAAGGACTCGCGCTCTGGGCTTCGATTAACGGGCGCTACAAGACGATCTACGCGCCGGTCGAGCACGGCAGGTACGTCGACGCCTACGGAACGTACGACGGCAAAGTTCTCATTCTGTACGTCGACGGCAAAGAGGCGGCGCGCGCCGAGGAACGCGGCGCCATTACGCATACGACCGACGAGAGCGCGCGTGCCTTCTGTCTGGGCGCCGACACGGCGACGGGCGGCGGCGGCGAGGCGTTCTTTAAAGGGCGGATCGCGCGCGCGTGCCTGTATACCTGGGCGCTGACCCCGGAACAGATCGCGAACGTGTCGAAACGCTGAAAGACGCCAAATCGGCTCGCGACGCGCCCCAATTTCCAGTTTTTTCGACATAAACAGCGCCGGAATTTGGATTCTGACGTATAATTAGAAAAAATAAGTAAAAATTTGCGGTTTGTGGACGATTCACTCTTTCAAAGGACGCAGTTTTTTCTTAGACTGGACGCGCTTGGCGCCGGAGAACGGCTCCGCGCCGAGCGTTTGGAATGCGCGCGCCGCCCAGTCGCGTCGCGAGCGTCGCGTCCGTCGGGCGCGATAACGATTTAACCCTTGGAAATAAGGTTTATCCTCAGATGAAAAAAGAAATCTACGCCGATGGCGTCGGTCAAATCCACTTCGCGGGCAACATGGTTCGTTTCGACTTCATTACGCTTCAGCCGGGCGCTGAAGGCGACGCTCCGAAGCCGGAACCGTCCGAACGCGTTATTATGCCGCCGCAGGGCTTCCTCTCCATGTTCAACAGCATGCAGCAGCTCATCGACAAGCTCGTCGAAGCCGGCGTTCTCCAGAAGAACAATCCGAACGCGTGAGCGTGGACGAACCGTTGGCCGGTAATTCCGGCGAACGGCGGCCTCATAAAAGCCCGATCCTTAACGGACCGGGTTTTTTTATCTGAGAATTCGGCCGGACATGCCGGTTAATCGCGATAAAAAATTGATCGCAAGTTAAGATTTTCCGAGCGACCCCCTTCTCAGAAACCGATTTTTCGATATACTGCAGAACGCTATAAATTCTTATAGCCTCGAGTGTGCCGATTTCATCCGAATTTGTCGCGCGCGTCAGCGCTGGCCCCGCGTTGCGCATATCGCGGCGATTTCGGCGTTTTATAACATTGCGTCGGCGCGGTTTTCGCGTCGGCTTGGATAAACTGTCATAGACGGAGAGTACCGTGGGAACTAAGAAAACTGGAAAAGGACGACGTAAGCTCGGAAGAAAAAAGCGACGAATGCGATCCAAGATCCGTCATCGAAAAGACTGAGTTCGACGACGAACGGCCGCGCGCGGAGTTCAGTCGTCGCGGCTTTCTTTTGCGGGAACTTCAGTTCGACCCGCGCTCTGGCATACGCCTGAATCCCGGATTTGAGACGAGTCCGGGATTTTTTTTCGTCCCGGCGCGTCTAAATCGCGCGCGGAGCGGTTCGACGGAAGATCGGGCCGACTTCGCGATTTCAAAATTTTGACGCAAAAGGGCGTCGGGCGCCTGTTGCCACGCCCCCTTTTTTTTGTTACAATCAGGAGCGCAGCAGGGGTCGAACGCGCCGCCGCGCGCGTCAGATTGGCGCGCAGACGCGTGAAGTCTGGTAAAGACGCGGAAATAGAAGCGGCGATCGGCCTTGAATTTACGTGAATCATCCCTAAGAGAAAGGGGAAAGTGTTATGGCTCTGTTCGAAATTGAAACGCCAGGACATATCGTTATCGCTTGGGCGGACGACGAAGAAGGCGCGAGAAAGGCTCTGTTGGAGAACTATCCGTCGGAAGACGCAATTCGCATTACGAAGCGTCCGCGCGACGTATGGGTTATCTCTAAGGCCGCGCTCGGCATTACCGGGCATACCGACGTTTCCGACGTTGCGCGCGAATGTCTCGCGAAGGCCGCCGGCGATAAACTGCACGCGATTCGTCTCTACATGAAGGAAACGGGCGTCGACTTGGAAAAGGCGCGCAAGACGATCGAATCGAATATCGTGTACGGGTGGTGATTCGCCGATCCGCAAACCGACCGAAATCAGTCCCCGCCGCGAGTTCGAGTCCCGAATTCGCGGCGGAGTTTTTTTGCGCTCTTTGTGCGATTCTTTCTGCGGAAGATGAAATCTTCTTTGCGTCTCTTCCTTTCCGCGCATACGGGCGTGCCGCACGTTTATATTTTCTTGCGCTTTTCCTATTCTCTTGGCGTTTTTCTGGAGCGGCGCCGCGCGTTTCTTTGCGGCTTGTCAAACGGCGTAAAGTAAAAAATCAAGTTTGCGTTTTGCTGGGATTTATGGTAGGATGTATTTCAACGGACGGGCGGTCCGCCCGGCGCTTGGATTAACCGTCGCCCTTTTTAATTTTTCAGGGTTTGCACATATGCGTTTTAAAGCCTGCGTTCTGCTTGCCTTTTTTGCGGCGTTCCTTATTTCGGAAACGTCGTTCGGGCAAGGTTCGTACGATTATTTTACGGTCCTTACGGGCTCGTCTTCCGCGAAACTTGACGACGGCGGGTCCGGCGTCTGCAAACTGACGGGCGTCAATAAGAAGCTTAACGCGCTGAAGGCGCCGGAGCAGCGGTTTAAGGCGCTCACGGAGCTCGTTAAGTCGCCGCGCGCCGCCAGCGA
>CAMNJU010000046.1 GCA_946541595.1 uncultured Planctomycetales bacterium
GTCAGATATCAAACTCAAGGTCGTCCAAAGTCAAGTTCGAATAATCGACGCCTCTGCCCGATTCCAATTCTTCGAGCGTTGCTCCCTTCTGGCGCTGGATTTCCCAAGTTTTAGGCAAAGAACTTACCTGCTTGGCGACGCCGGCACGTTCCAACAACGATTTTTCGAATACGTTCGACTCCAAGCAATCCGGCGGAATTTCGCCAGAGGCCCCGTTGGCGACAGGATCATATTTCAAAACAAACTCGTGTTTCGCAAACGCAATGTGGGTTCCGGGATCAACTCTCATATCCTGAGTACGCATCCCAGCAACCGTAGTGCCGTTGGTACTTCCCATATCTAGGGCGTACCAATAACCGTTGGACAAGACCAAGCGGCAATGCTGCGACGAAACATTCGAAAAGTGAAGGACAACGTCGCAATTTTCTCCACGTCCCACAACTAATTCACGCTTACGAAGCGGAATATCGTCTCCGCCCTTCAGCGGCTCGAGAACTCCTAACATTATCAATCCTCTATCAAAAATCTTTACGGGCGCCAAACGGTCCCCGCTCACAGACGTCAAACAGTGCATATCATTATATCGACGTCTTCATACGTGTCCAAGGCTAAATAAAAAAAAGTCGCCCCAAACAAACATAATAATCCGCGAAAAGCGGCAATTCTGCCAGCCAAGCGTCGACAGTAGACTTAGATGATCGTTCCCTTCCTTTGTTCCCAAACGAATATGCAGAAGTAGCCAAAAGCAGAATAAAACTAAGCAATTCACCCTTGTTAAAATGAAAAAAGAGGTTATCCTAATGGGCTGGACATGGGAGAGGCTCGTCACGACTTTTCGTTGAGCTTACTTCTATGTTTTTTGGTAGATTCGCTAATATGCGTCGCTCTTTTCTTTGACGCGACACTGATTCAAAAGGAGCGTATTGTGTCCCCGAAAGATCCTGCAATCACGAAATCTGAACAATTTGAAACGGCCACTATGATGTCAGGCGCAGAAGTTGTTGTTCGGTCGCTGATCAAATGCGGCGTTACCAACGTTTTCGGGTATCCGGGCGGGGCCACGATTCCTCTGCATCAGGCGTTTACCAAGTACAGGGACAAAATCCGTGTGATTCTTCCACGTCATGAACAGGCCGCCGGTTTTGCAGCTCAGGGGTATGCTCGGGTGACGGGCGAGGTTGGCGTTTGCGTTACAACGAGCGGCCCTGGCGCGACAAACATTATCACCGCTATCGACGACGCAAAGCTTGATAGCATTCCCATGGTGGTTATTACGGGCCAGGTCAACCTCAATGCAATAGGAGCCGACTCATTTCAGGAAACGCCCATTACAGAAGTGTGCCGTTGCATCACAAAACACCACTATTTGGTTGACAAGACAAGCGATCTCGCCCGCGTTATCGCTGAGGCGATCTATGTGGCCAAATCCGGCAGACCCGGCCCCGTGCTAATCGACGTCCCCAAAAATATCCTTGTTGGGCAATGCTATCCGGATTTCAATCAGCCCTTTAACCTTCCCGGCTATGAGGAAGCGTCCGCTTCTGATATTG
Organism: uncultured Planctomycetales bacterium; assembly: GCA_946541595.1. GTDB lineage: Bacteria > Planctomycetota > Planctomycetia > Pirellulales > Thermoguttaceae > RUG369. Next base: position 1,551 of record CAMNJU010000046.1, read on the forward strand.
ATCAAAATCTTATAAGCGAGCTTGTCGAGAAAATCAACAACGCTCAGCGTCCCGTGATCATTTCCGGCGGCGGCGTTACTTCTTCGGACTCGACAGACCTACTTATGAAACTTGTCAAAAAGACCGGCATTCCCGTTGCAACGACAATGCCTGGATTGGCAAGTTTCCCAAGAGACGATGAAAACTGTCTTGGCATGGTCGGAATGCACGGAACATACTGCGCCAATCAGGCGGTTCGCAATAGTGATTTGCTTCTCGTTTTCGGAGCAAGATTTAGCGATCGCGTTGCGGCGGTTCCCAGCAAATTCGCGCCAAGCGCGTACGTTGTTCATTTCGACGTTGATCCTTCCGAGATTAACAAGGTAAAGAAAATTCAAGCTTCTGTTTGTGCTGATCTGAAGGACAGTTTAGGGGCGCTTCTTACCAAAGTTAACTCTGCGTATATTCCGGTTGACCTTTCGAATTGGAAAAAACAGTTGCAACAGTGGCAAAAACAGCACCCCGTGTGCTATCGACACACGGAGATAGAAGACGCAGAGGATATCATTATTCCGCAAGAGGCCATTGAGCAGCTTTCCAAAGCAACACAGAATAAGGACGTCATCATCACAACTGGAGTCGGTCAACATCAGCTCTGGACGACTCTCTTCTATCATTTCAACAAACCTCGAACTTGGCTTTCCAGTTGTGGACTCGGCACCATGGGATTCGGCCTTCCTTCGGCGCTCGGCGCGAAAATTGCACGTCCAGAAGCTACTGTTATTGCCATCGAAGGCGACGGAAGTTTGCAGATGAACATTCAAGAAATGGCCACCTGCATCACGGAGCATATTCCAGTCAAACTGTTGCTGGTAAATAATCAGCACCTCGGCAACGTAGTACAGTGGGAAGATATGTTTTTCGGTCGTAATCGTGCCAATACCTACTTAGGCGACATAAACGATCCGGAAAATGTCGGTAAAGGCGACGGATATCACCTAACTAAACGCTATCCTGACTACGTTGCTATCGCCAAAGGATACGGTTGGGACGCCGTCGCTGTAGAAAAGAGGTCCGAATATCCTAAAGCTCTCGAGCAAATGCTCGAAAGTCCCGGTCCTTTCATGATTGACTTGCGTATTCCCTATTGCGGACATGTTTTGCCAATGATTCCTCCCGGGAGTACGGTCGAGGATATCCAAGTTGAACAATAGAGCTTTTACCAGCTTATGTAAGATCCAATAGAAAAGCCCTAACGGAATCCGTTAGGGCTTTTCTATTGGATAAGAGCGTGTCTACGTCTCGAAAGAACAAACAAAACGAGTCAGTCGCGAGGCTCCTTCGTTTTCCCTAAAAGAATATACGAACCGATCTTATCCTTTACAAGTGATTCTTTCGGGACGCCAAGTTCGCGTGAAAGGATTTCTAAGACGCGAGGCCCGCAAAAACCACCCTGACAACGCCCGCTTCCTGGGCGGCAACGGCGTTTGACTCCGTCCAATGTAGTCGCTCCAAGCGGCCGACGGATAGATTCGACTATCTCCCCCTCAGTAATCTGCTCGCATCTGCATATAACGCGCCCAAAACTCGGATCTTTGCGAGACAGTTCTTCCTTTTCTTTTTCCGACAGTTCTGCAAAACGTGTTTGAGTTCTCGTGGGATTGAAATTCGGATCCTCTTTGAAATCCATCCCCGCGTTCGCAAGAAGTTCAACAGCATACTTAGCAATAGCCGGCGCCGACGTCAATCCCGGAGACTTAATCCCGGCAAGATTGAGTAAACCGGCGACGTCCGGATCCAACTCGATAATAAAATCCTTACCGTCCGGCAAAGCTCTAAGCCCGGCAAAATTCCTAATAGAATCTCTAAAATCCACCTTATCGCTTAGCAGCGCCGACGTCTTTCGAACGAAATCAAGTCCTTGTTTTGAAGTCGAGAAGTCTGTCTTATCAAGACCGTCCTGAGCGTCGGGGCCTACAAGTAAATTACCGTGAACAGTCGGCGAAATAAGCACGCCCTTGCCAAGCTTTGACGGGCACATAAAAATTGTTCGATCAACCAAGCTTCCTTGACGTTTGTCAAGAATGTAATACTCCCCTTTGCGCGGCGTTACCTTAAACCGTTGCTTTCCGATTAACTGCTGCACAAAATCCGAATAAATTCCCGCGGCGTTAACAACAAATCGAGCTTCGCAGGTTCTGCCGTCGCTAAATGTCAACCGGAAAAATCCTTCTTTGGAAGGATCTGCAAGTTTTTCCCCGTTTTTCCCAAGTTTATCAATCCGAACAACTTCGGAATTCAGCATAACGTCGCCGCCATTAACCACGCCGTTTTCAGCGAGGGCGGTGGTAAACTCATATGAACCTACAATTCCGCCTGTGGGAGCAACCAAAGCGCCGCATATCGTCGGCTGAAGGTTCGGTTCAAGCTGATGAACAGCTTGCGAGTCAATGATCTCCAGACCGTCTACTCCATTCTTTGTTCCGTTCTCATAAAGGTTCCGTAAACTAACAAGATCTTCCTCACACAATGCGACAATCAAAGATCCGTTCTGCCGGAAAGGAACAGAAAGGTCGTTGCACAAAGACGGATAAAGCCGATTCCCCTCCACATTAAAACGAGCCATCAAGGAACCGGTTGGCGGGTCGTAGCCAGCATGAACGATAGCGGAATTTGCCCGCGACGAGCCGAGCGCAACATCGTCTTCTTTTTCTATCAACACCGCCTTCAAGCAATATTTACCAAGTTCGCGAAAGAGGGCCGAACCGATCACTCCTGCCCCAATAATTGCGACGTCATATACCATTTCACCAACCTCTATAAGCTCTCTTTAAGCTTCAGGCTCTTTCAAATTGACGACAAAAGCCAGCCCTAATAATATACTCCAAACCTACAACACAGACAACGGGGAAACGTCCCGTTTTTCAAATCTAACCTAGCAGAAAAGCGCCCAAAAGCGAAAATGAGAAGGGATGTAAACGTGTTGCAAAACAAAAAACACGATCCCCGTCGCCGAGGATCGTGCGTCTCAGAATGTCTCGTTTGTCCTGTCTTATGGTTCGTCTAAGCGGACAAACAACGCATAGTCCGCTTAGATTGTCCAAAGTCGTCGTTCGGAACTCACCATTATTTGAAGTCGTCGACGGTGAGGCGGAAGTTAATCATGTTGTACAACATGTTGAACCAGAGTTCAGCCGTCGTGTATTCGACCAAGATAACGTCGTTCGGTTCGATCAGGATACGTTGCGAAGGATCGCGCAACATCTCGCGCTGGCGAATTTGAATTGCGTACTGTTTTCCGTTGACTTCACGCAGGACGATGATGCGGCTCGCAGGAAGGATACTTCCAACTTTGCCGGAGGTATTTGCCTGAGTGGCGCCGGCAGACGCGCCCACGGTACCGCCAGCAGTGGCGATCGCGCCCATAACGTCAAGGTCATAGTCACGCGGAACCGGGTAAACGCCGCCCTTGATTAGGCCGCCAGTATAGAAGACTTCAGCTTCACGAGACTGGATATACACCACGTCTCCGTCATACAGGGTTACGTCTTCAGACGTCAGCTGAGGAGGCTGTTCGCCAGGAGCAACGCGAAGCGGAATACGAAGAACGCCAAGATCGGAATTCAGGTTGTTGATTTCTCCGGACTCATTGTATCGGCGCGCAACCTCGCTCATAGCGTAACCGGCCTCTTCGCCGTTCATATAGTCCTTATTGCTGAACTCGTCGCTATAGGCCTTGCGCAAAATAACGACTTCGTTCTTAGCGTTAAGACCGGGAAGTCCGCCCGTCAAGCTCAAAGCTTCCAAGACGTCGTTACGGTAAGCGGGCAACTCCAGAGCTTTCGCGGTACCGCGCGCCATGCCGCCCATGTAAGAAGCGCCTCGACCCGAGACGTTCCCACCGCTGTATCGTTGGTCGTCGCTGGAAACGTCTTCGCGAATAACCGTAACATGGTAGGTACGGGGCTTAATCATCGAAACGGAAATATTAGCGTCGGTTCGGACAATTTCTCGTTTCAACGTGTATGCCGAACGAATCGCCTCTTCCGCCTGAATCAGCGTCATCCCTTCAACGTAGATCGGCTCAGAGAGCATCGGAAGGGACAGCGTGCCGTCGGATCGAACCATGTACGGATACCCAGAAGCAGGGCGTTCCGTCTCCGAACCGATGTTGTGGATCGGAGGAGCCTCCTCTGGATTGCCGGTAATACCGGCAATATAGATGCCTAAAACGTCATTCGGACCCAGCAATTCCTCTGCTGGCTTATCCATTCGCAACTTAACGAAATTGATTTGCTCCATCTCGCCACGAACGCCGCCCTGACTCTTATTTCTGAAGTACTTTGGCGACACCGTCTCGCTATTAGGAATGCTCACGCAACCGCAAGCGACAGCGCAAACCAATAAACACGCTAAGAACGTCTTTATTGTTTTCTTCATTTCTATGTGTCCTTACATCTCAACCGAACGAACGCGGCTCCATCCGAAAACGAGCCAATTCTAAGTCCCGAACAGTCTCGCACGTCAACAAACGGTTTGCCGTCCGCCAAGACAACGTTGAAACCCAACGTCCGAACTTCGACCAGCGCCCGATTTTCAGCGTTGCATACACGGAACAACCAGTCTTGGTCCTATTCAGGAATCAGGTGAAAAACACTCCACCCTGCGGATAATTCCCCTTCAAAAGCCGTCAACTTTTCGGGCAAAATCCTAATCGTGAGATACTATCGACGCTCGGACGCTCCCCTCTTTAAGAAAACGCCCAATTTATCCTGTTATATCTATAAATCTCGTCTGTCTTCTCAACAGACCAAGAGCGCACAAGCGCCTCACTATCTCTATTTTTCGAGTATTTCCGCGTGAATCTATAAAAAAAATCTTAAAAACAAGTATAATCGTCAAAAATAAAACCACTTTTTTTTAACAATCTGCCTATTTTATTCAGTTTGATGTGCTAATCACAATGACACACTATTATTCGAGTAACATTATAGGAGTCAGAAATGTAGTTCTATATTAGAAATCTTGACAACTGAATCCAAAAACAGTAGAAGAAGATAGGCGGTTCGTTCGACAAAATGCCGTTCCGATTTGTCGGACGTCACGCTAGTAAACCACTGCACTTTTGTCCACAATGAACATGGTCAAGAAAAAATGAAACGTCTGCTTATTACTCAAACAATCCTTTTGGGTTTAACCTTAACTTGGAGCGCTATGACTTCGACCACCAATGCCGGCGAGCCTGAAAATCGCCTTGCTTCGTTCATGAAGCAGTATCAAGACGACTACAAACGAATGTACTGCGACGCCTCGTATACCTGGTGGGACGCGATGATCACAGGAAGCGAGGAAGCCTTTGCTAAATCGGCCGAGGCGTCGCTCGCCATGACAAACTACCATTCTGACGCCCAAAAATACGCCGAATTGAAAAAACTTCGGGCGGCCGCGACTAACGCCAGTCCCATCGAAAAAAGAGCGGCATATATCGCCGAACGAACGTTCGAACAATCTCAAATTCCGCCCGAATTGAATAAACAGTTGGTCGACCTGAGTTCCGAAATTGAACAAATATTCCAAACCCAGCGCGCTATCTACGACGGTAAAGAGTACACAAACAACGAACTCCTCGCTATGCTGGAGAAAGAAAAGGACTCTCAGAAGCGATACGAGATTTGGGATTCTCTTAAACAAGTTGGTGAAATCGTCGCTCCTAAAATGATCGAACTGGCAAAGCTGCGCAACCAAGCCGCGCAGAAGCTCGGTTATAAAAATTATTGGGAAATGACCGTTTCATTCCAAGAATTCCAGCCGGAAGAACTGCTAAGTATTTTTGAGGATCTCGCTGAACAAACCGACCCTCTGTTCCAAAAAATGAAGACCAAATTGGATGGAGAGTTAAAATCGAAGTTTGGAGTCGACTCTGTCAAACCATGGCACTACGATAATCCTTTCTTCCAACAAGCCCCGTCTTCCCCATCGTTGGACGTCAACGAATTCTACCGTGGAATGGAAAAGGAGGACATTGTCTCGACGTCGATTGCATACTATGCAAAGCTCGGTTTTGACGTTAATTCTATTGTCAAAAACAGCGACCTTTTTGAAAAAGAGGGCAAGTCTCAACACGGATTCTGCAACGACATGAATCTTGAAGGAGACGTTCGAATTCTTTGTAATATCAAACCTGACGTAGAATGGATGGATACCCAGCTTCACGAACTGGGGCACGCCATTTATGATTACAATCTAGACCGAACCCTTCCGTGCAATATTCGCGCGGCGGCGCATATCTTTACGACCGAAGGCGTCGCGGAAATGTTCGGAGCCAAAGCGCGCGACCCTCAATGGCTCGTTGACAACAGGGGCGTCGCTCCCGAGCGGATCGCTCAGGTCAAGTCGGCGTTAATAGAGCAACGTCTTCGCGAACAGCTGATTTTCTGTCGTTGGACCATCGTAATGACCTTCTTTGAAAAGGCTCTGTACGAAAATCCCGACCAAGACTTGAATAAACTGTGGAGCGAAACTACTGCAAAATACCAAGGGCTTGATCCTCTTGAAGGACGCAATAAAGCCGACTGGGCTTCCAAGCCACACTTCGTTATTGCTCCGGTCTATTATCACAATTATATGTTGGGCGAACTTTACGGAGCGCAAATGAGAAAGTCCCTCGAAAAGGAGGCTGGCGGCGATTTGAAAAAATTCGGGCAACTGCTTAAAGAAAAAGTCTTCATGCCCGGTAATTCGCTTCCTTGGGAGGATTTTGTAAAAGAATCAACCGGCGAGCCTCTCTCGGTCAAGGCGTTTATTAGCGAGCTGAACGCTGCAGACGCTCAGATTAAATGATTCTTATCAAAGAACAGTCGAGTTAAACGTTATAAAAGCGCCATAAAAAGTCGGAGAAATCGAATACGAATTCTCCGACTTTCTTTATTTATCGCCGTCAAAGCACCCGTTTTTCTCTTGAACAGTTTTTGGAAAATTGCTACTCTTCTTCCGACTGATTAGGATCGTCTAGCGTTGGGGTTTAGTATGCCTCATTCCTATAACTTCGGAACAGAATATGACAATGTTAAGTGAAAGAACCCGCAGAGCGCTTACGCTTACATTGTTCTTTTTCTTGGGGCCTGTACTTTTAGGAGTCCTCAGCTATAGTCTTTTTGTCCGTTCTACGTCGGTTGCGTTAACCAAAGAAGAATCGCATCTCTCTCTGCGTACAGGGTTTCAAGTTACGATTGAAGAAAGAGAATATTTACGGCCAGGATCTAAGCGTTTGTTAAACGTGGGGTTCACATCCTCTCAAACGGGAAAATCGGTCTTTTTTTGTCCAGAAATTTATCTTGTAAAGGAAAACGATTTAAATTTCATTCAACAATTTGCATCGATCTTCGACCATCATTCAGGAAGCGTCTATGCTTCTCCCGATGCGGCTGGCGGAAAAGACGCGGCGACGATCATTACACCTGTTTCTGAAAACACTGAGCCCGGGGTTTCTTCGAGCATTGAAGACTCTCCAATTATTACCGGCAGACGCAGTTCTTTGGTATCGACAGTTTCTAGTTGCGACAGTCTTCAAATGGACCTGAACTCTAAAAAGGGATCTGGTTCCATACAGTATGTGCTAGTCGTAGTTCCTGTCGTTTTTTGTAGAGAATCTCAGCTTTTGGCAATAAAGTCCGAGATGATTAACCTCCTCCAACAACTGAACCAAGATACAAGCGCTAATGTTTACGGCATGTCGATCGGTAGAATCGTTTTTCAAGACGACAGTTCTTTCGAAAATACGTTGACGACAGACGAAGATACGGTTCGAAAAAGTAACCAAGAATTAGCGTCTTACTTTAACGGAGTCCTCGCCAAGCCAAATGACGACGTTTTGATCCAATCGCAGACGAGTTCGCCTGAAGATCAAGTACGTTCGTTTGAGTCGGAACTCCCCATCGCCGAACATATCAAGGCGTTATATGTGTCTTCGCCGAAAGAAACTCGTATAGACGCACTTTTTGAGCTCAACAAAATCAATCAAAGCAGTCCATTTTTCATTTCATGTGAAAAGTTTCGAGAACAGGCGACGTCGCGAATAGAATTCAATTCCAACGGCGAACCTATGCCGTGTTCTTTTGCAGCGCGTTTTATGCCATTTTTTCAAAATTTCGGTTTAACCAGTTATTTTGAGGGCAAGATTACCGTAGACGCGTTCTTGTCGGAGAAAGGATTTATCGACGCGAATTCATTAGAACTTAATTCTCCTTATGCCGAAAAAACGTCTGTAACAAATGGAACTCCGCAAAAAGACTCTGTCCCTTACTGGTTGGCGCACCTCGAAAGCTTTCACTTATGTAATAGCAATATGGAAGAACTCAGCGCGAAGACAAATCTTCCTCCGTTTACAGGCACGCTCTCCGACTTACATGTAGTTAATGGGATAATACGTCAAGGCGTGTTTGAAGGCTTTGGATCGCTTAAGCTCAGCGAAGGTACAATCCCTGTTACCGTTATAGAAAAACTCTGCGAAAATAACTGCCTTGAAGTTATTCCCCAAAAGATTCTCGACTATCGTTTCCTGAACGACGCAGTTCCGTTCAATGAATTTGAAATTCTCTTTGAAACGACTAAACGGGGCGTCATTTTCGATTCACATTATCGAAACAAAATCATTGCATGTTATGAAAAAGGAACAGTGAAATACGCATTCTTTCTGCCGGAAACAACCGCAGGAAAGCCGGTTTCATACGCCAAACCTTTGCGCGCGCTGCTCGACGTCAAGGAAGAAGAGGACCTATGGTCTCCGCTGTTCCGCGACGCTATTAACCACCTTCCCGTTTCCCCGAAGGCCAAGCTAAGCGCAGACGCTCTTCCTGACAAACCGCTCATTCGCTAAAAGGAAACGCTGAACTATCGTGTATTCGAATGCGCCTTGACATATGAATACACGATACATTCCCCTATTCAAGATTATTCTCGTCTCGCTTTGCTATTCGTTGACTATAAGTGGTAAATCTTTAATGAACCAAGTTTGGTTCATACCGTTATCCACCTTAAAGAGGACGACTCCTGAATTGCGTTCTTCATTCATAAGCAATTCGTCGAGGAATAACATCGTTTTTCCGTTTCCAATTTTTCTCGACATTGCAAGACGGCCATACGTCTCATCTTGTGAACCGTTCGCTTCTCTCAACACCCAAGTTGAATCGAAAATTCGTGACAAAGCCAACGCTTGATTATCCTGCAACTTTTCGAGACTGGTTATTCCCATTTTTTCCGACGCCTTTGAAGAATAGTCTAACGTCTTTTGTTCAAGGAAGAAGAAAAAAATAAGCATACAGGCGATTAAGACGACAATGATCCCGCGCCAAAAAGGAATCGTATTGAAAACGATAAAGAACAACGTCAACGTGGCAAGCAAGGCGCAACCAACCACGCCAAACTCTGTGATCAAGGACGCGGTCTTCTTTTCCTGTTCATGAAACTCCTGAAATTTAACTGCCGACGTTGATTTTATCTTCCATAAATTATCGAGCAAAATGGGCGAATTAGAAACTAAATACGAAGGAAGATAGTCCAAAATTATTCCACGCTTTTCATCAGAGGCGTTGCTTAATAAATCGTCTATCGTCAGTATGGAAATAGCGTTCTCATAATTTTGAGCCCAATACAGAGTCAAGGTCGAGGGTTTTTCGTCCCCTGATACTTCCACTTCACTGTCACTTGGATTCAGCTGAACTCGGTTATCGTAGAAAACAGAAATAGCAACTTGTTCATTTGAGTCAGGTTCTCCCGATTCTCCATTTAGAGAAGCAATTGGTTTCTCTTCAACCAATCCAATATTTAATAATGGTCTTCGAATTCTAGTTTTACGGAAAACATAAGAAGTTCCAATTCTTTTAAGGAACTCTGTCCCACGCTCATAAAAGGAAACCTTTAAAAGACCAAAAGCGCTTTCTGGGAGATTCACTGAAAACTTCTGCTCCCCTTCTTCAAGCGTCAACAAAGACTGAGACGCCACGATTCCTTTATCCTTTTCAACCGTTACGACAAGAGACGTTTTTTTGGCCACGCTTGTGGTAAACACAACCGGCGAATTCCACGACAAAATACGTTCTAACGGACGAACATAAAGGCTGCTACTTAGAAAGAGCGATTCGTCAATTTTTAAGACGGCGCTTTGGAAATCGCCTTTTGTCTCCGACAATATGTCGTCGGAGCGAGAAACGACGTCCGCCCCTGCGTCAGCCGAATTCTCCTGAATGTCAGAAACGTCGTCTGCCTTAAATAAAAAATACTGTTTTCCTTCAACTGGAATAAACTCAAAAGAACCTAATCCAGCTCCGTCGGTTTCAAAAGACGTTATTTCCGCTTCGTTTCCTTTCAATGTAAACTTTTGTGAAACAGGACGTCCAGAACAATCTGAACAATACACAGCAACACGATTTGTAAAACCAAAAATAAGGCTTCCAAGTTCAGGCCGTAAAGAAACATTCAAAAGCTCTGCGCTCGACTGTAAGGAGTCGACTTCATCTTTTTTCGTTTTTTCACGCGTGCCGTCTGCATTGTCGACTCTTCCTGGAGCGTTTGCAATTTCAAGGGCTAAGTCAGAAATCGGCGAAAAAAGCCCACCTCCATTTTCGGACGGGGAACCAAAACTATTGTCTGCATCCTCTAAATTATCGATATGGTTACAATCAGCATTCAAAGACTGTAACGTTTCTTTATAGCTATCCTGAACAGACAGAACTTCCTCAAACATCTCGGACTTGTCAGAACCGACCCAAATAGCCAGCTTCACTTTACTTGGAAAGTCGTTCATGTCGGGCAAGTCGTATTTAACGTTGCCGCTTGCGCTTCCCCCCTCCGTATGAAGGAGAAGAAACTCGCCTGTAATAGCGTCTGAAAAATTAAAGCGGACCGGAGCCCGACGAGGATTGCCGCTTATATCGGCGGTAGTAACGTTTATTGACTGAGGAACGTTGCGAACAAGAATTTGCGGAACAATCGCTTGAACTCGATAATCTTCACTGAATATACTTCTCAATCGATATTCCTGCCAGCCTATGGCCAATGAAATACACAGCCCAAAAGCGCTCAGCAGGATAACCATTCGCAGAAAAAGGGACGCTTTGCCAAAGGATTTAAATCCAAATGTCAAAAAAGCGAAAAGAACGTTAAACGCGTTTCGAAACCAAAATTTGAAATTCTTATTCTTCTTTGACTCGCCAGCGGCTGCAACGTTAACAGTCGCTTTTTTAAGGGCTTTTCTACTTTTTCTAGAACGTTGATTCTTTTCTGAATCTAAAAGAACGTCATTCTCCAAATAAGTTCCGTCAGCAACAGCTTCGTTCGAACTTACAAAAACTCCGTTCTCAAAGGATCCAACGGCTGCGTCAAACCCCAAATTTGTCGCCGGATCGTAGTTTCCCGAATCTACTGTAACATTTCCGAATTTACTGTTATCTTTTGCAATAAAAGGACTTTCCACCCGAACCGCTTGCGCGGCGTCGGCAAAAATTTTACGAACGTCGTCGTAGACGCGCGCAACCTCCGAATCCGTCGCCACCAATCGTCTCAGGCTTTCAGCTTCTTCTGCGTTAACAAGCCCAAACAACAAATCTAAAACGTTTTCTTCAATCGTCTTTTTGCTAGATTGGCCGCTCATAAAAGGACTCCCGTCGCACACATTTAACGCGCCGTTTGAAATAACGAAGATAAGAAAAAATTAAACTCCAACAGGACGTTCTTCGTTTTTCATTAAGTCTCCGCTGACGCTCCTATATTCTGCTCAAACACTTTTTCTCTTATGCTTCCCTCGTTCTTTTTAAAAGATGTATGAATCTTCGCAAGCGCTGCGCGCATTTTAGATTTAACGCCAGCAAGAGAATCGCCAGTAGTCTGAGCAATTTGCTGGTAACTCAACGAACCATTCTGACGCAAAAGATAGACTGCGCGCTCTTCAAAAGGCAACCCCGCGACGGTATTGCGCAGGAAAGAGAGAAAAGCGTCCTCAATAGAGACAACGTCAGATTGTTCCATTATTGAAGAAACGTCGATCGTCTTGTGTTTTCTCAACCATTCCAGACGAGATTTTTCCCGGACAACGGTATATAAATTACGGAAAACCCAAGCGCGCACATTTTTAATACTGTTGACCTGACCACTTTTCCAACATCGGGTCCAAACTTCGTCCAACGCGTCTACTGCGTCTTCTGCCGATCCAAGGAGGAAAAAAAGAGAGCCGAAAAGCTCCGACCCGTTTTGCGTAAAAACGTTAACAAGCTCGTGTTCGTTGGGGGTAGAGATAGCCGACGGTTCGAACCTAAAAGGTCGCCGTTCTCCAGTCGTTCCCATACGCAGCCTCCATAACAAACGCCGTCCCACAGGACGCGCATGAGTTCACAGTTCAAAACGCCTCATGTAAAAGGCGTTACTACTCTACATGGCGCATTTTAGCAAAATTCGGCCAGAAAGGGCTCTTAATAACAGGCAGCGGCCATCCATGCGGCCAGTATACATAGAACGCCTTTCCAATTAGGAATTTACGATCAATATAGTAAGAAACGTTATTATCCGCCCAAAGCCGACTGTCAAGACTAAAACCGCTATTGTCGCCTAAGCCTAAATATTGACCTTCACGCAACGTAAAAAGCGCGGATTTCGTATTGCCGTATCCACGCCAGAATTTAGGCGTAGACATAAACCGAGACGCGTCGTCTTCTTCGTTGAGCGTTAAAGGAATCCCGGAAATCAAGCGATCGCAGCGCGCTGTTCCAAAATCGTTATAAGCGAAGGCGTCCCATTCCTCAAGCATGCGTCCGGCGGCGATATAGTAAACGTCGCGCAAAACCTTCATGTGTTCGATGCTGACCGAAACGCCATGTGCGCCAATTGCCACCGGAGCAAGGTCGCGTGCGTTAGGATCGCGGTTTCTCGGAATAAGAGCGTCTGCACCTTGCGTAAGCCTGTCGTACCGGCCGCCACCGTCAGGGAAAATTAATTCAGCGTCGTCAACGGCAACGCGCATTTCCTCGTCAACATTCAGAAATGCAAAATGGTACGTCTTGCCGGATACAAAACGGTATTCAAGAACGCTAGGTTTAAATTCAGGAACAGAGGGCACGCTTAGGGTAATTGTCCCCGCCTTCGGCATAATAACGCAGCGAAAAACAACCCCGCCCTTTACTAGATCAAAAGCAATTTTATCGGAATCGGCGTTTGCTTGGTTAATCGTTAAATCACAAGAAAACGCCAGATCCCCGACCCAGTTGCATCCAAATCCGTCAGGATTCTTAAAACAGTACGTACGTTCGACGCCGTCGGCCCCGACAAACGTCTGAGAAAGTGCGGAAAATTCGTCTGAGCGAGACCGATCCCACTCTTCAACTAGACTTGTTGCCCGTCCGCCCTTAGCTATAACTTCTCGCGACGCCTGTCGGCGTGAAATACCTGCGTTATACGCTGAAAAGTCGTCTATTAGACGAGGATTGCTTTCTATTTTGCCGCTTCTCTCAACGTCTAGCGGCAACCGCCCTTCTGAAAGATGAATCCAATCTCGGGAACTCGGAACGATATGTCTGTAGCGCAACCAATAAAAATCTGCATCCTCTGGAATAATCGGAGCTACGTCCGCTTCCGAGCCAAGTTGCAACGAAGAAACGTGCTGATTATTCGAGAGAGCGCCGTCAAATTTAAATCCGCGCGCGCCCTCTCGTTCGTAGGAAGTCCATGCAACCTTGTCGGAACGGTTATAGGCAAGATCGTCGGTCCATCGCTCAGGCCAGCCCGCAGTTTGCAATTTTTCAGCTTTGTAATCTTCGTCATATACTACCTGAAGAATCTGTCGAAGATACTTATATTCCTTCCTTGCTATTTCAAAAGGTTTGCTGGAATCCACTGTCTCATAGCTAGGTCCAGTTCCGGAAGAAACATTCGCTCGCGATAAATCAACGTCAGGGGAAAGACTGTCGGAAACCGCTGCGCCAGTTGTCGTATCAGAGGATTTTGTTTCTTCAAGCTCAGACGTTAATTTCTGAACAAAAATATCGCCATACTGAATACGGAGATTTTCGTTTGGAAGTCCGACAAACCGTTTAATAAAATTAACTTTGGGATCGTTAGGAGCGCGGAAGACTGAAACGTCCCATCGAGCAAGATCACGCTGATCAAACGTCATCTTACTGACAAGGATACGGTCGCCAGTAAAAGAAGGCGCTTTTTTATCAGTCTTTAAACTCGGGATTTCGTCCCCAAAATACTCGGTGAAGCCGCACTGGGGACAAACCCCTGCTACGACTCTTAGACCGCTCCGAGTATTCGTCGCGGAATTCATCTCTTCGCTGGCGCTTACCTGAAAATTGTACCCACACTGACTGCAATTGACGTCTTTGTGCCGTCCCATAAGGGTCGGAGCCATCGACCCTGTCGGAATCACAAACGCTTCCGCTTCAAATGTTTTGAATAAAAAAGCCAAAAAGAGGGCAACCGCGAGCGACTCAAGAATTTCTCGTATTTGCAAGAACGTCGAATTCTCTTTCTCAGTGTTCTTCTTTTTAAATTCAGCGCCGTCGACCGACATAGCAGTCCTTTTCGAAATATGCGTTTTCGGCTTTATGCCGCGTTATGTTCTCTTACAGACGCCACTAGGCGTCTTCATCCAAGCGTAGCCGCCGACTACTTTGAAATACGCGCTCTCGACTTCTTTAAAAAAAAGCGGAAGAGATTATAATCTCCAGAAGACGGGGCCCGGCCACGTCGGTCATTATACCCCTTTTTCAGTTGTTATCCAACCCCTGGAAATAAGAACGCCCGCTTCGTTAAAAGACTCGAGTTGTTATTTTTAAGGGAAACAACTGACATGACGTTGTGATAAATCAATAAGAATCTGGAGTCAGCGAATAGCAGAGAATATCATGGCAAATATGCTTAATGTCGGTTTTATTGGTCTAGGTCAAATGGCGTCGGCGCTCTGTTCCGGTTTTCTCAGAGCGCAAATCGTTGACTCTGCGCACGTTTTCGGATACGACGTAAGCGTCGAAGCCGGGCAAAAATTTGCCGCGACAACAAAAGCTGTCGTTTGTGAAACCCCGCAAGACGTTGTCAATAAAGCAGACGTTCTCTTTTTAGCCGTCAAGCCGCAATACATGAAGGGCGCGCTTGCTCCCGTTAGCGACGCAATAGAACGCAATCCTTCCCGTTTGCTCGTTGTTACCATCGCCGCAGGGCTCCCCATCTCCTTTTACGAAAAAGTTCTCTCGCCCGATATTCGTTTGGCTCGCGTCATGCCCAATACCCCATGTCTGGTTGGCCAAGCGGCGTGCGGATTCGCGCTCAATAAAAACGCTTCCCAAGAAGACGGCGCTCTTGTGAAGAGTTTCCTCGATACGGTAGGCGTAGCGTTTGAACTCCCTGAGAATCAGCTAGACGCGGTAACCGGCCTTTCCGGCTCGGGTCCGGCTTATGTCTTCATGGCAATTGAAGCGCTTGCCGACGGCGGCGTTAAAGCCGGCCTTCCCCGTCAAATTGCGCTCACGCTTGCCGCTCAAACGGTCAAGGGCTCGGCCGAGATGTACTTGCAAACCAAACGTCATCCGGGCGAATTAAAAGACGCCGTTACAAGTCCTGCCGGAACGACGATCGCAGGAGTCGCCGCGCTTGAAGAGCACGGTTTCCGCGCCGCTTTAATCGACGCGGTGGAACGAGGAACGGTTCGTTCACGCGAGCTTGGCGCCCAATAAATATCGCCTGTTGCCGCTCCTCCTTGCAGTTTCTCGATATTCCCAACTGGACTCAGATGAGTTTGCCAACGCCTCCTAACAACAAACCGCCGCAGGATTCTGACTCTCGACTTATTCGCCTGAAAAGTCTCGAAGCGCGGTTAAACGAACAACCTGACGGCAGTTCCGGTTCCCCAACAAAGGGAAAAGCCGGAACTGCGCGTTCGGAACGTTCCCTGCCGCGTCGCGTTGATTTGTCGGCGTTGAACCGATTGCTTGGAAGGGGGGCAGAACCGTCGGAAGAGGCGCCGCAAACAATTGAGAGTTTTAAAGACTCGATGGCGAAAGAAGAGCAGGAACTCATCCTCTCCGACGAAGCGGGCGTTGTAACCGCAAAGCAACGCGCGTCGTCTTGGGGGCTGAGCGTCTTCGTACACGCCATAATTATCCTCATTCTCACTTTCGTCTTCTTTCCATTGAAACCCCAACCGCGGGAGCTTGAAGCCGTCTTTAGCACAGAAATTGGCGATCAGCTCGATTTTTTAACGGACGATAGCGGCAACCTCAATCCAAACGAAGCGGACAACTACGCATTTACCGTTCCGGAAGAGTTAAAGGTAGAAGACGCTGTTGTTTTCGAAAAAAGAGAACTGCCTTTTGAATCAGACGTCTCGGCGCCCATTTTCGACCAGTCTCGTATCGAAATGAGCGATATGCTGTCGGGCCGAACGGATCCGGGCTTGAAGAACGACCTTCTGTCAAAGTACGGGGGAAATAAAACAACGGAAGAGTCCGTTGAAGCAGCGCTCCGCTGGTTGCGAAAACAACAGGAAAAAGACGGCTCGTGGAGTCTAAACGGCCCGTACAAAGACGGAATCCACTCGCTTGACAACCGCCCTGCGGCGACTGCGCTTGCGCTGCTTGCCTTTCAAGGGGCGGGCAATACCCGCACGTCAGGCGAACACTCAATCGCTGTCAGGCGCGGTTGGACTTGGCTCTTAAAACAGCAGAATCCAGACGGCTCGTTCGCTCCTAGCAATAGATCGAGCGAAGCGCTGTTTTACACGCAGGCCATTTGTACAATTGCTCTTTGCGAAATGATAACGCTTGAAAAATCCGTTAGTTCAAGCGTGCGAAAACAGGCCAAGGCGGCTGTCGATTATTTACTCGAAAATCAACACGCAAAGTTAGGCGGCTGGAAGTACGCCCCGCAAGAATCCAGCGACCTTTCCGTCACCGGATGGTGCGTTATGGCGCTAAAAACTGCGGAAATGGCAAATATTTCCGTTCCCGAATCGAACTATAAACGCGTCTCGGCGTACCTTGATTCCATTTCCTACGACGAGGGCGCTGGATATGTTTATCAGTTGGTCTCAAACGAGGTGACAGAGGCAGAAAAACGCCCTTCAATGACGGCGACGGGGTTGATGTGCCGGGAATATTTAGGGTGGTCCCAAACAGAACCGGCGTTATTGCGCGGCGCCGCAACTTTAGCAAGCGACGAAAACCTAATTAGATTTCCGGAATCCGAAAAAGAAATAGAGGAAAGTGGATTTTTCCACAACGTATACGGATGGTACTCTACCTCTATGGCGCTGAAAGGACTGGGACCGTATAATAAGTACTGGCGGCGATGGAATACGGCTCTAAGTCGAGAATTGCCCAAACAGCAGGAACCCCAATCGTCAGACGAAGCCGGCAGTTGGGACCCCAAGTACGACGAATACTCCTTCGGAGGCGGAAGATTATACGTTACCTGTCTTTGCGTCCTCTGTCTCGAAGTTTATTACCGGCATTTGTCAATATACCGATGACTAAGCTTTGGCGGTTTGCCGCTTGTTGTAAAACCAGAATCGGAACGCGAAATCAGTTTCGCTGTTTTTCATAACGTTTGTTACTTTTGTAGTTGAGGATTCGATATGAATGTTTCCCGAAGAACATTTTTGGCGTCTGCGGCTCTTTTCGCTCTCGTCCGACCTAATCTGCTTCTGAAAGAAGAACTCAGCGCGCTGGCAGAGGAACCGGTTGTCGATTCCTTCAATCGCGCAAATCTTTCCTTCGCGCAGTCAAACGACGTTAGTTTCGGCGGATTCTTTGGAACGCGGTATAAGCAGTCTCTCGACCGTCTAACGGCCAGTCCTATCGACAACGTTCCTTTCGTCCTCGACGACGTCAACTTCAATCAGCAGCGCCGGTTTTTCAACTATAGCGGCGACATTTCCGGGCGGTACATTGAAGTTGCATCGCTTGCGTCTACGAAAGACAAACCGATTACGCCCATTCTGCCGCAAGTCATTGACGAAATCGTTCAGTACCAGAAGGAAGACGGCCATTTTGGACGCGAAGTCGACTGGAACAAACCCATCGACGTCGCCGGATCGACCGACCAATCCCTCGAAATGCCAATTCTTTGGGGCAACGGTCGACTCATGCTCGGTCTTTTCGCCGCTTACGAAAGATTCGGCTCCGAAAAAGCCTTTGCTGCCGCTAAGAAAATGGCCGATTTCTATGTGAACGTCGTCGTTCC
>CAMNJU010000047.1 GCA_946541595.1 uncultured Planctomycetales bacterium
AAAAGAAAACGCGGAACGCTGGAGCAAAAAAAGCGCCCGGCCGACGAGCGGAAGGACGCTTTTCAAGCTACCCGACGAGGACTCGAACCTCGAATGAGGGAACCAAAATCCCTAGTGTTACCATTACACCATCGGGTAAGAATGAGAGTAGTATAACGTTTGTTTCAAATAGCGCAAGGGGCGTTTTTTATTTTTTGCGCCCCTCCGAACGCCTATCTACCGCTTGACGATAACGACTGCGGAATCGGATTCGAGCTCGTCGGTCTCGTCCGCTTCAATCTTGTTCCCGCTGTCGTCGTACCGTACGTCGGCGAGCGCCGTCTTGCGATTTGCCAGAGCTAGGAGACGCATATAGACGTCGTTCTTACTCTTGCTGCGCTTGACTTCCGCTTCGAGCTCTTCGGGCGACATCGGAGCGGCGCCCTCGTTCGCGCGGCGCTGCGTAAGTCGTTCGACGGTAGCGCGTTCGGAAAACGAGCCGCTGTTAATTTCGGCGATCGCCTCGGCAATTTCCGGCAGATAGCGCACAAAGACCGCGCGGCGCGAGCCTTCCTGCTTAACGCGTTCGCGGCGCTTCAGGAAGAGCCCCAGTTTGCGCCCGACGGTTTGCAGCGCCAGCCTAAGTTCTTTCTGTATTTCAGGATACGCGGCAAGAGCCTCTTTCGATTCGCTCGTATACGGCGCCCAGACGCTCGCAAAGTGCGCCATGATCGTGAGTTGGCCGCGCGGAAGCTGACCGCGGGACTGCTGAAGACCGTAGGAGCGCCAGTTCATCTGCATAATCGTCTGCGTAATGGCGCACGCGCCCGCCTGGAATTGGAGCGGCACGCGGTTCGCGTAGCGGTAGACCGTCGTCGTCTGACCTTCCGACAGATTCAGCGTCTGGAGCGTTTTGAGCAGGTTCTCAAATTCGCGCGGATTCAATTTGCCGGGCGAGACGCGCGGACGGATGTTCGCCGCTTTAATGACCTTGTCGGCCGCGTCAGATCCGATTCCGTCGAACGACGCGGTGAGGAACTGGCGGATCGTGCGCGAATCGCTCTCCGCGAGATACTCCTGCAGGGATTCGCGCGTTACCTTCTGCATAGAAGGGCCGCCCCCGTAGGCAAGCCCGACTTCAATTTGGAACGGGTTGCCGCGATAGACTGCAGGCGGCCGCGTCGCGGCGACAAAGAATTCGCCCGGTACGATTTTACGCAAACCGGCGAGAATATTCTGCTCCCCGATGGGTACGACGCAGTCGCTCGACGGCGCCGGGATTCGCGTCGTTTCGATCGCTTCAAAGAGCCTGACGACGTCTTCGCGTTCGAGCTTTTTCGGATCGTCGCGGCGCCCGATTCCGGCCTTTTCGCAGATAGACTTGGCGATCGCGGGCGAGACGCGGCAGAACGATTCGGTGAGGAATTTAATCATGCTCGAATAGGGCGTTTCGCGCGTCATTTCAAGCAGTTTGCCCATCTCGACGCCGTACGGATGCGGCTGAATTTCAATCGGTTCAGGCGGCAGCTGCGCGACGGACGCCTCGTAATCAAACGTATTCCCGTCGGGGTCGACGTAATGGAACGTCGCGTGCGGGTTCGCCAGCGCGGTCTGTTCCAGATATTCGTCGACGCTCCCGCGCCCGCGCTGATATTTCGCTTCAAGTTCGATCGTAACGCGCGTTCCGCTAACGACTTCTTCCCAATCGAGGCCATGTTCCGTCAGATACTGGCGCCCTTCGGCGTTGGCGGGTATCGCCTCGCCTTGTCCGGAACCGTTGAGCACTTCCGGCTTATTGGTCTTCGCGTCGATGCGCACGACAAAGTACATTGTCGGGCGGCGAATCGACGTCTTCGAAAGGACTTCCAGCGGCTTGCCCGTCGTGAGGAGCCCGTACATGCCCGCCGCGCTAATCCCGATCCCCTGCTGGCCGCGGCTCATGCGAAGTCGGTGGAACTTCGAGCCGTAGAGCAGCTTTCCATAGATGAGAGGAATCTGCTTCGGCACGATT
Source organism: uncultured Planctomycetales bacterium (assembly GCA_946541595.1). Classification (GTDB taxonomy): domain Bacteria; phylum Planctomycetota; class Planctomycetia; order Pirellulales; family Thermoguttaceae; genus RUG369. The sequence goes on from CAMNJU010000047.1 coordinate 1,991, forward strand.
CCGGGCCCGCAGTCTTGAACGGAGACGCGGAACCGATTCTCCGCCACGCGCGTGACTTTGACCCAGATATTCGGCAGAATTCCGGCCTCTTCGCACGCGTCGAGCGAATTGTCGACCGCCTCTTTAACGGTCGTGAGAAGCGCCTTGCGCGGATTGTCGAACCCGAGAAGATGCCGGTTCTTAGCAAAGAATTCGCTGACGGAAATCTCTTTCTGAGCCGCCGCCATAGACGCGGCGTCGGCGCGTCGGCGCTTCGGGCCGCCCTTTCGGACGACCGCGCCCGGCGTGACGGCCGCTGGTTGAGGCGCGTCGCTCGGGGCCGCGCTTGCGTCCGCGTTCTGCTCGGACTGGAGCTCCGCGGCGGCCGGCGTTTCCGGCGCGTCGTTTTCGCCGTTAGGGATTTGAGCGTTATCGGCGTCGAAAGAAGTCAACGTGCAAACCTTTCCAATTTCTAAATATATAACGGTGGCGTCGCCGCCCGTACGTTCTAAAAGAGAGGACGGTTACTTCGGCCAGGAGACGGACGCGTGCCAGTTCAAAATGGCGTCGGCAAACTCTTCCGGATTCTCGAGGGGCGGCAGATGCCCCGCCTTAGAGACCGTCGCGCGCTGCGCGTTCGGTATGGCGGCCGCGATTCCGTCGAGAAGTTCGGGCGGCGCAAGCTTGTCGTCTTCTCCGCCAAGGACTAGCGTCGGAACTTCAATTGTCGGCAGAAGATCGACCAAATTACGCCGCACGGCCATGCCGCGCGCGCCCGCCGCGATCCCCTGCGGAGACTGGCTCGTAATCATTTCGCGAAGTTTTGAAACGACTTCCGTTTTCTCCTTATTCGTATGCGGCGAAAGGAGATTCGGTATCATATTGTCGGCCAGCGTGTGGACGCCGAACGAATCGATCGTTTCCGCAAGATAGACGCGCGACGACGCTTTTTCCGGAGGATCGGCCGTCGCGTTCGAGTCGCAGAAAATCATGCCTTGAAGCATCTGCGGACGGCGCCGCGCAAATTCGAGGAGTATATATCCGCCCATGGAAAGACCGCAAAGGAACACCTTCGAACCTTTGCAGCCGCGCTCGCATGCGATTTCAGCGCCCAAAATGGCGAGATCGTCGGCAAAGCGGCCCATTTTAACGCGGGGATAACCCAGCGAATTATGCCCGTTGGAGCCAAGCGGCGTCTGACCGAAGCCGCGAAGGTCGGGTACGACGCAGTAGAACCGCGACGCAAGACGGTCGATCGCTTCCTCGTAAAGGCGGCCGTCAAACGGAAAACCATGCGCAAACAACAAGATCGGCCCGGCTCCCTTCGCGTTGACGTAATACGCCGTGTCGTCGACCAAATACTTTTTCATTCGGACGTTCCTTTTCGAACAACCTTGTTTTGAACTGTAGAGCCGGTGAATTGAGCCAAAGGCTTTGCGCGCGGCCCGCTCCCTGCATTATAACGCAAATTCGGGAAAAAGCGCCTACTTTCGCCAATTTTTTCGACTTACTTCCCGACTTGCGCGTCCTTTTTCACACGCACGTCGAGAAAGCGCTAAAATAGTGGGTGAAAATAGAGTTTTATCATACAGTAAACGCGCGCGGGCGTCAATATTACACGCCGCGCGCCAAGGGGAAACCGCCCGTTCGACCGGCGCTTTCCGCAATTATGTGAAAATGTTAAAATAAGGGGGCCGCGACGCCGAAAACGATTCTAAGCGAACGGAACAGACGCGCTCAAAAACAGCGCCTCCCGACGGCGGCGCCTATTCGAAAGTTCAAAAGAGAGATCTCGAATGTATTCTAACTGGAAAAAAACGGCTCGATTCGCGCTCGCCCTTTCCTTGGGCGCGTGCCTGTGCTGCGCGGCGGCGTTCGTACCGGCGCGGCCCGCCTGCGCGCAGATTAGTTTCGGCAAGATGCGCGAAGCGGCGGAAAAGGGAACCCCGGCGCCGAAAGCGGCCGACGACGAAGACGCCGACGCGTTCGACGTCGATCCAAACGAAAAGGAAGCTGAAAAAGACGCGCAGACGCCTCGGCGAGGCGCCGCCATTTCGCGCCGCGGAACGTCTGCCGCGTCGGCGCGCGCAAGCGACCGCGTTCGCGCTAAAAAGGAGCAGGCGCTCGCGACCAACGGGGTCGCCGAGGCGATGACCGACGAACCGGAGGAGGAAGAAGAGCCCGCCCCCGCGCCGGTTCGCGAGACGCCGAACGCGCGCGCCGCCCAGAACGACGCAAAACCCGCCGACAAGAGCGAATCGGAACCCGCGAACGCGGCAAACGGCAAGCGCGGACCTGTTCTCGGCAAAGCGACGTCGCACAAATACCGCGCCGGCATGGTGTTCGGCGCGCGGCCAAACGGCGCGTGCTCGAATATTATCGGAACCGCGCCCGTCCCCATGGAATTCCCGGAACAGAAAGTGCGAACGCTCGAAGAGGAATTTCCGCGCGTCGCCAAAGTCGATTACCGCGATCTGCGCGAAGGGGGCGCGCGCCAGCTCGTCTTTAAAATGCGCGAGCTCAAGCCCGGCCAGACGGTTCAGGCGACCGCGCTCTTCGAAGTAACGCGCTATCCCATGCTCCCGCCGACCGAGCCGGGTCTCTACGAAATACCCAAAAAAGTCCCGCGCGAAGTTACGCGCTATCTCAAGAGCGGCCCGTACATCGAGTCGACCGCGAAAACGGTCCGCTCGCTCGCCAAAGAGACGACGAAAGACTACGAAGGCGCGTGGGATAAAGTCGCGGCCATTTTGGCATATGTGCGCGACAACATCGAGTACAAAGAAGTCATGGTCGAAAAACCGATGCGCGGCGCAATGGCGGCTCTCAAAACGCGAGACGGCGACTGCGAAGATATGTCCGCGCTCTTTATCGCAATGTGCCGCGCGATCGAGGTGCCCGCAAGGCTCGTGCGCGTCCCGGGACACTGCTGGGCGGAATTCTACCTAGTCGACGACGAAAAAGAGGGCTACTGGTTCCCCGCTCAGGTCGCCGGAACGGAAGAGCTCGGCTCGCTCCAAGATACGCGCGTCATTTTGCAAAAAGGCGATAATTTTAAGCTCCCGGAGACGCCAAAAGAAGAATCGCTCTATGTGAAAGAGCTCTTTATGGGAAGCGTAAAAGAGAACGGGCCCGATCCGCTCCATCAGTTCATTCAGGAAATGGATCCCAAAGACTGACGGCGCGGCGCGCTCTCTTGATTTTGGAAATACAAGGCTCCGAACCCGCTCGCGGCGCGTTCGGAGCCTTTCTTTGCCAGCGCAAAAAAAACAATTCTTACGGTCTGTCGCTAAAATAGACAATCGGCGCAAATTTTGTCGGTACGGCAATCAACTTTTTCGTAGAACTCGTCGGCTCTCATAATCCAATTCTCTCCCCGACAAACGCCGCGCGCGTAAATACCTGCGTCATAGCGGCGGCGGGAAAGGGCGGCAAAAGAAATCGGCTTTCCTTGCCATCTCTCCTTCTTTGGGGTACAATTTCGCCGAGGCTGAATACCCACGGAGGGCGCCCGCCCTGCAATAAGCTATTTTAGAAAGAATCAAAGTTAATCTGCTATGAGCGACGAACAACTCGACGGCTTTCTGGAAAATCCCGAAGAAGACGAACTCGAAGAAGACGAAGAAGAGACCGCGGCGGCCGAACAGCCGGAAGAAAGCGAGCCTGCGCCTGCGGAGGAAGAAGAAGCGGGTTCCGCTTCTGACGAACCTCAGCGTACCCCGTGGGAACGCACGGAGTCGGGCGCGGTTCCGTTCGTCCATCTGCACACGCACTCGCACTATTCCCTTCTCGACGGCATTGGCAAGCTCGACGCGCTCATCGAACGCGCTAAAGAGCTCGAAATGCCCGCCATGGCGCTCACCGACCATGGCAATATGTACGGCGCGCTCGAATTCTATCAAAAAGCACGCGACGCGGGAATCAAACCGATTCTCGGGTACGAAGCGTACATGGCCCCGAATAAGATCTTCGATCACAGCGAGAAACGCCCGTTCCACCTGACGCTGCTCGCCATGAACAATCAGGGGTACAAAAACCTCCTAAAGCTCTCCTCGATTGCGTTTCTGGACGGCTTTTACTACAAGCCGCGCATCGATCACGATCTTTTAACGAAGCACAGCGAAGGCCTTATCTGCCTGAGCGGCTGCCTTTCGGGCGAGGTCGCGCGCACGCTCGTCAACGGCGGCGGTTCCGCGGATTCGTACGAGAAAGCGAAAGAGATCGCCAAGTGGTATCAGAATCTGTTCGGGGATCGGTACTACATGGAGCTGCAGGACCACGGCCTGGCGGATCAGGCCGTCGCGCTCAAATACGAGCTCAAGATCGCGCGCGAGCTCGGTATCCCCACGGTCGCCACGAACGACGTGCACTACATTCTGCACGAGGACGCCGACGTTCAGGACGTCGCCCTGTGCATCAATACGGGCAAATTCCGCACCGATCCGAACCGCATGCGCATGGACTCCAACGAGTTCTATCTCAAGAGCGGTCAGGAAATGCTCAACGTCATGAAGGACGATCCGGACGCCGTTTGGCGCTCGCTTGAAATCGCGGATCGCTGCAACGTCGAAATCGAACTGGGCAAACGCTTTTTCCCGATCTTTACCCCGCCCAATAATATGGATCCCAACGACTACCTGCGTCAGCTCTGTATCGAGGGGCTCAAGCGCCGGTACGCGAATAACCCTAAGCGCATGATTAACGGGGAGCTCTCCGAAGAGGTTATGGCGCGTCTCAACCGGGAGCTCGACGTCATTAAGCGTCAGGGGTTCCCGACCTACTTCCTCATCGTCTGGGATTTCGTACGCGAAGCGGAAAAACGCGGAATTCACCGCACGGCAAGAGGTTCCGGCGTCGGCGCGCTCGTGTGTTACGCGCTCAATCTGTCGCACGTATGCCCGCTCGAGTTCGACTTGCTCTTCGAACGTTTTCTCGACGTCAACCGTAAAGAGGCGCCCGATATCGATATCGACTTCGAGCAGGCAAAGCGCGGCGAAATCATCGAATACGTCAAAGAGCGCTACGGGGCTGAAAAGGTCGCGCAGCTGGGCGTCTTCGGAACGATGGCGGCGAAACTCGCGATTAAAGACTGCGGACGCGTGCTCGGCATGCCGCTCCAGACGGTCAGCGACGTAACGAAGCTCGTGCCGAACGCGCCGAAAATGACGATTAAAAAAGCGATGGAGCAGAGTCCGGAATTCGTCGCGCTCTATCAGGAGAACTCCGACGTTCGCGAACTCGTCGACTACGCCAAAAAAGTCGAAGGCATGGCCCGAAACGCCGGAACGCACGCGTGCGGCGTCATTATCGCGCAAAGCGATCTGACCGACTTCGTACCCGTTCAGAAGCTGCAGGGGAAGGTCGACGTCGTCACGCAGTGGCAAGGCGCGGAAGTCGAACGCGCGGGCCTCCTTAAAATGGACTTTCTCGGACTGCGCAACTTAACGATTCTTGCCGATTCCGTCGCGCTCATCGAGCAGACGACCGGTAAAAAAATCGATCCGTACAATCTCCCGCAGGACGATCCGGAAACCTACGCGCTCCTGTGCCGCGGCGAAACAAAAGGTATCTTCCAGCTCGAAAGCAGCGGCATACGCAATCTTCTCGTCAGAATGCGGCCCGACAATATCCGCGATATTATCGCCGTGCTCGCGCTCTACCGGCCGGGCCCGCTTGAAGGGGGCATGGTCGACGAATACGTCAACGTTAAGCACAAGCGCAAGAAGGCGACTTATCTCCACCCCGTGCTCAAAGAAGTGCTCGAAGAAACGAACGGCGTTATGGTCTATCAGGAACAGATCATGCGCATCTTGAATAAGCTCGGGAAGATTCAGCTCTCCGCAGCGTACACCTGTATTAAAGCGATCAGTAAAAAGAAGCATGAGAAGATCGCGAAATACAACGAGGAGTTCGTTCAGGGCGCGAAAGAAAACGGGCTGACGCAGGAAAAAGCGCAAGAGCTGTTCGAGCTCATTAAGAAATTCGCCGGCTACGGTTTTAACAAATCGCACTCGACGGCGTACGCCAATATCGCGTACACGACGGCGTACCTCAAAGCGCACTATCCGGCAGAATTTATGGCCGCGCTTCTGTGCGGCGATATCTCTTCGCGCAATTTTACCAAGCGCGATAAGACGGTCGAGCACGTCGACGACTGCAGACGCATGGGCGTTACGGTCGTGCCTCCGGACGTCAATCAGTGCGAAGGGCGGTACAAGGTCGTCGACGGCAAGATTTATTTCGGTCTGACCGCCGTTAAGGCGTGCGGGGAAGACGCGATGAACGAGATCGTGCGCGCGCGGAACGAAGGAGGCCCGTTCAAGAGCCTATTCGACTTCTACGAACGCGTCGACTCCAAAATTTGCGGTCGAGCCTCCGTCGAAGCGCTCATTAAGTGCGGCGCGTTCGACTGCTTCGGCGCCAAACGCGCCCAACTCATGCTCGCCGTCGAAAAAGCCCTCAAGGGGGGACTGGCGGCCGCGCTTGACCGCGAACGCGGTCAAGGCAGTCTTTTTGGATTCGACGAACCGGATGAAGAGACGCAAAGTCAAGAGGACGATCAGAACGCCGGAACCGCAGGCTTACCCGACGTCGAAGAATGGGACGAGCGCGAACGAGCGCGCGGGGAAAAGGAAACGCTCGGTTTCTACGTTACGGCGCACCCGCTCGGCGACCGGCGCGAAACGCTCGGGCTATTCGCGACCTCGTCGACAAAGGTCGTCGAAATGGCCAACCGCGCGTCGGCTACGATCGGAGGAGAAATATCCGGCGTTTCGGTCAAGGTCTCGAAAAATCCCAAGCCGGGTCGGCCGAATACGTTCGCCTTCTTCCAACTCGAAGATCTCGAAGGAACGATACGGTGCGCCTGTTGGGCCGACGCCTACGCGAAATACAGCGAGTACCTCAAAAACGGCTCTGTCGTCTTTTTGCGCGGCCGCGTCGATAAAAAGGAGCGCGTTCGCGACGGAAACGAGGAGGAAGACCCCAATTCCGAACCGGAAATAGAAGTAACGTTCTTTGTCGACGAAGTCGTTCCTTTCGAAAACGCGAGCGTGGAAATGTCGCGCGGCGTCGCCGTCGTTCTCCATGAAGACGCCGCCGACGCAGGGACCGTTAAGCTTCTCTATGAAATGCTCCGCGGATACCGAAACGGTCGCGACGGACAGGCCCCGGGCGCCGACTTGGAAATCTGGTTCGACCGGCTCGACGGAACGCGCGCCGTCTATAAGTGCCCCGAATTCAAACTCCGGCTCACGAGCGAGATGCGCGAGCGCGTTGAAGAACGGTTCGGAAACGATTCGTTCCATATTCTGCCCGCCCCGCAGAAACAGTCGACCGACGACAGATCGCGAAGAGATTGGCGGCGGAAACGGCAGTTCTCAAACTGAAACAAACAGACAGAAACGGGATAGCGTTATGCGCATGCTGATTTTGGCGTTGGGCGCCCTTTGCGCCCTGGGATTCGCCCGGAACTCTGAAGGATTCGCGCAGGAGTCCGGCGCGCTCGAAGCGCAAGTCGTTCTGAAGCTCGCCGACGGAACGACCCAGTCGCGGACTTATCCGCTCGAAGAACGCGACGGCGCGCAGATTCTAACGGTACCCGCCGCCGATATTCCCGAGGGCGCGCTCACCGTCGACGCGATTCATCCGTGGCAGACGGCAAAGTCGGGCGAGGACGGGTTCTTTATTCTCCCGAACGGCATGTACGGAACGTGGCGCGAGCTTCCCAATGGGGAGTACGTAAACCGCAACTCCGTCATGCAGACGTACGGAGTAAAGACGCCGCGCGGCGCGCTCGCGGCGATTCTGACCGGCATGAACTACGAAGCGACCGAACGCGTCGTTTTACGCGACGGTACGTGGCGCGTCTTCGTGCGTTACGAGCTCGACGGAGATAAGCCGTACGAGGACTTCCGAATCGAATATCACGTTCTGCCGCAAGAGAAATCAACGTACGCCGATATGGCGGCGGTCTATCGCCAGTATCAGCTCGAACGCGGCGAAGTACGGCCGCTTAAAGAGCGCGCCGCGGAGCGTCCGGAGCTCGCGTACGCGGCCAAAGCGCCCGAAGTGCGCGTAAGGCTTGGCTGGAAACCGGTTCCCTCGCCCGTCCCGGAACAGAACGCGGAAAACGAACCGGAGATGCACGTCGCGATTACCTTTGAACGCTTCAAGCAGATCGTCGACGAATTCCAACGTCAGGGGATTAACGAAGCGGAATTCTGCCTCGTCGGCTGGAATATCGGCGGACACGACGGACGCTATCCGCAAATCTTTCCGCCCGACGAACGGCTCGGCGGAGAACAGGGGCTCAAAGACGCGGTCGCATACGCGCAAAGCAAAGGGTATCAGGTCGTTTGCCATCAGAATTATTCCGACGCGTACCGCGCGTCTCAGATCGGCGGACTCTGGGACGAGGGCTTTTTGCTCGTAAAGAAAGACGGCTCGTTCAATACCTACACGACCTGGGGCGGCGGGAATATGTACGAAACGTGCCCCGAAGAAATGTTCAAACGGTTCCCCAAAACAGACTTCCCCAAACTGCGCGAACTCGGCTTCCGCGGCCTGCACTATATCGACGTCTACTCGACCGTCAATCCGCGAAAATGCTATTCGAAAGATCATCCGCTCAATCGGCGCGAATTCGCGCGCTGGACGAACGAAATTACGCGACTCTCTCAGGAGACGTTCGGAGGGTTCGCTTCCGAAGGCGGATTTGACTACTGCGTGAAATATCTCGATTTCGCGCTCTATATCTCGTTCCAGAAGCCGGACGCCGAACTGCCGAAACTCATTGAACGGCACGTCCCGTACTGGCAGCTCGTCTATCAGGGAATCGTCATGAGCAACCCGTTCTCCGACACGACGAACTATACAATTAAGTCGCCCGTCGCACGGCTCAAGCAGATCGAATACGGCGGCCGCCCGCACTTCTATTTCTATTCGAAATTCAAGTCGAGCGGCGGCAATTGGATGGGCGACGCCGATATTACGTGCGCGACCGACGAAGAGCTGCGGGAGTCTGTCGCGAAGATTAAAGAAGGGTACGACGAATTTAAAAAGCTCGAACGGCTGCAGTTAGAATTCATGACGGCGCACGACGAAATTGCCGACGGAGTCTTTGTCGTCGGATATGCCGACGGAACGCGTATTTGCGTTAATTATCGAGACGCGGCGTTCGACTGGGAAGGACGCCCGGTTCCCCCGCTCGGATACGCCGTAGCCGAACCTTGAGTCTGCGGAACCGGCGCGGCGCGGAAATAAAAAACGCGCGCGGCGCTTGGGGAAGTCTCCTTCCGTAACGGTTACGGAGAGGAGCGCGCCGCGCGCGCTGTACGGAACGCGCGCGTTAGAAAAAGGAACGGCGTCGCGCGTCAGCGCAGACTGGACGCCGGATCAGGCGAGGCGACCCGCGCGCTGCGGCTCGCGCGCGCGTTCGACGCCGTCGACGCGGGCGTTATTGCCTGCTGCGTTAGATTGTCGACGATTGTCGCGCGCTTAACGACGTTCGAATAGAACTCGCCCGCCGCGGTTACTTCGCGAATCTTGCGAATCTGCGAAACGATCTGGTCGCGTACTTCGTCAAGCGTAACTTCGCGCGCCGGAATGATTTCCTGGCAGTAGAGAATAACAAACGTCGACGGATCGACCTGAATGACCTGCGACATTTCGCCCGGCTTGAGCGAGAACGCTTCTTCTTCAAGCTGGGGATATCCGCCGTTGCGCACAATCGGGGCGATGCGGCCGCGCATCTGCTTGCCGTCCGGCTCGATGGAATAGGTCGCGGCAAGTTCGCCAAAGACGTCTTCGAGCGTGCGGTTCTCTTTCGCGGGCATAGTTCTCGCCTTCTGCCACACTTCGCGCGCGCGACGTTCGTCGCCGAGCACAATGCCCAGACACTGAACTTTCGCGCCGTAATTCGCTTCGAAGCTCTTCTGGATATCTTCGTCGGTTACTTTAACCATGCCTTCGGAGAGTTTGCGCAGCGCGACGCCCGGCCAGACGATCGTGCGCTTGTAATTCTCTTCGGTCGTATTGTATTTCGCCAGCTCGGAGCGGAGATACTCTTTAATATTGGGAGAACCGTCTTGGAGCGGGAACGTCGTTTCCGCGGCGTGAATCCAGACGTCGGTCGCGACGTCCTGATCCGTTACGGTAAGCCCGACCTTTTTGCATTCCTGACGGATGAGCGCGATTGAAATCATCGTGCCAAGATCCTGCTCGGCATAGAGCTTCATGCACATTTCAACGACCGCGTCGACGTAGATCGGTTTGCCGTCGATCGTAGCGGCGACGTTCGGGTACTGCTTGCGAAGCTCAGGATCGGCGATAACGTTAACGACGTTCGCTTCCCGGCCGAGCCGCTCGAAGAGCTCGTTCGCGGCCGACTTGAGTTTCGCGGCGCTCGCCTGTACTTGAATGCGGTCTTTGACCGTGTCGATCTTGTCTTGCGGAACGACCGGATCGTATTTATTTTCGCAACGGAAAAATACGAACTGATTCTGCGGGCCGTACGGACCGATGACCTCGGAAATCTGATTGACGTCGAGCGCGAAGAGCTTGTCTTCCATATTCTTGTCGGCAAGCGTTCCGTGGAAGATCGGCTGCATGCGCCCTTTGTTCGACGCGGTCGCAACGTCGAGCGATTCGTCCTTAGCGACGGTTCCGAAATCCTCGCCGCCGTCGACGATACGACTGCGGAGCGATTCCGCTTTCTCTTTCGTTTCGCAGATAATCATCTGCAGGGAAATCGAAGGCCCGTACGATTTAAGATAAGCCGCTTCAAGCTCCTCGTCAGTCAGCTTAATCTTATCGGCGACGAGCGCCTGGAGCGCCAGACGCGGCCAAACGACCTCTTCGGCGTATTCCTGATAGCTCATCGAGGAGTCTTTCTCCACGACTTCCAGATACTGCGTTTTTGTGAGTCGGAACGATTTCGCGAGCCGTTCGATTTCCGCGTCGACGTCGGCGCGCGTTACCGCGACCCCTTGACGCTGGCATTCCGCCAGTACGAGCGCGCGGTTCAGAATGCGCGAGAGAACGTCTTCTCCGTGCGCTTTAAGCGTCTCCTCCTGGAGCTGCGCGAGCGTGATCTGTTCGCCGTTGACTTCGGCGACAATTTCCGGATAGAGCTTCTTCGCGTCTTGACGAATCGGATTGTCCGACGCGACGCCCTGTACGGCGCGCGTCGCCGACTGACGAACCGAAACTTTTTCTGCGGCGAGCGCGCCCGTGGCGACCAACCCCAAAAGGGCCGCCGACGCGCCGACGCTCAAAATAACCTTATTCAAACCGTTCATTCTTTTTCTCTCGTTTATCCAATACCAAACGGTAACGCACGTTTTCACGGCCGAAACCAAAAACTGCCGACCGCCTTGACGGACTATAACGAAATTTGCGAAAGCGCGTCAAGAGCGGTTTAACGGCGCGGCCAAGAGAACGCGGAGCCCGGCTTTGACGCCTGCGGGAATCCGCTTATAATGGCGCAAGAAAAAAAGGAAGGTCTAATGTCTGATTCTAACTCCGTCGAACGAACGTTTGTCATGCTCAAGCCGGACGCTCTCGAACGGGGGCTTATCGGCGAAATTATTTCGCGTCTGGAACGCAAAGGGCTCAAGCCGGTCCGATTCCTGTGGCGCGCCGTCTCCCCGGAGCTTGCCGCCAAACATTACGAACGCCTGACGTCTAAGCCGTTCTATCCGCTGCTCGAAGCGTATATCACGCGCGGGCCGGTCCTCGCGTCAATTTGGGAAGGGCGCGACGCGGTCGCCGTCGTGCGACGGCTTGTCGGCGCGACCGATCCGGCGCTTGCCGAGGCGGGCACAATTCGCGGCGATTTCTGTCTGGACGTTACCGAGAATCTCATTCACGCGTCCGACTCCCCGGAAGCGGTGGAACGTGAAATCGGTCTCTTTTTCGACTGACCGACGCGCCTCCGAACGCGCCGATATAAAAGAAGCCCTCGCCGGACGCAGCGCCGGCAAGGGCTTTTTTTACGCAATCGCGGATCGCGCCGCGGGGCGCGCCGAATTCCGTCAATAATTATCGGGCGTAATGAACTTCGACGCCTCTTCCGCGCGTTCGTCCATCTCTTTGATTTCTTCGTCGGAAAGCGCGCGCATGCGAACAACCTTGATCCGTCCGTCGCTCACCCAGCTCGCAAATCCGAGCGGCTGGCAGCGCGAGACCTCAAACCGCGTCTTGAGCGAATGCCCCTCGACGACGTAATCAATGATCTTCTCGTCGTTAACCCAGACGCGAACGGTTCGAAGCGTTACCTGAACGCGGAAACGGTACCATTGGCCCGTCTTGAAGTTGTAGAACGAAGAAGAAGAGTTCTCCGACGCGTCCATGTCGTCGATACTCGATATGCCGGCCACGCAGCCGCCCCAGCCGCCGTTGACGAACGTTACGTAATTCTCGCCGATCGGGAACGTGAGCGCCGAGAAGAAGTCCGTGCCGGAAACGCGTCGGGAAACGTACTCGAGCTCGTAATTCTCGCGAGGAAGCTTGATCTTCGATTTGTCTTCGTCGAAATGAATCGAGGTCGTCGTCGGCCCCATGCCGAGGACAAGCTCGCCGTCCTTGATTTTAACGACGTCGTCGCCCGCGTCCCCGTTGTCGATCCAGTTCTCGAGCGATTTGCCGTCGAAAAGGTTCGTCCATTCGTACTTTTCGTCGTCCGCCTGCGACTCCGCAATCGCGTCGAAGACGGGCTTGTCCTTCTGTTCGTCCGCCGCGAACGCCGGATTAGCGACGCCTAAATCAGCGGCGTCAAACGCGGCCGTCAGGCAGCAAAGCGCGATCGCGCAGGCGGCAAAATTGAAAAAACGTCTCATAGTATCTCTTCTCTTTTTACAGTTGACAGACAGAACAAACAGCGGAACAGGCGATTGCCTTACTGAAGCTTGCCCCTCAGGAAGTACTCCATGAGTTCGTACCCTTTCAGGAAGAACCGTTCCGACGCGGCGCCGGTCGTCTCGTCGTAGGTCGGCATGCCGTCCCCTTTGACGTCGGAACCGATAATCATCCACGGCACGGCGCCGCGCGAGTGCGTCTTAATCGAAATGGGCGTCGGGTGATCCGGCGTGATCAGGAGCCGCCAGTCGGGGAACGTCTGCAGTTTCTCTAAAATGGGCGGCAGCGTCTTCTGATCGATATCCTCAAGCGAACGGATTTTCTTCTCGACGCTTCCCTCGTGCCCGGACTCGTCGGGCGCTTCGATATGAACGACGACGATATCGTACTCGTCGAGCGCTTTTGCGGCGTTCTCCCCTTTTCCGGCGAAGTTCGTATCGACGTATCCGGTCGCGCCGGGCACGTTAATCACGGACCAGCCAAGCAGATTCGCGATACCGCGCAGCAGATCGACGGCGGTAATCATCGCGCCTTTGCCCCAGTTAAACTTCTGCGAGAAGGACTCCATCGTCGGCCGTTTGCCCTGTCCCCAGAGCCAGCAGTCGGTCGCGGGCAATTTCCCCTGGGCGACGCGCCGCAGGTTCGTGCGCGCGGTCCGGAGATAATCGGCGCACGCGGCCATGAGCTTGCGCACCTTGTCCGAACCCGGCCCTTGAGGATAGACGTCGGCAATCGAACGGTCGATATAGTCGTGGGGAGGAAAGGTTTCCGTTTCCGCGCTGAACGGGAACGGTTTGCAGTCGGAATCAGGGCGGAAAATCGCGAGGTTGCGGTAACTTACGCCCGGTCTGAATTCGACCGTTCCGCCAAACTCCGGCGCCAGTTCGCGCCATTTTGGCGCCACGTTCGCCTGCAGATCGGCGAGCAGCTCCGCCGCGTCCTCCGAGGTAATGTGTCCGGCGGTAAACGATTTCATCACGTCGTTTTCCAGACAGACAAGATTGCACCGCCACGCCCAGTCGTTCGGGCCAAGCTCGACGCCCTGAGCCGCCGCTTCCAACGGCGCGCGGCCGGTATAGGACTCCAGAGGATCGTACCCCAGCAGGGCGAGCGTCGCCACGTCGGAACCGGGCGAGAGCGTCAGGGGCACGTTGTGCGAACGCCCTTGAACGCCGCGGGGAGCCCAGGCGTCGAGCGTGGGCGTCGAAGCCGCCTGCATCGGCGTGCGATTGTCCAAAGATTCAATAGGGTTGTCCGCAAATCCGTCCGGAATGACAATAACGCGTTTGCTGTTGCTCATCAGAGAGTTGTATTCTTTCATTCATGCCCCCGCGCAAAGCGAAAGGGCGATTAGGCCGCGGGAGACGGCGCGCACGGCGCGGTTCTCTGCGGCGCTCATATAAAAAACGCGATTTCAGAGCAGATCGCGCGCGGCGATTACGTCGACGCCCGTGTTAAGGAGATTCGAAATGAGCACGTCGCCGCGCCGGATCGGTTTATTCGCGCGCACGGCGTCGATCTCTTTCATCGCGGCGAACATAAGCCCTTTGGGAATCGGCTTGGCGGTTCGGACGGGCTCCATATCGACAAATTCCCCGTCGGCGTCGACGACGCGAACGGTCGAGGTAACGGTGCGAACGGGATTCGTCGCTTCGGCGAGCCCGTAGACCGCCCCGCGAGGACAGCTGTTCCCCGTTACCGTCTGAGCTTCCACGTCGACTTCGAGCGAACACCCTCTCGGACAGGTAATGCACGTTATATGCTGCAAACTCATTTTATCATATGCCTTATACGGTAAAAAGCCGCCGTCTAGCGCGAATAGGTCGCGTGGCAGTTTTTCGTTTCCCAAAAGTCGACGCGCCTCACGTTGAGCCCCTGCGACGCGACGTAGTCGAAAATCGTCTTCGCGAGCTGTTCCGCCGTCGGATTCCCGCTGAGAAGAAAGACGGGCTCGCCCGCGTCGACGAGAACCTTCGCAAGAGGATCGTCGCTGGCAAGAAAGACGCGGTGATCAAGCTCTTCGTCGATCCAACGCCCGACGATTTCCTTTAAATTGACGAAATCGAGCGCCATTCCATGTTCGTCGAGCTCGTCCATGCCGATTTCGACGCGGACTTCCGCGTTATGCCCATGCAGGCGGCGGCATTTTCCTTCGTAACGATAGAGTCGGTGACCGTAAGAGAAAGAAAAATCGCGCGCGACGGTAAACATCGACCAGCTCCCCAAGAACAGTAAACGGTTTGGACAAGGCGGCAAGGAACGCCTAAGCCACTAGGGTTAGCATTATAACGTCTTTTTCGATTTTTGGAAGCGAACTCATATTTTCCTTGAACTAGCGAGGAAATTTTCCGCGAATTTTTAAGAATTTCGCCGATAAAAGAGATAAGATAGATAATATACAAAAACTAAGCGTCGGCTCTGCAGCTCGAGTGTTCCGACCGCGCTCCGACGTCGAATATAATGGTTATCGTACGTTCGATTGAAATCGAGTTTTCGCCGCGTCCTAAGGGCGGCGCCTGTTTAATCGACGTGTTCAACGTCGCGTTACGCGGCGAAAAACTAAGGAGGATATTATGAAATCGAGTTTCGTTATTTGCTTCGTCGCGGCTTTGGCTTTTGTCGCCGCGAACGTTCAGGCGCAAGAGACGGTCGCTCAGGCGGTCGACGCTTCCCAGACGACCGTTCAGCCGACTGGCGATTGCCAGGATTGCTGCGAACCGGGCCTTGGAATCGGCGGTCGTTTCGGCGGTCTCCGCGGCGGTTTTGGCGGTTTTGGCGCCGGTTCCTGGCGCGCGCGTTATGACCAGTACATGGCCGAGCGCGCCGACCGTCTTGGACGCGAACGGCAAATCGTTCAGGCGTCTCCATTTGCCTATCCGACCGGCGAAGCCCAAGACTGGGCGCGTTTCCGCAACTATCCTTACGGATACTATCCGCACAACTTCGCCCCGTCCGATATGCGCATCCCCGGATACAACCCCGCGTGGCAGAACTACTATCCGGCCGCTCGCCGCTATCATCAGGGCCAACACTTCAATCTTGACGTCTTCTGATTCTTTCTGATCCAGTTCAGAAATATCGCGCAAGGCGCCGTCGTTACCGCGACGGCGTCTTTTTTTAAAAATTTTTTTCGTGCGATAACGCTTTTTGATGCAATATGTTGCAAAATTGTTCACAGTTGTCTAAAAAATAAACTACTGTGGAAAGCCCTTGCATTGATCCTTAATGGCGTTATAATGCGTGCAGTTTCAAGAAAGCGTCGATCTTTCCTGAAATTCGCCAAACGCCAGCCCATGGCGCTCGGTTACGTCCGTGCGGCAATTCAAATTTGCCGGTTGTCCTGCCTTTCTTTTAACGTCATTGAGGAGTTCGATATGTCTAAGCGAAGTAAACGTCGGCAATGGTGGAAAGAGACCCTTTTGGCTACCGCCGCCTGAAAGACTATTTACTTGGCGCATATTGCGCGAAAATGATTGCGACTGCGGACGTTCGAGCTTTCGGCGTCTGAATAACCCGTCTCCGGACGGGTTTTTTTATTGCCCTGTCGCAAACGAAACGGCGCGGCGCCCACGACAAAACCGCTGCGGAAAGTAAAGGAAAGGCAAGAATCTAAGTAGAAGAACCGCGCCGTGAAAAAGAAAAAACGGCAAGAAATAAAAAAAGCTGGGGTACAGGGATTCGAACCCCGACCAACGGAGTCAGAGTCCGTTGCGCTAACCATTACGCTATACCCCAGTCGTAAAGTAGTGACCATTCTACCCCCTTTTTTTAAGGCGTCAACCGGCTTTTTTCAGATTTTCTTCAATCCGCATGAAATCGTTCCCCCGAACGCCTTTGCCGCGTCTCTCCTCGGGCGGCGCCAACCGGGCTCGTTGCCTCGTCAAACGCGGTCTTTACAGCCGCATTCGTCAAATCTAATACAATCGTCAAACATTTCTTCTTTTGCATTTTTTATCGCGAAAAGAGCTATTTTTCTGTTGACCTCGGTTTTTCATATGTTAAAATAGCCGATATAGAAAAGATAGGGCGTTTTACAGCGCATGTATATCGCGAACCGTGATTTTCCCGTCAGGCTCGCGTTATTCGGCTGAAAAATCCCTGTTAGTCGTTCAACGTTACAGTTTACAGAGACAGACAAGCGGCGGTTGGCTTAGCGCCTCCTTTATGTTGGCGCGTTCGGGCCTGCGGCCGTACACGAGCGAGAGTATGCGCGACTGCGAGATGAGAAAATGGTTAAGCTATCCGGTTTTATCTTGTCGGCGCTCCTTGTCGTAGTTTGCCTTTGGTTGAGCGTCTTTTCATTCCCCGACGTTATACGCCCTGGAGATTTGGAGTTCACCGGCGCGTTTGGCGCGCCTGCCAGCTCTGTAGATTCCAGCGTTTCGCTTAATTCAAGCGAAGCGAACGTCGCGGCGCCGAAGTCCGAGCTTGCCCCACAAGCTGAGGAAACGGCCCCAGCGGCAAAGTCGACGTCAGATTCCCCAAACGTCTCTCCGGCGAAAGAGACGGAACCCGCGAACAGCGGACCCCAGAAGACGCCCGCCAATTTAAAATCAGAGCGGAAATCTTCCGAAGTTGCGCTGACCGATTCCGTCGATCCGTCTGAAAAGGAACAAGAGGGCGAAAAAGACGCTCTCAAAGCAGGCGAAAGGACGCGCGGCGGAAGATTCGTCTCTAAACCGGCGTACAATATGGATTCGTTCCACGCGACGGTCGAAACGGCTTCCACAGACAGAGTGATCAACGTAACGCGCGCGAAGGCGCCTGTCCTTGACGCGTCCTACTCGCGATAAGGCGTTCCGAGTTGATCCCTCGATCCGATCCCAAGCATGACGACGCCCCTT
>CAMNJU010000048.1 GCA_946541595.1 uncultured Planctomycetales bacterium
ACCTACAACCTACGGATTAACAGTCCGCCGCTCTAACCAATTGGGCTATCAGGGCACGTTCAAAGCATAATGCGATGGACGCGATTATGATAACATTGTTAACGATTTCCTCAAGAGGTATTTTAGAAAAATTCGCAAATTCTTACACGAACCACCCAACGCGAACGCGCGTTCCAAGCGCGTAAAAAGTGCGGTTTACAGCGCGCCGTTCGGTCTCGGCGCTCACGTAAACTTTCGCCCGTACGTCTTCCAGCGGTTATGAAGCCACCAATACTGATTCGGAGCAAGCCGAATCTGCTCTTCCAGACGCGAAGCATGCCACTGGGTAATTTGTTGAACCGTCGAAATGTCCGGGGGTAACTCGCGCGGATCAAGCGAATCAACCATGCGCATCGTAAAATGCATCGGACGATCGTCAGTACGCGTCGCAAAACAGATAAAAATCGGCGCGTCATACTGCATGCTTAAAAGGGCCATCGCCTTATACGCGGACGCCGGTCGGTTAAAGAAGTTAACCCACGCGCCCTTTTTGCCCGCCGACTGATCTGCGAGAAACGCCATGACGCCGTTCTGTCCAAGCACCGTTAGAATATCTTCGTAACCTTCGTTTTTGTCGATGATATACTGCCCCGTCTGACCGCGGAAAGAGCTAATGAAGTCATTAAGATACGGATTGTCCAACTTGCGCGCGACGGAAAATGTCGGATACCCCAAGAGACCGAGAATGTACCCGCCCATCTCAAAGTTGCCAAAATGCGCGGTAATGAGGATCATGGGTCTGTCCGCCTGAAGCGCGGCGAACATTTTACTGCCGTTCTCTATGCGAACGTTTCGCCACCAATTCAAGCCGTGCATCTGACGCGGAGCGTGAGCGACTTCGGCGACCATAAGAAACAGATGCGTCCACATCTGACGCGCAATCTCTTTACGTTCCTTTTTCGAGAGTTCCGGAAAGGCGTGCGAAAGATTCGTATCGACGAGTTTCCCGCGAACGCGCAGAATATCGCAAAAGAGAACAGAAAGGGTCTCCGCGAAACGCTGTGAAACGTCAAGCGAAATCGACTGCGCCGCGCAAATAAAAACGCGAACAATAAGATATACGAGGTAATCGAGACTGTTATGTAATCGCTTATTCATCTTGGTCTGGCCTTGCCCAGCGCCGCCGACTAAAGGGAGACGGGGCGTCTTCGTTCAATGACGCTCTCGGAAAAATCCGAAGGAGCCGTATCGGAACGAGCCCGGTTCTCGCCGAAGCCCAAGGGGCGCGGCGTTACAAACATTATTTTAGGAACAGCCGGAATAATAGCTATATCCCAACCACACGTCGATTCTATCACATAGTCTCGAGGTAGACAAGCGAGATTAGGCGGAAACTCGACCCGATACTCCAAAAAGAACCAATTTCCACTTACTTCCAAAACAAGCATAAAAAACGCGGCGGCGTTTAGCAAACGTCGACCGCGTTTTCAACCGATAGTTCAGGTTAGAAGGAGCCCGAACGAAAGACTCAAATCAATAGCGGCGAGGACCGCGATCGCCGCCGCGAGACGAGGACGCGCGCGCTTCGTTCACACGAATCGTCCGCTGATCAAGTTCTTTGCCGTCAAGGCCTTCAATAGCGGCTTTCGCCTCATCGTCGTTCGGCATGAGGACAAAGCCAAATCCCTTGGAACGGTTCGTTTCCCGATCCTTGACGACGTCGGCTTTATCGACGGTACCGAAGGCCTCAAACGCTGCGCGGAGGCCTTCTTCCGTCGTACGGAAAGCAAGATTACCAACGTAAATTTTCATTTCAAACTCTTTCTGATCTCTCAAATACTTCGCTCGTTGTCGAACGGCCGATACCGCGCGCGCGGCTATACTCGTTTTCCCCTGTATTCGCCAACTTTATACAACAACCCTGTAGTGAAAAGAAAACGAATTCCAACAGGCAGGATGGCGTCGTTTTCGGAACGCTGGCAGGATCTATTCTAACAAAAGAGACTTACGACAAACCAAAAGTGAGATGAAAAGGAGCAAACGCATAAACGCGCCGATCCCCCTATCGCATTCTTAACAAAGCGCAATCCCCTGGAAAGTGTAGTGGAGGCGGCGGGAATTGAACCCGCGTCCCGCGACGTCTCTACGAGAACGTCTACGCGTGTAGTCGATTTTTTAAAATTTAGCCCCCTTGACCCCTTATCGACGTCGGTTTCGCAGAGACGATTCGAAAGCAAAATTTAATCTCGCGCGTGTTCGACGCGACGCAAGACGATCCGAATTTAGGGTCCGAATTTTTTGCCTCTTCGGCTAAAGCTCAAATCCGGGGTCGCCTATTCTCAGGCGGCCATAGCCATTTGGTTATTGGCAATTGAAATTTATAATCGGCTTTTTACGAGGCCCACCGATCAACCTCGACGCGCAATTCTACGCTTCGCTCGCCCGGTCGAACCCAGTTCGCCCCCGAACTCACAATCCACTTCAAGTTTAGCGCCGTTTAACAATTCCTACAAGGGACGGAAGCGCGCTTATTTGTCTTTTTTTGAAAAAATTTACAAAAAAAGAAATATTTTCATAACTGTGGATAAAGAAAGAAACGACTCTAAAACGACCGACGGGTCGGACGCGTGCCAAACGCGCCCTGCCCGTCTTTAACTGGCGCGATTAATTCACTTCGCGATCCGCGGCGAAACAAAAATCAGCGTCTGCCGCCCCGCAAATGCGGCTGGAAACGCGTTCTCTTCCGCGTCGAACGTCTCGATTGCGCCCGACTTAGGATCTAGCGCCGTCCAGCGTTTCGATTCAAAAGAGTCGGCCGTTCCGGTAAGGCGCAAAACTCCGTTCCATGCGGCGCCGTCGGCGTTTGTAACAATGAAAATCTCGCGTCCTTCGCGTTTAAAGGCGCCCTCGACAAAATTCGGACAGCTCGGCTCGGCGGTCAGGCGCGGTCCGCAGAAATCGCCGAGTAAACGCGCCGCATCCTCCCAAACGTCAATAGGCGCGTCCTCCTCGACCCAATATTCGCGAAAGTTCGGTTCCGCCCAGTCGTAATCGATCTTTTCCGAATGGTGCGGGAAAATAATCCCGCTGAACTTACCGCGCAGCCGTTCCGCTTCTTCCGGATCGTCCGGCGTTTTCGTAAGGCTCTTGAGCGTCTTGCGGTCGATTACATAGAACGACGTTTGAATACGCGACAGGCCCGCGCCAAGGGTATTAAACGAGTTAAAAATCTGCTGGCAGCGTTCCGACTGCTTCGACAAGTCTGTCAACGAACCGTTGTACGGTCGGAATTCTTCCTGCATCTCCTCGATCGGATAATAGAGCAAAATTGGTCGATCTGGCGTCGCGTCTCGCAAAACGGCGTTCAGGCGCCCGACGAAACGGCAGTAATCGCGGTGCGTCCCCTCGTTGCGGTAATCGGCCGCTTTAATTCCGTAGTAGAGCGTAAATTCCGTAACGCCAAACGCCGCCTGCCAGCCCGCGACCGCTTCCATCGCGTCAAGCGGAACCGCCTTGCGATCGCCGCTTACCTGCTGCGAAAAATCGCTGATCTCCGTCATCACGCGGCGATTGCCGATAAACGCCGCCGCGGAACACGGAAAAGCTGCCGCCGCCCAGCAGCCGTAAAAGTAAGCCACAGGATCCGAATTAAGCATGTCCATGCCCGGCAGATCGAACTTTTTAAGAACTTCAATCTTATTCCCGTCGAGCGGAACGTGCATAATAAGATTCTCTTCGTAAAGGGTATGCCCCGACGCGACCGGCCCGTTCGGATCTTCATGGCAGAACTTCTGAATCTGAGCGTAGTAGCGTTCGGCGTCGAGCTCGCCTAAAAGCGTCCAGAACTGGCGGCGCGTCTTACGGTCCGCGTCGGAATCTCCTTCAAAGAGAGACTTCAAATTCGGACGCAGCTCCTCCCCGTACTTCTCCCGATACCGCGCTTCCACGTCGTCGCACCAGGAAACGACCGCCAATTCTTTCTTGTCCGGATCAAGCGGATCAATCGTAGGAACGCGCGAGCGAATATCTTCTTCCCGAATCACGCCCAAATTCGCCGCCATCATGGCAGGCTCGTCCGTAAAGAACGCTTCAACATAGTCGTAAAGATCTTTGAGCTCCGCACGGTAACGCCGGTGCGTTACGTCGATAAACCTCGCCGTCGCTTCCGGATTGAGCGGATTCGGATACCGACGCGCCTTAAAGACGTTATTGCTCGAATGGGTATATTCATAGCAGTCGCGAACGTAATACGGCGGTTCGTGTTCCGGATCATACGCCAACTCCAACGCGCGCAGGTCAGGCCGACCTTCCAAAACGACGCCCCCCGCGCTCAGACTCGGATATCCGTCTTCGTCGTAAATCCACGCGCGCATGCCGGCCTCTTTGAGATTCTTAACGCCAAGACAGAAGCGATCCCAATTCTCTTGAGAACGAATATAGTCCGCGCCGCCAACGTTCACGACAAGCCCGCCAAGTCCGCACGCGTCGCGGAAATACGCGACCTCGCTCGGATCGCTGAGATCTCGGCCGTGAACAATCTGAAGAGGCCGGAACGCGCGCGGGGGCGTCGCGAAATCGGCGCGCCATTCTTCCGACAAAAACTCGCCCGAACGCGCGGAAAACGTGATCGACGCGTCGTTTTCAGGCGCGCTCTCTGCGGAACCAGGCACGACCGTCTCGACGTTTTTTCGTTCGTTCGACACGCCGGCCCCGAACGTCTGGACGCAGGCAAACGCGGCGACAGCCGCAACGGTCGCGAGACGCAATCGCTTTAATTTCCACAACTTCATTCTCTTCTCCTATTCATGATATCTTCTGCTCATATTTTTGCTTACGATAAGCGCGACAGCAGAAAAGACGGCGATTCCCCATGCAACGTGGGGCAGGCTTTTTGCGTGTGTTGACGTCGCCTACTCCCTCGCAGTAAATAAGATCGCCGTTCAATAACGCCGTGTCAGTCGAAAAGATAGCCAGCGTACCCGACGACACGCTCTAAATCTCCCGACGCGTCCCCGCTCGTCGCGTATCCGACTTGCGCAGCGCGGTTAAATTCGCCGCGCTTCTTTAACGTCGAGAGCGCGAAGAACGCGGGCAATACGCCGCACATTGTAATCCCGTTGCGCATGACCGTATCGAAGAGCGCGTCCGGTTCGGTCGTCTCGATCGCGTCGGTAGCCAACTTGTCGATTTCACGCGTCGCCGCGTCAGTCGCGTAATGATTCATATCGCTCGAAACGAGCAGGAGCGGCTTGCTATGCCCCGCAGACTCCCATTCGTCTAAAAACGCCGCGAAACGTTCCGCAAGTCCTTTGAGTTCCGTCTTTGTCGCGCCGCCGATTAAAACGCCAACTACCTTGCTTCCGGGAAAATACCGCGCAATGAGCGGAAGCTGTACTTCGATCGAATGTTCCGACCGATGCGCCGCCGCGTCCTTTTTGAACTCGGGGAGCGCGCGAACAAACGCGTCGGCAAATTCGAGATCAGAGTCGATTTGGCCAGCTCCGTAGTTCCACGCGCCATAAGGCATAACGGCAAGATTCGCGCCTTCACGGCGGTGCTTCGGAGCCAAGACGACGACCGTCTCCGGAGGCTCGATCCGACTGAGCGTCGACGCCGCGAGTCGGCCCGAATAGATCCAGCCCGCATGCGGTACGAGCGCCCCTTTAACCGTTTTCCGCTCCGGAACGTCGCCGCTCTCCGCGCGAATCGACGCGTCGAACGAGCGCAGCATGCTCTCCTGTTCTGCCGCAGAACCGGGATAAAACGCCCCTGCAACTGCGGCGGGCCGCGCCTTTTGCGCGTCGTCCTGCCGAGCCGACTTTCTTAACGGCGCGTCCCACTGAAAGAAACTCGACGCGAGCGAAAACGTCGGACGTGAAGAACTTGCCCCCAATTCCTCGCCGTTGCGGAGCTTATCGATAAGCGCCGCGAGGCTCGGATTCTTACTTACGTTCCACACGAACGGCTTCTTAAACGAAACGCCCTCAAATGCGAACAGGCGCGTGTCGTCGCTCTTCCAAGATCCGCGTGCGAGTCCCGCCTTGTCGCAAACGCCTTCGAGAAAACGATCCGCGTCCCAGTTCATTTCGAGAGCGACGCTTGGAAGCAGCAGTCCGCGACGTCCCCGACCGTGAATTTGGATCCCGTCCCGGCCAATCTTAATCGCGTCGCGCCGCGCTTCGCCGCGCTCCTGAATCTCGCGCATCGAACCGAGAGCCCAGACCTCCATATCGAGATCGTAGAATTCAGCCGCAGAGATAGGCGGGAAACGCGGGTCGCGCGTCGCCGCGGAAACTGACGCCGAATCAAGCGCCGTCGAAAGCAAAACGCCGTCGTACATATACCCCATGCACGAGCGCAGCATGCCGCGCTTTTTAAAACTTACAAACGCCCCAAGAACCGCGCGCTCGCCAAGTTCGCCAAGCGCGGAAACGCTCGGAGCCGACGCGCCAGTGATCTCGGCGTAAACGCGGTCGCGCGCCCAATAGAAGAGCCGCTCCATCTCCTCGGAAGAAAAATCAGGTTTCGGCGCGTTCGCCGCGCTAACGTCCGTAGCTTCGCCCATGTTGAATCCTCGACGCTCAAGACGCTTAAAAAGCGCCCTTTTAGAAAAATTTTTATTGAAAGCAATCCGCATTCTTGAAACAAAAAATCAATGAACGCGTCGAAAACAGTATATCTCCGAGAGAAGCGGACGTCGAGAAAAATTTAAAACTACTCTTGTAAGAATTATCAAAATAGAATACCGTACCAAAGCAGTTCGCGAGGCGGCAGAAGGCAAAAAAAATCCCGCCGCGGATCTCGGTTTTTTGTTGTACGGCGCCTTCCAACGAAAATGCTTGCATTTCGAATTGGGTGACGACCAAAAAAAGGCGCCAACAAAAATACCGGTTCCGCGACGGGGTGGCGAGCGGGAAACGCGCCAACTCGGCGCGTTTTTTTATTTTGTGCGCTTGACTTGCCAAGCGTTTATATTTGTCGCGATAAAATCGAAACAAAGCGAACAACCGCTGTAAACAGCGCATTCAGCTTATTCAAACAAATCGTTAAATTCCACTAAACGGCTTTTTAGGTGAAATTCTCACGAATCTAAACGCCTCGCGGCGCTCCTTACCTCGCATACGCCGCGCAAAATGAAATTACGCAAAGACGTTTCGCGTTGTGAAGGAAAAAGGAAAAAATCTAACGTCTTTTTCCTCCCTTTCGTTTGAACCCTTGCAATTATACCAGCCGTTAAAACCGTCGTCAATAGACCGAAAAAAAATCAGTTAGATTTTTGGGAACGAAATGATTTATCTTTTTTAAAATAAGCTCTTAATGAAGTAAATTTTTTTTGAAAAATCGTTTTTTTCTCCAAATAAGAAGAATTCATTTTCAAAATAATCCTTGTCAGACGCGCGTTTTTTCAATTTATATTTCCAGACTTTCGAAGCAAAACGAAGGCGCCACACGCACTAATCATCATACTAAACCTCGCATTTTCCGTTATTTGCAATCGTCCGTCCAAACAAAGAACGGGGCGGTTTATCAAACCGGTTTTACCGGCAGAACACAAAATTCTATTTTTTTATAACGTGCCTAAACGCGCGCTCAGCCCGTATACGCGTCGTCGATTCCGTTCTTGAAATTCTGCTTCGAGAGCCATTCTTCCTCTTCCGGCGTTTCAGGAATATCGACGCGTTCAATCTTGAAGATAACCGGCCGCGTCCCGTCGTTGCAGCACGCGATCATCATGCGGTCGTCGTTCGTCCAACTCTTCATAATGGCGCCTCCTTGGAGCGCCGTATAGACGTAGCGGCTCACCGCGTCCCACGCTTCCCCGCAAAATTTTCCGTTCATGAGACGGTAGAAATCGTCCTGTTCAGGCGTCCTTTTGAGCGTGAACGTATCCCCCGGCTTGAAAAAAGGACATGGCCCCGATTTCGGATTCGCCAAATATTTCTCCTGAAGATCCGGAAAGACTTTCGTTTCCAAAACAGTTATCTTGCACTCGTGCCGCATCGCTATATCCTTTTTATTTTAAATAGTTTGTATTAAAACAGACGTATCCCCTCCCCCCCGACGCCGGCTCAAGAGCAAGACATACTCCCAAGCGCTGTTCTTTGCCGGACGGTCCGCGCCGTGAATTCGTTTGGAAAAGGGATCCGCGAGATACTTTTCGACAGCAGCGCCGCTCAACAGCAGAAAACCCTGTCGGAGCCTCTCAGACTGAAACAACAGAAAAATTGGAAAAAAGACAGCAAATTTTCAGCCCCTAACCTAACGCCCCCCTTGTTATAAAATAAAAATCTGGAAAAATGGTTCAAAATTTTGCACACTAAAGGTAAGGTCGCTTGGAGTGAGAAAGGCGCCGTGTCTTTCTATGGCGAGCGGCATAACTTTGTATTCCGTCAAAGGAAAATATATGGTCGAACTTTTGACATTGTCGGTTGAACGTCGCGAAACGGTAGGTAAACGTAGAAACCGTCGCCTCCGAGCCAGCGGCAAAACTCCCGCCGTACTTTACGGTCACAAGCAGGACGTCGTGAATCTTTCCGTCGCCACCGAACAGGTTGAAGCCGCGCTTCGTCACGGAAGCCGTTTCGTCAACCTCGAGGGCGCGGTCAACGAACGCGCGTTCATTAAGGAAATCCAGTGGAACGTTTGGGGCGACGTCGTTCTGCACGTCGACTTCACGCGCGTCAGCGAACACGAGCACGTTCAGCTCTCCGTTCCGGTTCTTATCCGCGGCGAAGCCCCCGGACTCAAGGACGGCGGCGTAATCAAGCAGCACCTCCACATGATCGAGATCGAAGCCGAACCGATTAACGCGCCCGAAAACATTCCTGTCAGCGTTAACGAACTTGGCTTCAACCAGCAGATCCGCGTCTCCGACGTGGTCGCGCCGGAAGGCGTCAAACTCCTTGCCGATCCCGAAGCCATCGTCGTTGAATGCGTCGAACCGGTTGTCGTTGAAGAAACGGAGGCGGAAGCTGAAGAAGGCGCCGAACCCGAAGTCATCGGGCGCAAAAAGGCCGAGGAAGAAGCGGAATGATCTCCGCTTCGTATCGCGAATAATCGCGGGTAACGGCGCGCGATTCAATTTGGCGGCGTAACGCCAGTCCAGCCGCGCCTAACGCGAAGCGATACGTTCGATCTGTAATTTTCGGATTCACTTTATGCAAAAGAAAATGCGATGAACGTGTTAAACGCCGTTATAAATTTCTTTTGCAGAAAACCGAAAAACGATATGAAACCGGATAAAATCATCGTCGGTTTAGGCAATCCCGGAGCGAAGTATAAAGACACTCGGCACAACGTGGGCTACATGGTCCTTGCCGAACTCGCGGCGCGACACGCCGCAGGACGTCCGAACAACAGGTTTCACGCCGACTGTTTAGACGTTGCGATCGGATCAAAAAACGTGCTGTTGCTTTGCCCCACGACCTTTATGAATCTCAGCGGAACTTCGGTTGCCGAGGCCGTGAGATTCTATAAGCTGGATCCCAAAACGGATCTGTTTGTCGTCTGCGACGACCTCGATCTTCCCGTCGCGAAGATTCGCGTGCGCGAGACCGCCGGCAGCGGAGGACAGAAGGGATTGAAAGACATTATCGCCAAACTGGGCGTTCAGGATTTCGCAAGATTGCGAATCGGTATCGGACGTCCGTCGTCTACCGATCAGGTAGTCGACTTCGTGTTGACTCCTTTTCGAAAAGACGAACGCGTCGAAATAGACTTGGCGATTAAGAACGCGGCCGACGCCGCCCAGCTGTGGGTAGAGCGAGGTTGCGCCGAAACGATGAATAAGTATAATGCTGGCGAGAAGAAGCAAAAGTAAAACGGTTCCGTTGAACTCCGCTTACGCCAAAGAGCATAACCCGTCCGATTTCACAGTTGTACCCTTTCGACGGCGTTTTTTCGTCGAGATGTGTTAAAAAATTACCGCCGATCCTGCTGCTGCTAAGGCGCAGAAACCCGCCGACCCGCAAAAGATCGGAGCAATGTTCGTCGAAAAGACGAGAACGGCGGCGGCAACGTCCAAAACCGTTTTATACATTATGGAGATATAAATGGCTCAAATCAACGTTTATGACGGTTTCTTTCTTCTGAATCCGGACGCGTATTCGCGCAATCCGGACGAAGTCTCCGGCCAACTTTCCAAGATCGTCGAATCCTTGGGCGGCGTCGTTACCGTAAGCCGTCTCTGGGACGAACGCAAGTTGGCGTACTCCATCGACAACCATCGCCGCGGCGCCTACTGGATGCTCTACTTCCGTCTCAGCACGGATAAAATGGCCGAGCTTCACCGCCAGATCCGCCTCAACAACAACGTCCTCCGTTACATGATTCAGAAGCTTGATCCGCGCCTCGAAGACGCTCTTATCGCGAACGCCCTCAACTCGAACGCCGGCGCCCGCGAAGAAGAGCCTCAGAACAATGAAGCCGCTGCGGATGTTTACGACGAAGACGACGATTCCGAAGAAGATTCCGAGGAATGACGCGCCGTCTTGCGACGCAAGTACCGTAAAAGTCGTCGGCCGTTCAGACTGGCGGCTAATTCCCTGCAACCTGTGCGCCTATCGGCGTTACGCTAATTTTATTTAAACGAGCACAATCATGGCTAGTTATAATAGAGTCGTATTGGTGGGAAACCTGACACGCGATCCGGAATTCCGCACCACGCCCAGCGGCGCGTCTGTCGTTGAGATCGGCTTGGCTGTTAACGAACGAAAAAGAGACGCAAGCGGAAATTGGACCGAAGAGCCGAATTTCTTCGACGTTTCCGTCTGGAATCGCAGTGCGGAAATCGTGCGCGACTATACCCGTAAGGGCAGTCCTCTTCTCGTTGAAGGAAGGTTGAAGCAAGACGTCTGGGAACAGGACGGTCAGAAGCGTTCTAAAGTAAAGATCATCGCCGATCGCGTCGTCTTACTCGGCGCGCGCGACGGCGGCTCCGGAAACGGAGGCGGATATCAGCAGCAACAGCAGGGCGGATACCAGCAACGCGGCGGATACGCTCAGCAGGGCGGCGGATACCAGCGTCAGTCTCAACGCTACGACGCCGGCGGCGACGATTATTCGCAAGAACCGCCTAAGGACGATATTCCGTTCTGACGTACTTCTGGCTTTGCGCCAACAAACGGTACTTTTTAGTAGAATAAGTTCAAACAGAATATAATAAGGTAATATCAATGCAAGTTAGAAACAAACGCGCGCGCAGCGCTTTCCGTACCGGCAAACGCTTGCCGAAGGGACCTAACGGGGGAATCCAGCTCCTTCTGATCCAATCTGTCGATTCGCTTGGCAAGCAGGGCGACGTCGTTGAAGTTAAGCCCGGCTATGCGAAGAACTACCTCATTCCGCAGGGGCTTGCCACGTTCGCGACCGATCACCATCGCCGCATGGTCGAAAAGCATAAGGCTCAGCTCGCTGAAATTCAGCGTCAGCAGCTCGCGTCCCTTCACGAACTCGCCGAACGTATCGCCCAGACGAGCGTTACGATCGAAGCGAACGCCAACGCCGAAGGTCACCTCTACGGTTCGATCGGCGCCGAGGAAATCGTTCACGCCCTCAAAAACGAAGGTATCTCGATTTCCACCGACCATGTCCGTCTCGACGGTCAGCTCAAGGAACTCGCTCAGTATTCCGTCCGCATTTATCTCGGACACGAAATTGAGACTTCCCTCAAAGTTTGGGTCGTTCCCCAAGCTCAAGAAGTCGACTGATACTATTCGTTCAAACGGTACGTTGCGAGCGCTAAGCTTTTGCCTTCGGCGCGGCGCGGTTCCCCGAGGACGTCAAGTCAAATAAAAAGGCGCGCGGAATTTTCTGTTCCGCGCGCCTTTCTTTTTGGGCGCACAAGGGATACGCGAGAATCATTCTGAAAGACAACGCGTCCCTAACGCAGTTTGCTATTCTTCAAGTTTCGCTTTCCCGCTGAAGAAATTCTTGAACTTGCGCACGTTCTCCTCATGACTTAACTTGAGGCTATCCTGCTCTTCGAATTCGATCGTCGCGAACCCGTTATAGCCGACCTCGTCGAGCGCCTTACGGATTTCGGGCCAATCGTTAGAGCCCTGCCCGCACGGAACGAAACGTCCGCCGTGGGGAGACGTGTGATCCGTAAGCAGAAAATCTTTGAAGTGCAGTTTAATAATCGAGTCTTTTCCAAGCGCGCGAATCCAGTTCTGCGTCGGCGAATATTTTACGTGATTCCCAAGATCGAAGTAGGACTTAACGCGCACGTTTTCAAACGAATGAATAAGCCACGCGTAAAGATTCGGATCGCACCAGAGATTGTTCCACACGTTCTCCAATCCGATCGTAACGCCTTCGTAAGCGGCCGTCGCCGTGAGTTTCGCGACGTTTTTGCGCGTCGCGACCGTCGAACGGTTCTGCCCTTCGATATACGCCGCGTAAGGCGCGTTGTCGCCGTCCACGACCTTAGAGACAAGCCCTGTCTCCGGATCGAATTCAATTTTGAAATCCCAAGGTTTAATCCCTGGATCGTCAAGCCGGCCGGGGACGACGAGCATGGAAGACGCTCCGTACTCGCCAGCTATGCGAAGCGCCTTCTTGAGTCGTTCAACTTCCGAATTCGCGAAATCGTCCTCTTTATTGAGCGTTCCTCCGCACATAACCGAATGAATCTTCATACCGTTCGCTTCGGCAATACGTCTTCCCTCGCGAGCCTTTGACACATCGACGTTCGCCCCGCGAATTTCAACGCCCTCATACCCCGCCTCTTTGAGCGCGACGATTTCCGATTCTTTAATCTCGCCGACTAACGAGGCGCAATGGAGCTCAGTTTGATACCCCGAAAGATTACTCGCCATATCCCGTTCCTCCGTCCTATTATTCTATGAAAAAGAAGAACGAAAAATAAGGCTCGGCACAATATTTTTCGTTCTTCATGATTTAGTCGGGCAAGAGCCCCGAAGAACGTCAAACGCCTTCGAGGATATCGACGCCGTTAAAGAAGTTCTCAAAGATCTTGGCGTGCTGTTCGTCAGTCCAGCCGCCCGACTCGAGAGTAACGAATCCGTCGTATTCGATCTCTTCAATAACGTCGCGAACGGAACGCCAATCGATAGTTCCCTTCCCGATCGGAACGAAATCGCCGCCGCCCTTTTCACGGTTGACGAGGAAGTCTTTAATATGCAGTTTCGCGATCGCTCCCTTTCCAAGCGCGCGGAGCCAATCTTCCGTAGGAGCGTACTTGACGTGGTTGCCAAGGTCGAAGTACGACTTGACCCACACATTATCGAACGATTTAACGAACGCCGCGTAAAATTCCGGCGTGCACCAAAGATTATTCCAGACGTTCTCGAGGCCGATAATCACGCCTTCGTAGGCGGCGACCGGAATCGTCGGCGCGAGGCAGCGATACGAAGCTTCCGTCGCTTCGTTCTGCAGCTTAATGTATTCGGCGTACTTCGAATTGTCCCCTTCGGCGACCTTGCTAACCATGAGCGTCTTGGGATCGTAATCAATCTTGAAATCCCACGGCGCGGGCGCGGCGCCGCCAATTCGACACGGAACGAGCAGAATCGTGGACGCGCCGTAAGCGGCCGCCGCCTGGAGCGCGCGAACGACCGATTTGATATCGCCTTCCGCAGAATTGGGCTGATTGAAATTAGTCCAGGCGCGCATTACCGAATGGATCTTAATACCGGCGGCTTCCGCGATCTTACGCGCTTCGCGAGCTTTCTCGACGTCGATATCCCAAACGGTCGTCTCGACTCCGTCATACCCCATCTTCGCGAGTTCTTCCATACGTTCGGCAGTAATTTCGCCGACGATCGCCGCTTTATGAAGCTGCGTTTTATACGTTTTAGCCGCGTCGGCCGCGCGAGTCGTATTCGCGAAATTCATAGCGAAAGCGGCGCCGGCGCCAAGCGCGGCGGTCTTCATAAAATCGCGGCGAGTCCAGTTATTTTGCATCTCTATTCCTTTCAAAAGAACGCGCCGAAGAGAAAACAAGCGGCGCAAACGTTGCTAATTTAACAGTTTCTCCCCGCGCGTACACGCAAGGAGAAACGCCCAAACACCCCAAGCCAGCCGTCGGATCGACGGCCGACTTGACTTGACGTCATTATAATAGACGCGCGGCGCCGTTGCAAGCAAATTCAACGGTAAATATGGTTACAGGCGCCGATTCTGCGATCATTCTGCAGCGTCTGCTTTACGCCAGCGGTAAAAATGATTGACAATCGCGTCGTCGGCAATATCGTCCCCATGAGAGCCTTTTGCGCCCCCGTCAATATTATGAGAGCCATGGTCGGTCACGAAGACATAAAGACGGTTATAGCCGCTCCACGCCTTATCGGTCGCAGCCATAGTCGCCTGCCAACGATCCAAAACGGCGCGGCGCGCCGCGGCGGCCTCGGGAGAATCAAGCCCATGCTTGTGCATCTCCGTGTCGTGCTCGCAGTCGTGAACGACGACAAGATCGTAGTCGTTGAGAACTTCTAAACTCTTCTCATACGCCTCTTTATCGGTCGGGAACGGATAGTAGTCGATTTTACGTCCGCGGAAGATCGTAATAACGCTGTTACCCTTGGCGGAAAGGATCGCGACCTTTTTACCCGCTTCCAAAAAGACGTCAAAAAGGGTCTCCGCCTGAACCTGTGGCTTTTCGTATACTTTAATCCCGTGAACTTCTGGCCCCGCCCCGCAGAAGATTGTCGCAAAGCATACCGGAGTTACGGTTTTCATAACGTTCACCGACTTAACGACAACGTCCGATTCCGCAATACACTTTTCGAATTCCTCGGGATGCTTCTGCAAGAGCACGTCGCCAAAACAGTCGCCGCAGTAGATAAAGACTTTCTGAGCCGGCTTGCCTTCGAACGCTTCGTTCAACCGGTTAACGACCAGTTCAATTTTATCGACTTGACACGTTTTAGGCGCGCGGACGCCGGAAGCGGCGCACACGGTCGGCGTGAGTTCGGCGATCGAATGGGCAATCCCATATTTCTTCTTCATGCGTTCAATTTCGATCGGAACGTCCTCCGCGCCGTAAATAGGAGCGTCAAAACCGGAATATTGAGAAGCAAATACGGTCAAGCCGGCGCTAAGCGCTGTCTGCGCCATAAAAGCGCGGCGGGAAATACGGTTACCCATAAAACAACTCCCTTAAATGTATTTAGAAAAAACAAGACGTCGGCCGCGACAAAAGCCGAACGCGCTTTTAACGGAGTAAAACTACCGATAATCGATATCGCCGACAATCGGAAGATCGTCAAGCGACTCTAAATTAAAAACTTTCAAAAAGCGATCGGTCGTTTTATAGAAAGTAACTTTCTTTTTATCGACCGTCTGTTTTTCCGCAGATATGAGATCCCGTTTGACGAGCTGCGCGAGCGCCGGTCCCGCCCCGCTCCGCGCTTCCAGAATCTCTTCATGCATAATCGGCTGGCGGTACGCCACAAGCGCGAGCACGTCGATCGCCGTCTGCGACAGTTTGAAATCGCGAGTCTTTTCGCCCGAACGCGCGACAAATTCCTGATATTGCGGAAGAAGCGCGAGCCGGAACCCGTCTCCGTCACGCACGATTTTATAGGGCGCCCCCTCGCGAAAATAACGCTCGTTAAGATCGGCGAGCGCTTCCATCGCTTCCAATTCAGACACGTTCCGCATGAGTTCGCAAGCCAGCGCGAGAGTAATCGGTTTATTCTCGGCGTCTCCGACAAAAAGCATCGCCTCTAAAATACTCTCCGGACGTATCTTTGCGCTGTTGACAATCCCGTCTACCGCAATCTCAGACTCTGAGTCGGCCGAGCCGTCGTATTTCCGGCCCGCCTCGTCAATAAAATCGGCGTCGTTCTGACGCAAAACCCCGTCGAGCGATTCGCGACGTTCCGCGTCGAGCTCACGCTGAAATTGCTCGTTATCCGACGCCTCGTCCTCTTCTGCGCGGTCCGCATCCTCGCCTACGTCCTCCGATTCAAAAAGAGAGCGAAGTCCGTTCGCAAACGCCGTCGCGGTCTGCTCTGACTCTTGCCGGTCCGCGTTAAGAGCGAAACTGCGCGCGAAAAACGCGTCGTCGACGTCTTCTTCTTCGGCAGAAAGAGCCCCGTCGGAGGAAGGAGAAGCCTCCCCTTTGCGTTCGATATAGACGTCGTCCTTAGTTTCAGGATGCGACGAAACGATACGAAATCGAGGTTCAGGCGGTCTCGAAGACTTCGCGCCGTCGACGCTGATCGTACCCCCGTCCTGTTCAGATTGTTCGTCGTCGGTCATGGTCTAAGTCGCTCCAAATTACGGTAAATGATGCGGAGAGCCGATTGGAAAACAGACGCCCCGCGTTATTATAGCAAACTAAAATAGAAGAAACAACACAAACAGACCAATCGCGCAAGCAAATTTCTCGGCGATTCTCTTGACTTCTCGCGCGTTAGGCCGAAGGGCAAATATCCCGCGAATCCTCTTTTCGGCGCCGCCCAAATCGGACGTCGCCGGCCGTCTTTCCGTTTTTGCTTGAAATTTAGCTGGGCCGGAGTATACTTGCCGTCATGGGCCGGATATCAAAACGCGAACGCGACGACGTACTTTCCGAAATCAAGACCGAAACGAAAAAAGGAATTCGCCGAAATGAAAAGCCTATCCCTTTCTCCTGCGTTATTCACTCTAACCGTTCTGACGGCGGCGTTTGTATTCTTCTGTCCATACGGCGTTACCGGCGCTTTGGGCTAAGAACCGTCAGTTCCAAATAACTCAGACGACGCTCATATTGATATCCTTTCGGGCTTCGAGCGCACGTCAAAAGCGCGGAACGAACTCCTTAATTCCCAGAAGATGGAAATTGTTAAAGAACGTTGGTCGCTAACCGTAGAAACGACTGGCAGCGGCGCCATAATCGCCTCGGGCAAGTTCGGCGAACTCGAAATTAACTCCGGCGAACTCTTTGAACTGCATCTGGCAGGAAAAGAACGTACGGACGTCCTTGTCTCTTCTGCGGAAAGCTGGGGCGACGTTCGGCTGCGGCGCGACGGCGATCTACTCCAGCTCTGGTTTTCTAAACATGACGATTGCAAGGAGTTGACCGTCGCCTTAGAAGGGGAAATAGACGACAAAGGAATCTCGTGGTCGCTCGAAGTCATAAACGGCTCCTCAGTTTATTCCGTCGAAGACGCGTCCTATCCCTTTCCAAGGATATCGGGCTCCCCTCTGAATATCTTTCTGCCGGACCGATCGGGCCGCGTAATTACCGACGCCGACTCAAAATCAATCCGCGAACGCTACGAGTATCCCGGCCATGTCGCGTCAATGCAGTATTTTGCGTTCTGGGGCAAATCGAACGGCGTCTATCTCGGAATCCACGATCCGGACGCGTGCCTCAAACATTTCGACGTCAAAGTCGACTCTCTCTGGGGACAGATCGACGCCGTTTTTCCCGCAATCGGCGCAGGCGACGTCGCCAATTCGTTCGTACTTCCCGGCAAAGCGCGTTGGGAAGCGTTCTCGGGCGACTGGTACGACGCAACCGCTATCTATAAGGATTTCGTTCTGAAACACGCCAAATGGCTGCCGGCAGAAGGACGGCCCGATACCTCGCGAAAGTTCAAGGAGATCGCCTACTGGATATGCGACTATATCCCCAACTCGCCCGAACAAGGCGACGCGAAACCGATGACGCTGGGCGCCGCTTCGGAACGGTATGGAAAAGGATACTGGATAGACGCGGCGATAGCGTTAAAAAAACGACTGGGCGTTCCTGTCGGATATCAAGTCTATAACTGGCACGAAATACCGTTCAATATTAACTACCCGCATTTCCTCCCGGCCAAACAGGAGTTTATCGACGGCGTTAAACGGCTGAAAGAAGCAGGAATTTACGTCTTCCCGTATATTAACGCCGTAAGCTGGGAAATGGACGACGCCGACGAAGGATTCGAAGAGAATTTCGAAAACGTCGGGCGCAAAGGAGCCGCGATCAAAAAAGACGGAAGTCCCTATTTCGTACCGTATCCGCAAGTGAAAAAGAGCGGAATGGACACGCGTCTGGCCCCCATATGCCCGACTTTTCCGCGTTGGGGACAAATTATCGAAGAAACGGCGCGCGGACTCGAAGAAGCCGCCGATATCGACGGAATATACTTCGATCAAATCGCGGCCGTTCCGCCCGTGGCGTGCCGCAATCCGGAACATGACCATAAGCCCGGCGGAGGTTCGTACTGGATCGAAGGATATAACCGAATCATGACGAAAGTCCGAGCCAATAAGCCCCGCGACGCATTCTACTACAGCGAGTCTAACGCCGAGCCTTACATGAAATCGTTCGACGGACTGCTCACTTGGATCTGGACCAAGGGGGACGAAGTTCCGGCCTTTCCGGCAATCTACGCGGGCCGCGTCCAGATGATAGGAAGATACACCGACGGCGCGACCCGGGAAGACGACGACTATTTCCGCTATCACCTCGCGGAAGAACTCATCTTCGGGCAGCAGATCGGCTGGCTTAACGCGAACGTCGTTTACAACGAAGACAGAATGGCTTTTCTGGAAAAGATCGTTCAAACACGCCATCGTTATTCCGACCTGTTCAACGACGGGTACGTTTTGAGACCGCCGGTCGTTCTGAGCAATCTGCCCCCTGTCGAATCGTCAGGAATTTCGATGCGTCAGGTTATCGCAGGCGCATGGAAAAAGAACGGCGGAACCCAGTGCGTCGTTTTTGCAGTCAACGTCTCTAAGAAGCCGGCAAAGGCGGCGCTTCGTCTTTTTCCGGAAGAGTATGGCGGCCCTGACTCCAACCTGCCAAATGCGTTGGAACTCGATCTGGAACCGCTCGAAGTCAGGGTAATAGAACTGTCTGAAAAGAGTCCGCAATAGTCGCCGACGGAATCTGGCGGACGTCAGCGCCCTCTTTAAGGCAGTTTGTTAGAAAAGATAGAATCAAACAAAGAAACAAGAAGCGCCGTATGGATATTCTCCATCCGGCGCTTCTTTTATGTTAAACATCACAAATCCGCGATCAGTCTTCGAGCTTAATCTCAAGAGTCTTACTGCCGCCGGAAGGAATCTCAACTTCCAACGGGGAGTTAAGCGGATCGTTATACTTGGCAGGCAAAAGATCTTCCGTCTTCAACTTGTTCTTATCAAAGGAGACCTCGCCTTTGCCTTCTTTGTCGTGCGCTTTAACATACTCGTCACGCGTCATACCGTCGATCATCTCGACCTGTTTTTTGACGGTAACTCGGTATTTTCCGGGCAGAGCCCCGTCGCCGGGACGGTCCGTCATGAGAGAGAACATGCCTTTTTCATCGGTAAAACCGGCTGCAACTCCGTTTTGGACAGATTCGTCCATCGGACGAAAATCAAGCGTCGCGCCGT
>CAMNJU010000049.1 GCA_946541595.1 uncultured Planctomycetales bacterium
CGGAGATGTTCTTTGGCGACTTGATTCGGAAAAGACGAACAGTTTTGCGTACGAAAACGATTCTGTTAAAAAACTCTATATTAACGCTCAGACAGAAGGAATCTTACGCGACGGCGTTTTCTCGTTGGCTCACACAGATCATGCCGCTTGGAATATGCCGGAACAAACGGAAAACTGACGTGTGCTCAGAAGTGTAAAACCGTCAAAGCGTAGGATGGTTGCTTTTAACCGGTTTGTGTTATACAGACCGGTTTTTTTATTTTCTTTTTAGCGCTAAAGTTACTTCCTTTTGTATTTCTTTTGGGGAACGCGCGTCAAAACTCTTGAAAATAACTTTTTTGACGTTAAATTCAAAGTGTGAAGAACGCCACTTTTTATAGCGTTTGGTCTCTGAAAAAGAGACAAAAAGAGAGCGACGTGTTTGTTCTTTTGAATTCTTTTTCCCGATTGAAGAAGATTTCATGGCAGTTTTTCCAAGTAGACCTTTGATGTGAGGCAGTTATGAAGAGAGACGTACTTATATTTCTGACATATATGTGCGCGGCATTTATGTTTGTTCTCCATGAGGCTTCAGCGGCGGACGATTACGTGCCGACGCCTGCCAACCCCTCTTTTAAAACAATCCAGCGCGACGAAGTCCTCAAAGCCTTGGAAAATATCCATTCGTCGCCGCGGCTTCTTCTTACCGATGAAGCGATTCAAGCGACTCGGCAAAAGATCGAAACCGATCCACGGATGGACGCTTATTACAACGCGTTAAAAGACGACGCTGATAAACTTATGACGTCGGCTCCTGTCGAATATCAGCTAACTGGAAAACGTTTGCTTTCCGTTTCGAGGCAGGCTTTGAAACGTATCTTTGCGTGGAGCTTTCTTTACCGATATACAGGAGACGAGAAGTATTCCAAACGTGTAGAGCAAGAAGTGTTGGAAATTTCCAATTTCTCCGATTGGCACCCGGCTCACTTTCTTGACGTTGCGGAAATGACTGTTGCCGTCGCTATTGGCTACGATTCTTGTAAAGACGCTTTTTCGGATGAGAATCGCGCGACCGTTCGGAACGCAATTTTTGTTAAGGGGGTTTTGTCGGTGCGCAATCTTAAAGGCGCCTGGAAAAAGAATACGGCAAACTGGAATCAAGTTTGTTGGTGCGGCAATCTTTTCGGCGCGCTCGCAATTTATGGCGACGAACGTAATGATGAAGAGCGTGGAATTCTCGTAGATTCTATTCTGGATTCGGTAAACGGCGTCACATGGGGAATGTCTTCATATGAACCGGACGGCAATTATACGGAGGGCCCTGTTTACTGGGGATATGGAACTGGTTTTAATATACTTTTGTTTGGAGCTTTAGAATCTGCTTTCGGGAGTGATTTTGGCCTTTCCGACGCCCCGGGATTTCTTAAGTCGATTCAGTATTATGAACATGTTTTTGGAACGACTGGCGAAGCTTTTAATTATCCCGACGCATCGCCTGGAAAAGTTTTTGAAGCAACGGCGTTTTGGTACAGTCATAAACTTAAGAATCCTAATGTGGTCTGGAACGAAAATAACGCGATGAATTCTGCGTACTTGTTAAAAAATGGTAAACTAAAGAATCCGAAGGGCGTTCTTTCTTTTCGCTCGCTCATTGGCGACAGGGTCGCGACGTGCGCTCTTCTTTGGGGGCCGACTTTAGACAAGGAAACTTGCGATTCCTTGCTGAATAATCCCGAATTTCAAGACTCTTTTGCCAGAAAGAACGCGCCAAGCGAATTAGGGTACGTCGGATTTGGAAATCAACGATGCTGCGTAGCCTTGTTCAGGACGGCATGGTCTCCTGACGCCGCCTATTTGGGGATTAAATGCGGCTATCCGAACGCGCCTCACGGACATCTCGACGAAGGCAGCTTTGTTTATGACGATCTTGGCGTTCGCTGGGTTGTGGAACTGGGGCCGGAAGATTATCATAAAATTGAGTCTCGCGGGATGAACCTTTGGAATACCGCTCAAAATTCCGACCGATGGAAGTTGCTGAGATATAATAATTTCGGCCATAGCGTTCCCACGATTAACGGCAACTTGCAACAGGCGGATCAAAAGACGTTTTTTGTTGAGACTCAAATTGGAGGAGAAGGGGAGAAGTCGAGCGCAACGATCGATCTTACTCTCGTTTATAAAAAAGACGTTGCAAAGGCGTTTAGAAAGGCGACGCTGCTTCCCAACGGCGATTTGATAGTTGAAGACTCGTTTGAGGCGTTGCCTGATAAAGAGGCTAGCATTGAACGGCGTTTTCTGACTCCGGCCCAGGTCGAGATTGCCGAGGAAGGTTTGGCTGTGTTAACTCAGGCTGACCGTAATAATACAGGAACGGAGTTAAAGAAATATGTTAAAACCCAGAGCGACGTTCCTACGTCCTTTAAGACGGCTCTGTGCGAGTCTGATAATGATTTTGACGCCCCCAATCCCGGAATTACGATTTTGATTGAGCAATCTCGTCTGGCGCCGGGAGAAAAGGCCGTTTTCACGACGACGTTTTCTTCTGCAAAGTGAGATTGGACTTTTTTAATGCGAGAAAGACGGGGAACACGCCGTACGAACCGCTTCGTTACGGCTTGTTCCCATTTATAAAAGGGAGAAACAATGGATTATGTTTATAAGACTTCTGGAACTTGTTCCAGAGAGATTCGTTTTTCAGTCGAAAACGGAATCCTGAAAAATGTGAGTTTTTTGGGAGGATGCAACGGAAATCTGCAGGGAATTGGCAAGTTGGTAGAGGGAATGAAGGTTGAGGAAGTCGAAAAGCGCCTGAAAGGAATTTCTTGCGGCGGGCGGCCGACTTCTTGCCCTGACCAGTTGGCTTGCGCAATTCGTCAGGCTGTCGGATCTCAATCAAATTGACGCCCCTTGCATGGCGGCAAACTTGGAAAGAGAACGTTTTCGCAATAAAGGGAACGTTCTCTTTTGGTATTCCATGTGGTGATCTTTTTCAAAATCTTGAAAGTATCTCGTGTAACTGGTATACTAATCCAGTTGTAGAGATATGGGTTGGCTTGTGGTTTCAAGCCGACGGACTCGGCGTTTTGCCATCTTCAATTTGCGGTTGTCTGTTAGTATGACCGTAAAAACTGTTTCGTACTTTAAATTCGAAATCTCGCGTTTCGTGTTATAGGGAAGTGGAGTTAAAATGCGGAAACAAATGGTCAAAGTATTCCTAGTTTTGAGCGTTGCCTTTATAGCTTTTGCTGTGCTGACAAACGTTTCAAACGCCTTTGAAAACAGGAATCAAAAAGAAAGCGACCTGAAGAGCCGTTGGATAGCCGCTAAATTTGACGGTCAGGTTCAGGAGGTTAAACGCCCGCAGTTTTGTCTTGAAGTTATCGAAAATAACGATCCCGTTTTCTTGGATAACCGGGGGGGAAACAAATTACAGATTGCCGGCAAAGAATTTGATCGCGGTTTGTATTGCCATGCGCCGAGTTATATCAACGTCTTTCTTCCTAAGCCGGCTAAACGCTTTCTTGGCGTCGTTGGAATCGATACGAACGCTTCCAGTACGAAGGGCGGCAGCGGTTCGGTTCGATTCCATTTGCTTGCGAACGACCAAGAGCTGTTTGCTACGGACGTTATGCGTGGCGCGCAAGAAGGAGCGTCTGTTGACGTTGCGCTCAATGGCGCAAAAGAATTTGCTCTAAAAATAGACGACGGCGGCGACGGCATCTCGTGCGACCAATCCGATTGGGCGGACGCTAAGGTTGAATTTGAAGATGGGGAGATTGCTTATTTGAGCGACCTCGAGTTGGTTAGCCAAGCTAATTACGACAGAACGCTGGATTTGAATTTCCCGTTTTCGTTCGTATATGATGGCAAGTCGTCAAAAACTTTTCTCAATAATTGGAAATTAGTAAGAGAAAAATCTGAGCCGATTGACGGAAAAGTTACGAGAACTTTGACTTTTACTGAACCGAACGGGCAGTTGCAGGTTGTTTGTAAGGCGATTGATTACGTCGATTTTCCGTTTATTGAGTGGACGTTGAATTTCAAAAATCTTTCTAGCGACGCCGATACGCCTATTATCGAACAGGTAAAACCGATTGACGCTATTTTCGGGAGAGATTTCTTTGAGCGTCGAGGCTTTAGCGGTTGGGATCCAGAATGTGGCGAAGCGTTGCGCTGGAACGAAAAGAATGAATTTAAACTACATTATTCCATAGGGAGTCCCTGTCGACAAGACGATTATATGCCGCTTGTTAAACAGATGGATCCCGGTATGACTATGGATATCGCCACAAGCGGCGGCAGGCCGACTAACACATATCTTCCTTACTTTAATCTTGAATCATTCAAAAAGGGGTGGATTATCGTTTTGGGCTGGTCGGGACAATGGGCCGCCAAGTTTGAGCGTTTGGGAGAACTTGAAACTCACGTAACCGCCGGTCAAGAGCTGACTCATTTCAAGCTTCATCCGGGCGAAGAAGTTCGTTCCCCCATTGCCGTTGTCGCTCCTTGGTTCCGTGAATCATGGTTTGACGCTCAGAATCTTTGGCGGCGCTGGATGATTGCTTATAACATTCCTCGCGTTCCTGATGCCAATAACCCGAGTAATAAAAAAGGAAAGATTATCGAGACGCACCTTGCCGCCTGTTCGTCTCACTTCTTTGCGGAGATGACTCAAGCGACAACTGCGTCTCAACAGGAATTCATTCGCGGTTATCTTGATCGAGGCGTTAAATTGGATTACTGGTGGATGGACGCTGGTTGGTATCCGTGTGACGGAAACTGGCCAAAAACAGGAACTTGGGAAGTTGACGAAACTCGTTTTCCCGGTGGATTTCGTCCAATTACCGATTTTGGCCGTGAACGAGGCGTCGAGACGATTGTTTGGTTTGAGCCCGAACGCGTTGCTGCGGGAACTTGGGTTACGGAAAACCATCCGGAGTGGGTCTTTGGCGGCGCGAATGGCGGACTGTTCAATATGGGTAATCAAGAGGCTCGCGAATGGCTTACGAATCACATCGACGCTTTGCTGAAAAAAGAAGGAATTGATTTTTATCGTCAGGACTACAATATTGATCCGCTTCAATTCTGGCGTGAGGCCGACGAGCCCGACCGACAGGGAATTACCGAGATTCGATACGTCGAAGGGTATCTTGCTTATTGGGACGCGCTCCTTGCGCGTAACCCCGGACTGCGTATAGACTCGTGCGCTTCCGGAGGTCGCCGCAACGATTTGGAGACCATGCGCCGCGCTGTTCCTCTTTTGCGCAGCGATTACCTTTTGGAGCCGGTGGGGCAACAAACGCATACGTACGGGATTTCGCTGTGGATTCCTTTCTACGGATCTGGTACCCGTGCGTTTGACGACTATAAGATTCGCTCTTTGTTTGTTCCGTACTTTAACCTTTGCTATGATATTCGCGAAGACAACTCCGATTGGGACGTCGTTCGTAAGAATTTGAGAATATGGCGTGAATCTGTCGCTCCATATTATGCTGGCGATTATTATCCGCTTACGTCAGTTTCTCTTGAACAGGACGTTTGGATTGGGTGGCAGCTTAATGACGAGGATAAGGGCGAAGGAGTTGTCCAGATGTTCCGTCGACCTGATTCCAAAATGGTGGCGGGGCGTTTTCCTTTGCATGGATTAGACGCCTCTGCGACATATCG
This sequence comes from uncultured Planctomycetales bacterium, assembly GCA_946541595.1. Taxonomy (GTDB): domain Bacteria; phylum Planctomycetota; class Planctomycetia; order Pirellulales; family Thermoguttaceae; genus RUG369. The sequence goes on from CAMNJU010000049.1 coordinate 5,647, forward strand.
TGTGAAAGACGTTGACACGGGTAAAACAAGCGATGTTTCCGGTAAAGAGCTTACCGAAAAGGGGCTCCTCCTTGAAATCGATTCAGCTATGAAGGCCGTAATCGTGAACTATAAAAAACTCTGATCCGACGTACGTTAGACATGGGGTTTGTTTCGTCAAAGAATAGGGGACCGGCTGCCGTTTGAACTGGCTTTATCCAATTCCTTGGCGTAATTTTGGGAGATTTTCAAATTTGCCGAATGGGGAAGGGGGCGGCAGTATTCCTGTTCTGTCGCAACTTCCCGGGAGAATAACTGTGAAATCGAATGTATTTGCGGAACGGATTGACAACCGCGTTTTCGTTGTCGCTTTGTTTTGTATTCTGGGATATTTGAGCCCGAGCTTTGAGCTTACCGCGCCTCTCTACGCCGACGAGGGACAGATTGCGGTTGACGAGACTCCTGATTATTGCGCTGACTTTACGGCGTTTGCCGAACGTTTTGTGCGTCCAGAGTTTCCGCAACAAGCGCCGGAGGACGAGCAGCGCGGTTGGTTTGCGAAGAAGAAAACGTGCGGCCGCGATCTCATTAAACTGTCTTTGGCCAAGTGGCCGAAGTTTGAAACGAAACCGGAAGACGTGGAGCAAAACACGTGGGAGGAGTTTGTTTCCGCGGCTGAGTTGAGTCGTTTCAAAATTGGCGAAGCGATCTTTGACGAGAATCATGGCGGCACACTTATTAAAAAGTATTATTTTACTGACTACGAAGCGGACAAAATAATAAACCTTTATCAAACAGCTCAGGCCGAAATTGCGTCGGTAATAGAAACTTTTGACGCGATGACGCAAGACGATTTGTGGAAAGCTGAACGTAGAGCTGAACTAGACGCGTTTTTCTGGGATTTCAACCGCTGGTTTGTGCCATATTGCCGCGCGTCGTTGGATAAGTTGCCTGCGCTTGACGCTTACACTCAAGAACCGGACGCCTTTTTAATTACCGCCGACTTATTGGAATTTGCAGTCGACTATATTCCGAACGATGAGAAGTTTATTGCCCGCTTGAACGGCATAGCGGAGTTACTTAAGGCGCCAAAAGCTAATGAAATTCGAGTGTTTCACGGCCGCTTTGAGGGAATGACTCTTGTTTCCCGCGACGAGATTTTTGCTCGTTATTGTTCACGGATAGAATCGGTTATTAAGAAGCGGGCGCAAGAGCGCATAAGGCCGACTCTTGTTGAAGCCGTGGTTTTTAACAACCGGCAGACGGAATTGTTCGAGCATGGCTCTCTTGCGAAATGGGGAGCGAAGAATCCTGAGCAGAAAGACTGTTTCTATATTGTCTTTCCGAAAAAAGGGCCCGCCGAGGGCAGACCTCTTTACGTTGTTCTCCATTCCGCAGGACATTCGGCAAAGACTGCGCTCGATTGCACGCAAACCGTAGGCAATCATGATATCTATACCGTTCCCGACGACTTCTATGGAATTTTTGTCGATTGTTTCGCTAATAAACAAACCGACTGGTGGTGGGGGGGACGTCGGGCTGACGAACCGGAAATCACGCCCGAAAACGCGGAACGTGCTTCGGCAGAGTATCAGCCGGTGGAAAAACGGGTTCTGGATGAAATTGCTTGGGCGATTGATTTCTATAAGATAGACGTGAATCGCGTCTATTTATGCGGTAATTCGATGGGTGGAAGCGGCGCTTTGGGGCTTGGTTTGCGCAATGGCGATGTTTTTGCCGCAGTTAAAGCGAATGTGCCGGCTGGCGTTTGGCATGCGTACGACCGACTTCAACTTGGTCAGACAAACGCGCCCGAGGGAATGGCTGATCCGCCGGTTTGCCTAGACTACTCCGCGCCAAACGACACTTGGTCCGCTTATCACGAGGCTCTGTTCAACGGCGTTGAAGCGCGTAAGTATTCGTATATTGCTTATTGGGGTAATTACGGACACGAAAACAACGACGCTAAAGTGGCGAAATATAACGATCTTTTTAAAACGTTCGATTGGACGTCTATTAGAAAGAACGAGGCGTATCCTGTTTTTACGAGAGCTTCATCAGATTCGGTAATTCCATGGCCTGATCTCCCGGAAAACGTGCCAGCAGGACAGCGGGGAGCTTTCTTTAGATGGCTCAACAAACTGGATACTCCTGAGAAGTTCGAGATGGAATTGCGCTTGGCGACTTCTGAGGAATTGCAGTCAAAGATATTCGAAATTCCAACTTCTGTTAAATCAGACGTATCGTTCCGAAGATTGCAGAACTTTGCCGTTAAATCGAACGAGACGGTTGCATGGTCTTTTGGCGGCGCCTCTGGAACGGTTCAGGCTGATGAGACAGGACTTGTTACGATTCCTCAGTTGACAGTTACTGACCATGCCGAAGTTTTGACCTTGGAAAGAAGGTAGCGCTACCGGAATTGAAAAAACAATCTGCCAGAGGCATTTGACCTCGACCTCTTTTCTGCGCCGTCCTGTTGGATAATTATTTTTAATATTCGAAAGGGCGGCGCTTTCTATTCCGTTTATACGCATAGCTTTTCTACTTATTCATACGATTCTGCAGCGGAACCTTTGTAAATGTGAGGCTATTATGTTGGTTTGACAAATTGTTTTTTGAAGATTAGAGATCTTTTTAGAATTAGAATGGGTATAATTTAACCTCAATTCTTTTGAATGCTTCACAAGTTAAGCGAACGTCTACTCTTCCTTGCTCTATCTGTATTTCCAATTCTTTTTATCTTGTTTTAACGCTTTCATGTTGTGTTAAAGAGAAAAAAAGTTACAATTCAATCCGTTGTTTCGCATGGCCATATTTAATCGATACGCGTAGAATTCCCCTTTCTTTTTGGCGTTTATCGGTAGTACGGCAACTTTTAGTCGGAACGGAATAGTTGAGTAACTCGAATGTCCATTGAAATTCGATACGTGAAAAGAATAATTATGACGCTGGATCTTGTTCATACGCCTGCCGAAGAGCCAGAAATTAAAGAAAATTTCTGTTGGATTCCTTGGCATGCGGATTTGATCAAGACGCACGCTCAACTTGTGCACGCCGCATTCCGTGACGACTTAGACGGTCGTATTTTTCCTACGTTCCGGCAGTATGTCGCATGCGAAAACCTTGTTTCCGCAACAGCTTCGGCGCGTTCTTTCGTTCCAGAAGCAACTTGGCTTATTGGTCGTCGACTTGATACAAAGTCAGATTCAAAGGGAGATGCTGTCGAATATTGCGCTGCGATTCAATGTGTAAAGAAAAAACGTGGGGAAGGTGAAATACAGAATGTTTCCGTACTCCCAGCCATGCGGCGACAGGGACTTGGACGCGCTCTTGTCCTCAAGGCGTTAGAATCGTTTCGCAATTTGGGCGCGCAAAGCGTAGTGTTAGAAGCGACTGCCGAGAACGCTGTTGCAATCCGAATGTATGGTTCGTTAGGTTTTTTGCCAACAAAGTATTTCTACACAGAATCGTTTGTTGAGCGAGGCGGTCTTTTGTAGAAACGGTAAAGCTTACTCACAGTCCGCTTTTTAGACAAAATGTAGCTTGTGCGCATTGGAAAAAATACCTGTTAACAATTGAGGTTAATTATAGCGATGGATAATAAGAACCGGGTGTTCCAATTTGACAACGGACTTGTCCTCCTGTACGAGGAAATGGCGTGGAGCGAATCCTTTGCGATTGGCGTTAGCGTTCCTGCCGGCGCCATTTGGGAACGGGAAGATTTGGCGGGCGTCGCAAGTATCACGTGTGAAATGACGAATCGCGGCGCCGGTGAATTTAGTAATCGCGCCTTTTTGGAAACCTTAGAGAATTTGGGCGTTCGGTCGAGTGAAAGCGCGTCAAAGCTTCATGCAAATTTCGGAGCGACGGGACTATGCGACAATTGGGAACGTACGCTTGAGCTTTTGGCGCTGCAGGTTTGTCATCCACGCCTTCCGAGCGACGAATTTGAGGCATGTCGTCAGATTCAACTCCAAGAGATTGCAGCGATTGAAGATGAACCGAGCCGTATTACAACGCGCGCGTTTGTCAGTATCTTCCTGCCTGGAAAGCTCGGCCGTCCTACGATTGGAACGACCGAGTCGGTCAACCGTATGACAATTGACGACGTTAATCATTTTTATCAAAACGTTTATAGACCAAACGGCACTGTTATAACCGTCGCGGGCCGTATTGATTGGGAAAAACTCAAAGATAAAGTGAACGCTCTGTTTGGCTCTTGGAAGCCGCGTGAATTACAACTTCCGGATTTAAAGCGAGTTGAACAGTCGACGATCCATGTTCCGAACGATACGGCGCAAACGACTGTAGAGTTAGGCTATATGGACGTTCCGAGTAATTCGCCCGATTTTTTATACTCCCTTGGCGGCGTGAAAGTTCTCAGCGGCGGTATGAGTTCGAGACTTTTTACTGAGGTTCGCGAAAAAAGAGGGTTATGTTATTCCGTTTCAGCGTCGCATTGCTCGATTGGTAATTTGGGATATGTCTTCTGCAAGTGCAGTACGACAGCGGAAAGCGCGCAACAGTCTGTCGACGTCATTATCGATGAGCTTGACCGATTAAGATCGGAACCGATTACGCAAAGCGAATTGGAACGCGTTAAAATCCGCATGAAGAGCTTGTTGGTTATGCAGGGCGAATCGACGGCCCGAAGAGCGGCGGCAATGGCGGCGGATTGGAGAGATTTTGGAAGAGTCATTCCTTTAAACGAAAATTTGGAAAAAGTGAATTCACTGACTACCGAGTCAATCAAGGACTATTTCGCAAATCGCGTTAATATGAAATTTCGCATGGCAACGTCGGGCCCGAAGCCTTTATCTATTCCAGAAGACAGACTCTTTTGAATGCCGTCATGAGTTGTTGTCCCAAAAGGGCTATCTACTGTATGGAAACGGCGCTTAGTTCGTTAGTCTGACCGTTAGTTAGAAACGTCGCTTTGATTGGGGATGCAAAGCGACGTTTTTGCTTTTTTGGCTTCCGGTAGTTGTTTCTTTTGTTTTTCTGCGGGCGGCCGGGCAGGGGCATTTGCCCGGATAATAATATCGGACGTTAATGTATTTTTTTGATCTTTACGTATAGACTGCCGTATGAAAAATAAGAATTGAAAATGATTGAAGACGTCGGAAAAAACGCGCTTTTTCCATCAGAAACCGAAGTAATCTAATTGCGATTATATATTGAGTTGTAGTACATGTCGCAACCGAACATAACAAACATTATCGGACGTTGTGTGGTGATCGGCAATACTAAATTGTGAACGATCTAACCGCATGGAAGATCGCAAAACAGGATGTTCGACATTGGGTTTGAAGACTGTCGTTGGCGCCGACTTTGGGGATGCAGTTTAACGAATGATCTCTATTTCGTGTTCGTCAGATATCTCGACACTGCCGGCTCCTTGAAGGAACTCTTCGATCTTCTTGAGGAGCGGAGCGAAGTGATAAGGTTTCGATACGAATTCACCCTCGCCAACGGGAGCCTCGAACTTCATAGAACCAATCGCCAAGATTGACGCGTTTTCAACGTTGCCGTCGTGAGTGAGCTTTTGAATGGCTAATTCGGGAGATGAAGAAGCTGAATCGACGTCGAAGACTACGAGATCTGGCTTATACTCTCTTGCGATGGCTGCGCCGCGTCGCGGAACTGAAGCGGTGAAGGCGCGTACGCCGCGACGTTCAAGAGCCGTTGCTAATACGTCGCGAGTTTCCTTTGATTCGTCGATGATCAGCACCGTTTTTGTCTCGTTGCGAGTCGTTGCGTCGACAGAGTTGATCTGCTCGTCCAAAAGAGCGGTCATGACAGTCTCCATACTGCTTCTATGCGATTCTATTCGTCCCCATCCATAAGAACGCAGGCATAGAGTAGCGATTATGGCTCTCTCCAGCAATAGCAATTTTCAAAAGGGGCGCCGTTCGCAAGAAGGAGTGAAAAACTGACCGTCTTAGATTGATCTGACGTGTGCTTTTCCCTGAAAAGGGCGCTGCGCCCTTCTCTTTGGTTTTATTTTGAATCTTGCCGTATGGCAAACTTTGCTTGTTTAGCCCGGGCGTATTCCAATAAAAAATTATTATCGACGTTTTTTACCCAAGCCGGCTCTCGTAATAACAGCGACCATGACGGCAGACGCGCCTGCGTCAATTAAGATTCGGGCGATCTCGTTTGTTGTGGCTCCCGTTGTAAAAACGTCGTCTACAAGAATGACCCTTTTACCTTTGAAAATGCAGTCCTTAGGAGTCAACTTTTTTTGCATGAAACGTTCGATCGATCGTTCGATGAATCTAAAGTCTTTTTTTTGATTGGGAAAGATTGACCAAGTATTCGTTAGTACCTGTTCTATAGAACGTCTTATAAAGGACTGGAATTTGCTTGTAAATTCGTAGATTTCAAAAGCGTCGTACACATTGATAAGCCGTTCATCCCATTCTACTGATTCTTGTGTCATTGTTGAACGTGAACGTTTTATATTCTTGGACAAACACGGAATATGAAGTTTTTGGGCAATTATTTTGGCCATAATTTCCGGCGCATTAATTCCTCCTCGCAGCATCCGTCTTCGCCAATTCATGGGGACTCCAACAATGCAGTCGGGCTCAAATTCTTCGAGTTGTCTCCGTCTCTCTTGAAAGTACAATTGAGCGATTGCTTTTGCGAGTATATGTTTTTCATCGTGTTTCATGCGAATAACAGCGGCGCGCGGTATCTTGCGATAAAAATGCAACGGACGCACCTCGTTAAAATAGAATTCGTCTTGCGTACAAACACCGCATTTGTCCATTGTGGCAGGGTCGCGAACAATTCTGCCGCATCGCTTGCAAAAAACAGAAGGGGACAACGTTAGTTCTCTTCGACAGGCCGGACAAAAGAGAGAGTCAAGCGGTCGCTCTCTGGAGACGAGAGAAAAGGGCGGACAGGGCGTAGGACGCTCGCAGATTAAGCAAGAACTGGGATAAATGAGTTCCAATGCGTAATCCAGCGGTCGAAGGGCTATACCAAATATTCTTCTAAGGCGTGACAATGGCATAGAGTCAAAAGTGAAAATTTGAGTAGGAGTCGGCAGAAACTAAAACTTAACGCCCCTGAGTTTGTCGCGTTGAGTTTTAAGAATCTTTCCTTTGAACCTTGTATTTGCTACTTATTGTGTTCTTCAATAAACTTTCGCATCTCTTCGCCGTCCATTGTTTCTTGTTCAAGCAATTTCGTCGCTAGGCCTATTAAAATTTGAGCATGATTTTGTAGGAGTTTTTTGGCCTCTTCATGGGAAGATTCGATTATTTTTCGAACTTCCATGTCAATCTCTCTTGCCGTTTCTTCGCTATAATCGCTTGTCCCGAGACTTGACGAAAGATATGAAACTCTTTCCGTTCGGTAAGCAATTCTCCCAAGATCGCTCATACCATATAAGACGACCATATTACGAGCGATTTCAGTAGCTCGTGCAATATCGTTCTGGGCGCCGGTAGACGGTTCGTCGAGAAAGAGTTCTTCTGACACTCCTCCCGCTAGCAAAGTGAGGAGCTGTGAATTCAGCTCGCTTTGCGTAAGGAGGTAACGGTCTTCAGTGGGTCGTTGCAAAGTGTATCCAAGCGCGGCAAATCCACGCGGTATAATAGATATCTTGTGGACCGGATCTGAATGGGGAGACAAATAGGCGACCAGCGCATGTCCGCACTCATGGTATGCGATCCGCTTTTTTTCTTCAGGAGTTATGGCGCGTCCTTTTTTTTCCAATCCAGCAGCTATTCGCTCTATTGCTTCGCCGAATTCCGCTTGGGAAACTACTGAGTTATTTCTACGCGCTGCAAGTAGAGTCGCTTCGTTTACAAGCGCTGCTAAGTCCGCGCCCACGAATCCGGAAGTAAGAGCGGCGATTTCTTTGAGATTCAATTCCGGCGAGATTGCTACGTTTCGAGAATGAATCTTTAAAATTGCTTCACGGCCCCTGACGTCGGGACGGTCGATGAGCACCTGTCTGTCGAATCGACCTGAACGCAGTAGAGCGGCGTCGAGGGTTTCCGGTCGATTTGTCGCCGCCATGACCATGACGCCTGAGTTTGTCGCGAAACCGTCCATTTCAACGAGTAGAGCGTTCAACGTTTGTTCGCGTTCGTCATGTCCTCCGCCTCCAATTTCGTGAGAGCGGGTTTTGCCAAGCGCGTCAAGCTCGTCAATAAAAACAATCGCTGGCGCAACCTGTTCCGCTTGACTGAAGAGATTTCGTACTCGCGCAGCCCCAACTCCTGCGTAGAGTTCGACAAAATCAGATCCAGAAAGACTGAAAAAAGGAACGTTGGCTTCACCTGCAACCGCCTTTGCAAGCAATGTTTTACCTGTGCCGGGAGGTCCGACTAAAAGAACCCCCTTGGGAATACGTCCACCGAGCGCTTGAAACCTTTCCGGAGTTTTTAGAAAGTCAACAATTTCCTTGAGTTCCTCAACTGCCTCGTCGACGCCTGCGACGTCCTGAAAGGATACATTAACTTCTTCTGGCGAAACAAGAGAATTTTTACTCTTCCCAAATATAAAAGCGTTCGAATTCAAACGGCGGGTAAAGTAGATAAGGACTCCCACAAAAACAGCGACGAGCATGAGCGGAGGACCATATGTTTCAAAGAATTTAGGAGCTCCCTTGGCTTTCATATCTACATACCCTGCCCTCCTAAACATATCCAAGAAGCGCTGGGCGTCGACTTCTAGTCCTTGACGGCCCGAGAAAAACTTAACTTCTCTGGGCCCTTTGGGAAATTCTTTTTTCGTTTCTTCGAGAACTTCTCTTTTGGCTACGCCGGTAATTTCATAGTTCGAGACATGCAGATCAGTGAAGTCGGAGTATCGAACTTTCTTCCACTTTTTCCCTTCCCCTTCTTCTAGGATGATGGAATGGAGAGATTCTGACTGTTCGTTTATAGCGTCGGTCTTCTTAGCCTCAAGGGTTTGGGTAGGTTGTCTTTCTTGCGTGACGGCCGCTTCGGGGAGTAAAGCTTTTGACGAACGCAATTCTTTCCCGTTCATAGCAGTCTCTTCTTGAGTTGCTAGTTCGAGGAGTTTTCCAATTGGGATTTCATAACGAGGTTCCTGATAATAGAGACGCCACAGAACCAACGCCAACAAAACGACCGCAAGTATTTTCCAAAAAGAAAAGGGGGAAGCCAACTCGTTTCGGCGAGTGGCATGTTGCTTCTGAGCATTTTCGCCGCAGCTTCGATCATGGAAAGAGTTGGGCTTTTCTGCTTGTGGTTTGTCTGTCTCTTCTTTTTTCATGGCGTTAACGGCAACAAATATCATTATGCAGGCGTCTGTGCCCATGTAGGCGTTTTTATCTGAAAATATAACCGCTCACATTATAATAAACGAAATTTTTAAATCAAAAAGAATAGATAAAAATAAACAATTGTAAAATTTGTATTGAGTTTTTTGGAATCGGTCTCTTGTTTTCCCAAATCGTTAGTTTGAGACCGTTTTCAGCTAGAGTTAATTCTAGACGGAATACTTGTTATTATGGTTAAAATCGATATAATCGTTATGTCACGAGCCGAAAGATACAAAATGTCCCCTTAGGGGGCCTGTTAAAATTGAGGTTTTGAGATACAATTCCACCAGTCTGCCAAGTTCGGTTTTATCGCCGTAGGCTTACTTTTCCTTTGCGCGCCGGCACGCGCCAGTGGGAGGTTGGCCGTTAAACTCGTGAAAATCGGGTTGGCAAGGAGCTTGGAATAGTCATACTGTGAGTTTTGTTTTGTCGACCTGCAGTTTTGGTTTTGAATGCAATTCGAACAAAACGGACGACGTCGTATGATCGTTGGTTGACAGATACAGGTTTGCTTGGTTCTTCACCGTGCGTCGACGCGCGTGGCTTGTCTCGCGCTAAGATTTGGACTGTTGTCAATGCTTCGGGAAAAGCCAAAGGGATCCCTTGGAGTCGGGATTAAAGACTCTGAAAGGTTGAAAGAATGAGTAACGGTTTCGATTTATCTCAATACGGAATCACCGTCGGCAACGTTTATCGTAATCCTTCCCCGGCTAAACTTTACGAAGACGCGATCACCTTTGAACACGCGTCGATCACTTCTGCGGGCGCTCTTATGAACTCTTCCGGCAAGAAGACTGGTCGTAGCCCCAAAGATAAGCGTATCGTTGACAATCCGGAAAGCTCCGGCGACATTTGGTGGGGCTCCGTCAACATTAAGATGCCGGACGCTTCGTTCCTGCAGAATCGTTGCCGCGCGATCGATTACTTGAACACTCGCGACCATCTGTATGTCATCGACGCTTTCGCTGGATGGGATCCGGAATATCGTATTAAGGTTCGCGTTATCTGCGCTCGCGCCTATCATGCCCTCTTCATGCATAACATGCTGATTCGTCCGACTGCCGAAGAACTCGCCAATTTCGGCGATCCTGACTTCGTCGTCTTCAACGCCGGTCAATTCAAAGCGGATCCGACCGTTCCGTCCTTGACCTCCAGCACGAGCGTCAACCTTTCCTTCGAACGTGGCGAATTCGTCATCCTCGGCACTGAGTATGCGGGCGAAATGAAGAAAGGTATCTTCACGATCATGAATTACCTGATGCCAAAGAAGGGTTTCATGTCGATGCACTGCTCCGCTAACGAAGGCAAAGACGGCGATACGTGCTTGTTCTTCGGTCTTTCCGGCACTGGCAAGACCACTCTCTCCACCGAACCGAGCCGTAAGCTCATCGGCGACGACGAACATTATTGGACTGACAAAGGTATCGTCAATATTGAAGGCGGTTGCTATGCGAAGTGCATTCACCTTTCCGCCGAAAGCGAACCGGAAATCTACAACGCGATCAAATTCGGCACAGTCCTTGAAAATACCGTTTTCAATCCGGAGACCCGTGAAGTCGACTTTGACGACGATACGCTTACCGAAAACACTCGCGCGTCCTATCCGATTGAATACATTGAAAACCGCAAGGAAGGCTGCCAAGGCGGTCATCCGAAAAACATCGTTCTTCTTACCTGCGACGCGTTTGGCGTTCTTCCGCCGGTTAGCAAGCTGACCCCGGAACAGGCGATGTATCACTTCATTTCCGGTTATACCGCTAAGGTTGCCGGAACCGAAGTTGGAGTTAAAGAACCGCAAGCGACCTTCTCCGCCTGCTTCGGCGAAGCCTTCATGGTCTGGCACCCGGCGAAGTACGCTGAACTTCTCGCTGCGAACATGAAAAAGTACGACTCGAAGGTTTGGCTCGTCAATACCGGTTGGAGCGGCGGCGCCTACGGCGTTGGTCACCGTCTTTCGATCAAAGTTACCCGTGCGATCGTTGACGCCATTCACAATGGTTCTCTGAACGACGTTGAGTATCAGGTCGACGACATCTTCGGTCTGAACGTTCCTAAGACTTGCCCGAATGTTCCTGCGGAAGTTCTCCTTCCTGAAAACAGCTGGTCTGATAAGGCTGCGTATCGCGAAACCGCTCAGAAGCTCGCGAAGCTGTTCCATGAAAACTTCAAGAAGTTCGAAGATCAGGCGTCCGAAGCGATTTGCAACGCCGGTCCGAAGTACAACGGCTGAGATTGAGTTTTGCGCGTTTAGTTGCGTAACTTGATAAAGAGAAGCCGATCGGTCGCAGTGTTCCATTGTGATCGGTCGGCTCTTTTATAATCATTCCTAAATTGACAAGCGTTGTTTATTCGACGGTCAGTTTGGCCTAGACTGGCGTAATCTTGTCAATTTGGTTTGACGACGCGCAGTCGCTTTCTTACCTTTACCCTTCCCCGTTTTACCTTCTTCGTCTGAGAAAACAAATGGCGCCTTTTATCACAGATAATTTCCTTCTTCAAACAGAAAGCGCACGGCGTTTGTACTTTGAGTATGCGAAAAACGAGCCGATTATCGACTATCATTGTCATCTTTCTCCGGCAGAGGTCGCCTCGAACCGTCAGTTTGAAAATATGACTCAGATTTGGTTGGGGGGAGATCATTACAAATGGCGCGCTCTTAGAGCGGCAGGCGTTCCGGAAAAATATATTACGGGCGACGCGTCCGATTGGGAAAAATTTGAACGTTGGGCTGAGATTTGCCCACTGACTGTCCGCAACCCCCTGTTCCATTGGACGGCGCTTGAACTTAACCGCCCATTTGGAATTAACGATCGTTTTTTGAATAGATCGACCGCCAAGGATATTTGGGAAGAGTGTAACGCGAAATTAGCGTTACCGGAGTTTTCTGCACGCGGTATCATGAAGCAGATGAACGTTGAATTGGTTTGCACCACCGACGATCCTGCCGATGCTCTCGAATATCATAAAAAACTGGCTGCCGACTACGCGACTGGAATCTTCTCTGTCCGCGTCTTGCCGACGTTTCGACCGGATAAGGTTTTTCCCAGAGCTTGCGCGACTCCAGAAGGCGTTGTCGATTACCTTTCGTACCTGCTTAAACTTTCCGAAGCGTCCGACGTCGATATATCTTCTTTTGCCTCGCTGCGAGTTGCGTTTGCCAAAAGACACGCTTACTTCCATTCCGTTGGCGCGAGACTTTCAGACTGCGGTTTTGAATTATTTCAGTGGGAAGCTCCGTCGGCCGAAGTTTATCCGGAAGAGTCCTTCGCGAGAATTTTAAAAGGCGAAACCGTTTCAGAGAAGGAAATCGTCGCTATGTCCTCGATCCTTCTCTCCGATCTCGGACGGCTCAATTCGGAAAAGAATTGGACGTCTCAGCTTCACATCGGCGCTATGCGCAATAATTCGACTCGAATCATGCGGCGAGTTGGAGTCGACGCCGGTTGTGATTCAATGGTAGACGGTTCTTATGGCAAGGCTTTATCACGTTATTTTGACGATCTTGATAAAGATAATAAATTGCCGAAAACTATCGTCTATAATTTAAATCCGGACGCAAATTACCTCCTTGCTTCATTAATTGCCAACTTTAACGACGGCTCCATTCCAGGAAAAATGCAGTATGGATCGGGATGGTGGTTCCTTGATCAGAAAAATGGCATGGAGGAACAGCTTGAAACGCTCTCAAATATGGGGCTTTTGAGCTTGTTTGTTGGAATGTTGACCGATAGTCGCTCTTTCCTTTCTTATACGCGCCATGAATATTTTCGCCGTATTTTGTGCAACTTGCTTGGAGGCGAAATGGAATCGGGACTGTTGCCTAA
>CAMNJU010000050.1 GCA_946541595.1 uncultured Planctomycetales bacterium
AGTTGAAGTCCATTTCTTTCCTCAAAACCAAAAATCCAAACCCAAAACGCCGACAGACGCGTACGTCGGTCGCCTGCGAACGCGAATTTCCAATCCGCGCGGCTCGACGCGCGGCGGCCCCGCAAACATAGGCTTCGCCTGCGGTCCAACGCGCTCACGCGTCAACTGTCGGGAAGCATACCGAAAAAAGAACGGCGCGTCCAGAGCAATTTCCAAAAAGCTCCGAACGCGCCGAAAAAAGAGAACCGGCCTTTGAGCGCCGCCGCGTTACGCGGTTGTATTTGAGATACGCGCGACCGCTTTGGGAAGCACGTCGCCGATCGCCTCGTGAAAGACGAGCGACGCCTGCGAATCAAGCTGCGTCGGCGTCTTGTTAATGACGACAAAGGGCGCCCCGGCGTCGCATTCGCGCGGAAGCCCCGCCGCCGGATAGACCTGCAGCGACGTTCCGACCACGACGAGAATCTTCGCGTTCCACATAGCGCGCTGAGCCGCCGCAAAGGCGCGCTCCGGGAGCAGCTCGCCGAAGAACGTTACGTCCGGCTTGAGCGCGCCGCCGCATGCGCAGCGCGGAACGGCGCCCGATCGCATATCCGCGTCGAAATATTCGCGAGGATACTGCTTGCCGCAGACGACGCACGACGCCGTGCGCAGCGTCCCGTGAATTTCGGCGACCTGAGTCGAGCCGGCCGCGCTGTGAAGGCCGTCGATATTCTGCGTTACGACGTCGACCGGTTTTCCGAGCCGCGTTTCAAGCTCCGCAATCGCGAGATGGCCCGAATTCGGCTTCGCGTCGCTCACAATACGGTAGAACGGCGCGAACCCGCGATAGAAATCTTCGTAATTCGCGTGAAAGTAGTCGATTGAGAAGAAATTCTCCGACGTCGTGGAGTAAATCCCGGTCGTGGAACGAAAATCGGGGATTCCGCTTTCGGTCGAGACGCCCGCGCCCGTTAGAAACGCGATCTGTTTCGCGTTCGCGAGTTTTTCCGCCAGAACGTCAATTCTGGCGTCGAGGTCAAGGTCGTCGAAATCTGATCCGTATCCGGGCATTTCCGTCTCCGCCGCTAAAAACGCGCGTTATTCGTCGGAATCGTGCGGATTCGCGCCGAAGTTAAATTCGCCCTCGAACTCTTCGTCGAGCCTCGGCTTTTTTCCGCGTTTCGATCCGCGCGCGCCTCTGTCGACGACCATAAAATCTTCAAGCCGCATATCGTCCGAATCGTCGCTCCGGCGCCAAAGCCTGTCTTCGAAATCCTGACGCGCTTTCTCGTACCTGCTCCGCCGATACTCGCGGTCTTCAAGTTCGCGCTCCTGGCGCGCCGAGAGCTTGCGCTCGAACATAAGCTCGTCTTCCTCGTCGCCCCAATCGTCTTCCTGACCCGTCAGATTCGAGACGAGCGTGTGAGTCATGGCGTTAAAGACGTCGGATCGCACCGGGTCGTCGGCCGACGTCGTCATGCTGTCGCACGTCTGCCAGAAGATGACGTATCCGCGGCGGCCGTCCTCGAATTTGAGCGCGGTCGCCGTGCTCGTGAGATCGAGATAGAAGAAGTCGGCCTCGTAGCCAGAAAGCTCGAAATCGGCGACGTATTTGTGTATTTCCGTCTTTTCGACCTGATCGTATTCCGTCTTAAGAGCGTCGATCGCCTGAAGCGCCGCCGTGTCGAGATTGACCCCTTTGGGATAGATCGAGAGCGACCAGAAGCCGCCGTCGGGCGTGTCGACCGTAATACTGTACGTCCCCTTGTCCCAGGTTTCCGTGCGGACAAACCAATTCGCGGGATAGAGGAACCGTACGCCTAAATCGTTGTATTCATTATAGTTTTTCGCCATAACACTGGCTCCTTAACGCCGCGGGAACCGTCTCGCGGCGACTGTCTCGTCACTGAGAACTTTCTATCGGGGCGCGGCGCGCGTTACGCGTCGGTTCCAAGCCCCAACTCCTTTTTAGCGTCTTCGACAAGCCGCTTCTTTCCAACGACTTCCCCTATGAGCGTCTCGTCGACCGGCGCGATCACGCCGTATTCTGTAACAATACCTGTAATAAGTTCCGCGGGCGTAACGTCGAACGCGGGGTTGTAAATATCGACGCCGTCCGGAGCGGTCTGCCGACCAAACCCGCGCCGAACCTCTTCCGGATCGCGCTCCTCGATCGGAATCCCCGCGCCGGTCGCGAGCGTCAGATCGAACGTCGAGCCGGGCGCGACGACGTAAAACGGCACGTTATGCGCCTTTGCGCACAGCGCGACCGCGTAGGTCCCTATCTTATTCGCCGTATCCCCGTTGCGCGCGATGCGGTCGGCGCCGACAAAGACCGCGTCGATCTTCCCTTGCCGCATAACGACCGCGGCCATGGAGTCGCACAGGAGCGTAACGTCGATTCCGTTTTCTCGCAGTTCCCAGCTTGTGAGCCGCGCGCCCTGAAGGAGCGGACGCGTTTCGTCGGCGTAGACGCGGAATTTCTTGCCTTCTTCCTCGTTTGCCCAGTAGAAGACCGCGAGCGCCGTGCCGTACTCGCCCGTGGCAAGTCCGCCGGCGTTGCAGTGCGTAAGATACCCGCCCCCGTCCTTTATAAGCTTCGCTCCGTTTGCGCCGATTTTGCGGCAAAGGATATTGTCTTCGGCGTGGATCTCTCTCGCCTCATCGAGAAGCGAAACGGCGATTTCCTCAACCGGACGTCCGCGGAGCGATTCCCCTTTGGCCGTCATGCGGTCGAGCGCCCAAAAGAGATTGACCGCCGTCGGGCGGCTCGTCGCGAGATACGAGGCAGCCTCATGCAAACGGGCAAAGAACTCGGATTCCGAAGGAACGCGGCGGGAACCGTCGACGTCGTAAAAGACCGTCTGCAAACCGACGCAGACGCCGTACGCCGCGGATATCCCAATCGCGGGCGCGCCGCGAACGCGCAGCGCCTTTATCGCTTCCCAGACAGATTCGACCGTCCGACATTCGATCGTTCGAATTTCCGTGGGAAGTTTCGTCTGATCGAGGAGCTCGAGCGTCCCGAGCGCCAACGCGTCGAGCGGCGTTTGCGCGGCGCGGGAAACCTTCCAGCATATCGGTTGAATTTTATGCGTCGCGCTCATTGAAAACCTCTTGCCGCAGCGTGTCAAACGTGGGAACGGCGCCGTTTCGTTTCGACGGCGCGCGCCTTGAACGGGTTCCATTATAATGAGATTCCGGACGCCCTGCAACGAAAAAATTTTTTACCCCTTCCCCTTTGACCTCTCCGCGGCGCCTTAACGCGCGTTCTGTTCCCGCTTGACGCCGATAGAAAAAAATCGTCGGGCTGGGCGCGGCGAACGGTCGGATCGGCCGTGCGGCGCGTTCATTCGCTACATCCAATATATTTTCTCACAGGAAATTTTCGTTTCGCTTGAATTCCAATCTTAAAAGAGTAAGATTGAATCAGCGTTGAGTCTTTCCACTCTCCACTTATTGCTTAAAGGAGCAGTCATGTCGAACCGTTTCGCGACGCGCGGCCGCTTTTTCGCTGTTGCGCTTTCAATGCTTTTCCTTTCGCTCGCGGCATGTTCCCTGCGCGCTCAAGACGCTCCGTCCGCCGGAACGCTCGTCTTCGATTTTGAATCGGGCGACCTCGGACAAGAGGGCTGGACGATCGTCCACGGGGCGAACACCCAGCCGATCGGCGAACGCGAGTTCGAATTCAACAGACCGACCACGCCCTACCAGAAGCACGGCAAACGCTATCTAACCACGCTTGAATCGGCGGAACGCACTCCGACCGACGCCGTCTACTGCATTATGGAGTCGCCCGTCTTTACAATCAAAGGGGATAAAATTACGTTCCTCATTGGGGGCGGCGGCAGCCGTGAAGGCGAACGCGTCGAACTGGCGCTCCTCGAAGACGACGGCGACGTAACGCCCGTTCTCAACGCGAGGGGAAAAGATAACGAAGCGCTCGACCCGGTCGAGTGGGACGTCTCGAAATACGTCGGAAAACGCGCGCTCATTCGCGTTATTGACCTCGAAGACGGCGGCTGGGCGCACATTCGCTGCGACTATTTCCAGATTCCCGGCTCTATCGACTCCGAAGGCAGTAAGCTGCGCAGAGAGAACTTCGCGCGCATTGCCGCAGAAAAAGCGGCCGCAGAAAAGAAGCGCCGCGACGAAGCGGTCGCGCTCCTGCCCGAGGCGATTCTGTACGTGCGCCGCGCGCAGTACGTTCCCGACCATCACAATACGGCGACGATCTTCCAGCACGGAGAAATTAACGAAGGAAGCTTCGTCGGCAACACCGCGCTCGTCGTCTGGTTCCCTCAGAAAGACGAAACGAAAACGCTGCTCGAACTTCCGGACGGCGTCGTGCGCGATCCGAGTCTCTCGTTCGACGCGAAAAAATGCGTTTTCGCGTTCCGTAAATCGCGCTCCGACGACTACCATATCGGCGAAATAACGCTCGACTTCGACCGCCCGACTATCGTGCTGAAAGAAACGACGACGCCCGAAGAGATCGCGAAAATCGACGGCTTTAAGCAGCTCACGTTCGTCTCCGGCGCGAGCGATATCGATCCGATCTATCTCCCGACCGGCGAAATCGTCTTCTCGTCGACGCGCGAGCCGAAATACTGCATGTGCAACCGCCACATTATGTGCAACTTGCATAAAATGAACGGGGACGGTTCGAACGTCGAGCAGATCGGCAAGAGCACGCTCTTCGAAGGACATTCCGCGCTTCTCTCCGACGGCCGGATTATTTACGACCGCTGGGAATACGTCGACCGCAGCTTCGGCGACGCGCAAGGCGTCTGGGTCGCGAATCCGGACGGAACTAAGCATGAAATCTTCTGGGGCAACAACACGGCGTCGCCGGGCGGCGTTATCGACGCGCGTCCAACGCCCGACGACGACTCCGTATTCGTCTGCACTCTAACGTCCTGCCATGACCGGCCTTGGGGCGCAATCGTGCTCATCGACCGTCGGCTCGGCGTCGACGGCCGCAAGCCGGGCCTGCAGACGTGGCCGCCCGAAACGATCGACTGGGTCACCGACGCGCCCGCCGCCGACCCGTTCCTCGAAGCGGTGAAATACGATACGTTTAGGAACTGTCCGCGTAAATATGAAGATCCGTTCCCGCTCGAAGACGGCTATATTCTTGTCTCCGGTCAGACCGGCAAAGGCGAAGAGATGGGCGTCTACCTGCTCGATCCGGACGGAGGGTCTATTCTCGTTCATACCGACGCGCCCGGATGCTTCGATCCGCAGCCGATTGTTCCGACCGATCCGCCCAAAACGATCGCCACGCGCGGCAATCCCGACGATCCGAACGGATATTTCCATGTCTCCAACGTTTACGAAGGATTCGGCATGGACAAGGTCGAAAAGGGAGCCGTGAAATACTTGCGCGTCGTCGAATCGCCCGAAAAGCGGTTCTGGACGAACGAAAACTGGCAAGGGAGCGGCACTCAGGCGCCCGGCATGGCTTGGGACGACTTCAATAACAAGCGGATTATCGGAACCGTTCCGGTCGAAGAAGACGGAAGCGTCTCGTTTGCCGTTCCGGCGGAGAGGTACGTCTACTTCCAGCTGCTTGACGAAAATCAGATGCTCATTCAGTCGATGCGCAGCGGTATTATGGTGCGCCCGGGCGAAGCGAACGCTTGCGTCGGATGCCACGAAAGCCGTATCGACGCGCCGACTTCCGGTCAGCTTGCGGGCGCGGCGGAATCGGGCGAGCCGCGAACGCTTGAACCGTGGTACGGCAAGCCGCGCCTCTTCAGCTATCGCGAAGAAGTGCAGCCCGTCTTCGATAAGTATTGCGTCACGTGCCACGATTACGGCAAACCGGCCGGCGAAAAGCTCATTCTCGCGGGCGACCGCAACGCGGCGTTTAACGCGTCCTACTGGCAGATTCGCACGAAGGGGCTCGTGCGCGTTCCGGGCGCCGGTCCGCACAATACGTTCGAACCCTACTTCTGGGGCTCGACGCAGAGCAAACTCGCCAAGATATTCCTCGAAGGACATCCGAAACCGGAAATTGACGCCAAACGCAAAGAGCTCGGCGTTTACGTCGATAAGACGACCGATCCGGAAGCGTTCAACCGCGTCGTTACCTGGATCGATATCAACGCGCCGTACTATCCGACATACGGCTCCGCGTACCGCAACAATCCGTACGGGCGCTCGCCCCTTACTTGGGAAGAGACGAAACGCCTTGAAGCCCTAACCGGAATAGGCGGCCTCAATTTGGCGGGTAACGTCCTCTTCGATCGGCCGGAAGTCAGCCCGTGCCTGAACCGTTGGAACGCCGACCGCGACGCCCCGGAATATAAGGAAGCGCTTGAAATTATTCGCCGAGGTCAGGATAGGCTCGCCAAACAGGGCCGCGGCGAAGAGGAAGATTTCGCGCCCGTCGCCGACGTGGAAGTCGATCAGGAGAAACGCTACGAGTATTTCCAGAAGCGCGCGCAAGCGGTCCGAGACGCTAAGAAGAACGGCAAAAAGGTCAACGACCTCGACGTCGATCGGCTTGTCGGCTCGACTTGGCGCGTCGACTGACCGTCTGACTCTCGCGGCGTAGATTTACGTTGAGAAGCGCGCGTCCCAAATCAGAGGGACGCGCGTTTTGTATTATGATTTCAAGATAAAAATTAAGTTTGGAAAACAGTTTAGGATTGAACTTTTTTAGAGGCTCGCGTCTCTGGAACGGAATCTCGGAGACAGAGTTCACGCCGCGAACGGGCCCGTTCTCAACCTCGCGCGATATCAAGAACGGTCTGTTCGTTTTGTTCTTTCAAAGAAAGACGTCATAAAGGATTTTACATGAAAGTAACTTTTTCCGCTCTTGTCATAACCGCGGCGGCGCTGGTTTCCTCTGCCTGCCTCGCTCAGAACGGCGGCGCGGTAAACGCGCTCACGAACCCGGAAACAGACTTGCCAAAGATCGACGACTCCGCGTGGCGCTATCAGGCGCAGGACGGAGTCTTCTATCAGCTTGGAATCCCCTACTGTCAAACTCCGGCGGACGCCGAATACGAGACGCTCGCGATCTTCGTTCCGAAAGAGTACATGACCGCGACGGACAACGGGGACGGCACGTTCACATGCAAGGCGAATCCTTCGGGCAGAGTCGGCGCATATACGGCGGCCGACGCGCCCGTCGTCATGCCGGTCGAAACGCCGGGTTATTCCGCCATGCCGCCCCTTACGGACTATGCGGACGTAACGGAATATACCCGGGCGGGATTCGTTTACGCGCACGCGGGCTGCCGAGGCCGCGAATCGGGCGCGCCGGCCGCCGTGGCCGATCTCAAAGCGGCGGTTCGCTTTCTGCGGCTCTGCGACGCCGAACTGCCGGGCGATTCCGACGCGATCTTTACGTTCGGCATGAGCGGCGGGGGCGCGCAGTCGGCGCTCATGGGCGCGACCGGAGACGACGCCCTGTACGCGCCTTATCTTAAGGAACTGGGCGCGGTCGAAGGCGTTAGCGACGCCGTGCTCGGTTCGATGTGCTGGTGCCCCATTACGAATTTAGATACTGCGGACGCCGGGTACGAATGGATGATGGGCTCGACGAGAACAGGTCTGTCCGACGAGGAGCGCCAGATATCCGACAAGCTCGCGCAAGCCTTTGCGGCGTACGTCAATCGCGCTCAAATCAAAGATCCGAACGGCGCCGTTCTCACGCTGGACGAATCGTCGGAAGGAATCTTTCAGGCGGGCGGATATTACGACTACATGAAGACGGTCGTCGAAGGCTCCCTCAATAATTTCCTTGCGGATACAAAATTCCCTTACGCCGTTCCGTCTAAGTCCCGCCGCGGACCGGGCGGATTCCGAGGCGGTCCCGGCGCGCGGCCCCGTTCTCCGAACGGCGCCCGGCCTATTGTAATCGACGGCCCTTCTCCGTTTGTCGGCGGCCCGGCGCCCGATCGCCCTTACGAAGAACGCGACGGCGTGGCGCGTAATCAAGCGCCGACGGGAATTACTCTTACGGGAACTTATCAAACCGCTCAGGAATACGTCGACGCGCTCAACGCCAAGGGGAAATGGATCGAATACGACGCGGCTTCTAATACCGCTAAGATAAGCAGTCTCAAAGAGTTTGTCGCCGCGTGCAAGATCGCGTCCAAGCGTCTGGGCGCTTTCGATCAGTTCGACGGCGGACAGGCGGAAAACGTCCTTTTCGGATACGGAGACGGAAAAGGCGCGCACTTCGACGCCGATCTTGCCGCGATTCTGGCCGAACTCGGAAACGGTCTGGCCGACTCCTACAAAGCCGATCTCGCCAAAAAAGACGGCGCCGGCAATACGGCGTCGGCGCGAGTCGCCATGTACACGCCCCTCTATTATCTGCTCGAATCTTCCGAAGGCTATAAAACGAGTTCCGTAGCAAAGTTCTGGCGCATCCGAACAGGAATCGCGCAAAGCGACTGCGCGCTTGCGACCGAGGTCAATCTTGCGCTTGCGCTGGAAAATTACGGCGGTCTTTCGGTCGATTTTGAAACGGTTTGGGGCGAAGGACACACGAAAGCCGAACGCGTCGGCGAGCCGACGGAGAATTTCATCGCGTGGGTTCACGACTGCATGAAAAAACGGAACTAGCGCGCAAACGAAAGGCGGCGCCCTCTTCTTAAAAAGAGAGAGCGGAGACCGAACCGAACGAAACGGTCGATCTCCGCTCTTTTTCTTTTCCGAACGCTTTGGCGCGCGTTACGCGGCCGTCATTCCGGCTTGTCTTCCAGCAGAAGCTCGCGAATCTTATTGAGCTCGTCCTGCGTTACGCCCGCGGAAATGAGGTAGTTCTCGAACTTTACGGAGAACGGATCCCCTTCTTTGCCGTACGCTTCAAGCTCTTTTCTCATCTTTTTGAACGCGTCGCTCTGAATGCAGCGTTCGCCGATAACGGAGAACGACGTCATTTCATAGTCCGTGCACAGGTCGTTGTCGTTAACGCCAAGAATCGCTTTGATCATAATGCACAGCGTCCCGGTGCGGTCCGCGCCGCCCCAGCAGTGAATGTACGCCGGATAGGTCGATTCGTCGGCGAGCTGCTTGAAGATATCGCGGAAGTACGCCTTCTGCTTATCGTTAAAGATACCTTCGTAGCATCCGATCGGATAATTGAGCCACGCGACTTCCTTCCCGAGCGGGGAGCCGTAATCTTCCGCGCCGCCCCATTCGGACGCGCCGCGCAGGTCGATATCGGAACGGATTCCAAGCGTTTTCGTCATGAACTCTTTCGATTCCGGCGTGAGCGAGAAATTCCGATCGAGCTCCGTGCCGCGGAAGAGCATGCCCTTCTTAACGCGTTTCCCGTTCATGGCGTTCCAGCCGCCGAGGTCGCGAACGTTCGAAATATCCGGAACCTTATACCAGCGCGGAAGCTCCGACGCGGTCGCGAACATGCGCGCCGACGAATAGACTGGCTGCGCGTTCTCGCCGCCCGTGAGCTTGACGCGCCAGAAGTACGTCGCGCCCGTATCGAGATTCGTCGCTTCGGCGCTCGTCTCCTGACCGGCCGGAATTTCTACTGGCGCCGCGAAATCGGGCGTCTCCGAAAGCTGGAGCGTCGAGAATCCCGACGCGCCCTCTTTGAACGTCCAGCGGAACGCGACGGGCGTCGGATGCGAGCATTCCTTAACGCCGTTTTTGAGTTCCGAACAGTTGTAAGGCGCGTCCCAACCGCGTTCTTCAGGCGACTTATAGCCCGCGATTACGCCAGGACGAATCGCGACGACAGCGCCGTTCGCCGGCTCTTCGAGCGCGACGCGTTCGTCGCCCGCAAAGAGCTTCGCTTTCCAGTCGTCGGGCGTCGCGGACCCGTTCGGTTCGTCCGCAAACGCGCCGCAAGACGCCGTCATGGCCGCCGCCGCGACCAGAAGAAACGCGCAGCCGCGGCAGAACGCCGCGCGCGCCTTGTTAATCGTAAAAGTCATTTTTACCTCGATTCATATAAGCCAAGCCGCCTAACCGCAGACGGCTCTTTTAGTTGTCGCAAAGGTTCCGGAGGCTATCCGCGTTTGATTTGCACGCGCGCTGTTCCGCGATTCCGGCCGACGTCGCCCGGCGGCGCGTTAATGCGCATATAGAGCGTCCCGCCCGTCTTCGGCGTCAGGGTCGCCGTCGGACTCGAAAAACCGATCGACTCGTTCCAAGGATACCGCGCGTTATAAAGGGGCGCGAGCGCTCCGGCCGCGGCGTCGGCTCGATTGCGCGGGGAACGTTCCGGCGCCCTGTCCTTTCGCGGCGCGGCGAATTGCGCGTCCTGTGTTTCGTCAGAACGGTCGAAGCCGTCGGACTGTTCGCCGAAACGGTTGCGTGTCGCGCCGCCGGAAGAACCGCGAAACGCGTCGAAACGAAACCCGTCCGCGCCGAGCGAACTTCGCGCGACGTTCCCGCCGTCCGCAAGACCGTAAACCTGATCGAAGGTAAACTCAGTAATCTCCGGCACGACGACCGCTTCTAACCGCCCGATCGGCGCGCCGTGAACATACTGAAAGCTTGCGCCGGTCGGCTCAAATTCAAGAGCGCGACCTGCCGCGGCAAGATAGAAATCGTAGCGGCCGACCGCCGTAAGTTTATACGCCGCGCCAGCGTCGAGCTTCAGACCGGTATTCTGCCAGCCGCGCGACGCGTCAATCTCAACGACCGCGCCCTCCCCCACTTCGGCGGACGGCGCCATCACGGGCGCGTCCCCGATAACGGTCGCGTCGAAGTCGTAGCGGTAGTCGATTCGGTCGATGAAATCGGCCCAGTCGTTCTCCAATTCGCCCCAGCGTTCCCCGATCGCGTCAATAAAGAGCCGATTCGGATCGTCAGTAATCGACCAATAAGGCAGGACCTCGGCGATCTCCTTGTATTTCGGCGAGTTATAGAGGAACATGACAAACGCCCAGCTCCACGAATAAGTCGAAACGTCGACGAAATTGCGCGGCCTGAAATGCAGAATATCGTAGAGCGTCGGCGCGCGGTTCGTCTTGAGAATCTCGCGTATCTGGCGTAGCCGACCGAATCCGGGCGTCGCTTCTTCCGATTCCGGTATAATCGCGAGCTCCATGCGTTTGCGTTTCGGATCCCAGCGATGAAGCGCGACGTATTCCGCCGATCCTTCGGAATACCAACGCGGACGCAGATCGCCAAATATCTCGTGCATGAGCGTATGAACAAGCTCGTGCGTCAGAAGAAAACGGTTGTAATACGCGGACTTCTGATCTTTGGCAAAGATGCGGTCGCCCATCGAATAGCCGTAGAGAAATTCGGGCGGACCGTTGAGCGCGCGAATCTCAATAAAAGGCTTCCAATCGCCCATGAGAAACGCCTCGACCTGCCAGCCGTCAAAGCGCGACGGATCGATATGAAAGAATTCGCAAACGAGCGGTATCGCCGCCTCGAGCGCGTCGGGAATCCCGTCGACGTCCGGATTCTCCGGGAGATCGGTATAGAAGACGACGTGCCCCGTCTTAATCGCGCGCAGTCCGAGCGACTTGATTTTCGCCTGATCGACCGGAGGAAAAGAAGGCCAACCCTTGCGATATTCCTTCGCCGCCTCGAGAACTTCGGCTCGCAGCTTCTCCGATTTCACGGGGTCAAGCCAATTCGCGGCGTCGTTCGCTTCCTCGGACAGCTCAAACGAGCCCGACTCCGATTCCGGGAGAACGCCCCCGTTCTCCTCCGGCTCGTGCGGACGCCGGGCAGAAGGCCCCGAAGAACCGTCGCCGGGAGCGCGCGCGCCGGAAAAATCTGGGGGCGGCGTGCGGCGAGCGGGAGGCGCCGCGCCGATGGAATCAGGCTGAGCGAGAAACGCCGCCGCGGTAAGAAATACGGCAAGCGCCGCGCAAAAGCCGAACTGTCGCAGAACGCCAGAAAAGAATACATTCATTAACCAAACACCTCCAACGTTTACAGCGGGCGGCGCGCTAAGCCCCGCCAAAAGAACGCGCCGGTCATTATACCCGCGAATAAACTCTATTGCAAGGAAATGAAATCAAGAGAAATACGTTTCATACCCTATATAACGGCCAATTATAGAACTATTAAAACAAACAATATCTTGCAATGTTTTTATAAGAGAGTATAATATTCGCAGTCATGAGCCGGATTCGGGCAAATTCGCGCGAATCTTTTGTCGGCCATACGGTTAGAGAGTCGGTTATTTTGGCGCCGTTCTTTCCGAACGCAAACGAACTGAAGGATATTAGAATGAAAATTGCAATTTACGGATATGGCAATCTCGGTCGCGGCGTCGAATGCGCCGTTCGTCAGAATTCCGACGCCGAGTTGGTCGGGGTCTTTACGCGCCGCGCGCCTGAAACGGTCAAGACGCGCACTGGCGTTCCGGTCTACGCCGCTTCCAGCGCGGCGGACTTCAAAGATAAAGTCGACGTTCTCATTATTTGCGGCGGCAGCGCGACAGACCTGCCGACAATGACGCCGGCGCTCGCCGAGAATTTCAACGTGCTCGACAGCTTCGACACCCACGCGAAGATTCCGGAACATTTCGCGAACGTCGACGCGGCCGCGAAGAAGTCGGGCCACATTGCGCTCATTTCAGCGGGCTGGGATCCGGGTCTCTTCTCGCTCAACCGTCTTTACGCGTCGGCCATGCTCCCTCAGGGCGCCGACTATACCTTCTGGGGCCGCGGCGTGAGCCAAGGGCATTCCGACGCGATTCGGCGCGTGCCTGGCGTCGTCGACGCGCGGCAGTATACCGTTCCGATCGAAGCGGCGCTCGACGCGGTGCGGTCCGGAAGCTGCCCGGAACTCACGACCCGTCAGAAGCATCTGCGCGAATGCTACGTCGTCGCGGAAGAAGGCGCCGATAAAGCGGCGATTGAAAACGCGATTAAAACCATGCCGAACTATTTCGCCGACTACGACACGACCGTTACCTTCATTTCGAAAGAAGAGCTCGAAAAGAACCATTCGGGCTTACCGCACGGCGGTTTCGTCATTCGTACCGGCAAGACGGGCCTCAACGGCGAACACACCCACACGATCGAATACAAACTCACGCTCGATTCGAATCCGGAATTCACGTCGAACGCGCTCGTCGCGTTCGCGCGCGCGATCGACCGCATGCATAAACGCGGCGTAACCGGCTGCAAAACGGTCTTCGACGTCGCGCCCGCCGACCTGTCGATTCTGTCCCCGGAAGAGCTGCGCGCCCATATGCTCTAATCGCAAGCCTTTGCTCGCATTACGCGCTTCGCGGCCCCGACTTGAGGCCGCGAAGTTTTTTTGTCTATTCGCTATAAACGCCGCGCGCTCTTCTCTGTTTTTTCGAGCCGCGTTCTTTTCCAAAAGCGCAAAAAAAGTCCCGCCGCGTTTGAAACGGCGGCCGCTTCCGGATAAAATAACGGGCGAACCTGTTTTTCATCGAACAGTCCCAACGCAGTTATTAAGGAGAAATACCGTGTCTAACCGTTCCTATTCGGCGTCGTCGCGCCGGTCCTTTCTCAAAAACAGCGTTCTCGGCGCGTCCCTCTTCTGCCTGCCGGCTAAGCTCTATGCGGAATACGCCGCCGGCGCCGAAGAAAAGGACGTCGTCCTGCGATTCGCCGCGTTCAGCGACGTGCATCTCAAAAAGAACGCCGACTGTGTTGAGGCGGCTCGGTTTAAACGCGCGATTGAGTTCATGTACGAGTATTCGCGCGAACAGAAATACAAGACGTGCGACGGCATGCTCGTCGCGGGCGACTTCTCCGACCACGGATATGACGAAGAGCTCTTCCTATTTAAAAAGATCATGGACGAGGGAATCAAACCGGAAACGACCTCGATTCTCTGTATGGGGAACCATGAATTCCACGGCGGAACGAAAAAACGCTGGGAAGAGATTTTCGAGCGGCCCTCGAATCTAACGTACGACGTCAAAGGATATAAATTCATCGGGCTTTCGCCGGAAATCGGAGTCCGAAGGGACAACGGATCGCACGAAGGAGACTATCTCTACGCGATCGACTGGTTCGAAGACGAAATCAAAACGGCGTGCGAAGAGGATCCCGACAAGCCCGTCTTCGCGTTTCATCATTATCACGTAACGCCGACCGTTTACGGAAGCCGAGGGGACGACGACTGGGGCATTAAGGATCTGTACGCCATGCTGCAGAAATACCCGCGCGTTATCGACTTTTCCGGCCACTCGCATTATCCGATTAACGACCCGCGGTCCGCGTGGCAGGGCTGTTTTACCGCCTTCGGAACGGGCACGCTCAGCTACTTCGAAATGGGCGGCGAGCGAGGGCGCTACAGTAAGTTCCCGCCCGGATATACAAGAGCCGCCCAGCTCTATATCGTCGAAGTCTGCCGCGACGCCAGCGTCGTTCTCAAACCGTACGATATTATAACCGACTCCTTCTTCGACTTGGTTTACGTCGTCGACAAACCCGGCGATATCGACAATTACGTCTATACGGACAAGCGGTATCAGACGACCGCGAAGCCCGTTTGGCCCGACGGAGCGCAGGCGCAAGCCGTCGAGACGGAGCCTACGGAAATTCTGCTCACGTTCCCGCAGGCGACCTGTCCCGACGTCGTGCACAGCTACCGCGTCGATCTCCATAAGCGCGTCGGCGACGGTTGGGAAAAGAAAAACGCCCAATATTTCTGGTCGGAATATTACTTTAAGGATCGGCCGGATACGATGCGCGCCAACTTGATTAATCTCGAGGAAAATTCGGCGTACAAAATAGAGATTACCGCGCTCAATCCGTTCTTTAAAGAGAGCGAACAGAAACTGACGCTCGAAGCGGCGACGCCCAAAAGCGCCGTTGTAAAAGACGCGGCCCGGCCCGAACCGGACGTCCTCGACGTGAAGTTCGTCGACGGCAAAGCGGTCAACGCGCCCGTCAACGACCTCAAAGAGCAAAAGACGCTCGAAATATTCGGCGCGCCGCAAATCGCGAAGGAGAACGAGTTAGACGGCGCGTACGTCGGCAGGTTCAACGGCGCGGAAGATTATTACAAAATGAAATTCACCGAACGCGACTATTCGCGGCTGACCCGGGCGACCGTCGCGGTTCAGTTTAAATTCGACGAGTTTAAGCCCGCGAAAAACGGCGTTATTATCGGCAATACGCAGGGGAACGGAACCTCGATTGAAATCAATTACAAGACGAAACGGCTGGAATTCTGGGCGGGCGTCAATAATCAGTACGTCATTCTGTCGACGCCGGAAGAAATTGAGTTAGGAAAATATCATCGCGCGTTCGGCGTCTACGACGGCAAAGCCGCGATTCTCTATCTCGACGGAAAAGAAGTCGCGCGAAAAGAAGTCGAAGGCAAGCTGACGCATCCGACCCGGGAAGACGTGCGCGCATTCTGCGTCGGAGCCGATATTACCGAAGGCGGAGTCGGCCTGAACCAGTTTAAAGGCTCGATTGCAAGAGCAAGCGTCTTCTCATGGCCCCTGACTGAAGAACAGATCGCGAATCTTTCGAAGTAAACGGCGTAAGAGATTATTTTCTGGCAATTTGCGAAAACCGCCGGTCCCCAAATTGGATCGGCGGTTTTTTTATAGGTTCGCGGAGAAGATTTGAGGAAAGGCGCTCACTCCGCGTCGCGAACGGCGATTCGAATCCTCTCGACAATCTTACGAACGTGCGTCAGATAGGTAAACATACTGTTTTTGAGTTCCACCGTTTTAGTGATCGTCACAAGGAGCTGCATGCCGTTAAAGCCGGCCTTCTCTTTTTGCTTACTGCCTTTTCGCTTGGCCGCCGCCTTTCGCGCGGTCAAAACGATCTCTTTGGACTTCCGCTGATATAACGCGTCGAACCGTTTCTTAAGCGTCTCAATTTGGCGCGTTCCGTCGACGACGTCCGTGTGTCCGGCGTCGAGTCGCGCGCGGCAAAGGTAAAGCAAACGCGAAATCTCGACGTCGCTAAGCTTGTGCCCCTGCGCGATCAGACGACGGCGGGTATCCCTGTTCTTCAGGAGATCGTCGATCCGTTCGGCGACCTTGTCGCACTGTTGAAGCAAATTCATAACAAAGACCTTTCTTTGGCTTTAAGACAAACGCCGCGCTCATTGCGGCTCTGTATAACACAGTTCAATAAACCGCCCCGAAAGATCCGGCCGGAGAGCGGCCGATTGACGGAGCGGCGTCCGATAGGGAGAAATAACGTAAGAAACGAAAAGGGACGCGGAGAGCGGCGTTGAGAGACGTTCCCCGCGTCTGCCGAGGCCCGAAAAGAAGCGGCGCGCGGGCGCTATTTCTCGCAAAGAGCCTGAATCCGTTTCGTAAATTCAAGTACTTTCTTCAAGTAATCGACCGCGATCGCGTTGAGCTTAGCGGCCTCCATCATGACCGTAATCCTCCGCTCCGCGGCTTTGTCTTCTTCGTCCTCGTCTTCGTCTTCATCCTCGCAGTCGGCGTCCATGTCGGCGTCTTCGTCCTCGGTCTTCTCGGCGTCGTTGGACGTTTTCGCTTCTTCGTTCGCGTCCGTCTCCGCTTCGTCGGTCTCCTCAGCTTCGCCGCCATTCTCCCCTTCTTCGGTCATCGCTTTCTGGAGGACGGAATTGGCGCGCTCGAACTGTTCGTTGAACTCGTCTTCGAACTTGCCCTTCATTTCCTGGAACTCTATGAACAAAGGAACAAACTCCTTATTCCCTTTGAAGAGCTCCTTCAGGCAGGATTTTTGGAGCGCCAAAACGTCGACGTCTTGGAATTTTTTGAATACCTCGTAACGCGCGACAACCGGAAGTTCGTTCGCCAACAGCTCTTGGGCAACCTCGGCCACCCGAGCGTTCTTTTTCGAAAGCGCTTTCATCTTTTTTACCTCTAAAATCAAGTTAGATCGAATTCGACTCGTCTGTTCGCGCTCGTCAGAAATAACGAACGCCCGTCAAAGCGACGCTTTGCGACGGTCCTGTCGGACGGGAAGCAGACGTAGAAGCCAAATTTCGAACGTAAATAAAACAAAGAACAGCGGAACTGCCGAAAGTAGACCGGCGGTTCCAATCGTCGTCTGCAATCAGTCTATCATGGGCCTTCGAGACGTCAACACGTCTGTTAAAAAATTTTTATTCGCGAGAAAAAGCCCGCTGCGTATTGAAACAACGTCAGACGGCCGTATTGAAAATAGAACGGCCGGCCGCGTTTCAAAACGCGCGCCGTTTCAAACGCGAAATATCGCTCGAAACGGCGCGGTCAATGAAACGCCCAAACAATCAGGCGTCAGCCGGCGTCAGTTCGACGCGGTTTCTCCGCCGGCCCGGGTCGCCCACGCGTTAATCTGAGACTCCGAAACCGTTTCGCTGACGAAGTGAACCGAACCGTCGCCGAAGAGGAAATTCGCGCCGCCCGGATGATAGCTGGAGAACCCGTGTTCGTCCCCGTCGTTATGGAATCCTTCGTGGAATGATCCGACGACGAGCGCGGGCAGACACCCGTCCCCCGCGGGATTGCCCGCCCACGTAGAGAAATGCTTTTTCTTCGCCGAACGTTCGCCGACGAAGATCGTATTGCTCAGGCCGTCCACGAACGCGCTCGTACTTAACTGGCTGTTGTGATAGAACGCGCCGTCCCCTCGGAATTCGCGGCCCGTATCTTCGTATTCCTCCGCCGAATGGATATCGGTCGTACCGATCGACGCGACGTAATTCGAAGCGCCGAATACCGTCGCCAGAAGCGCCGGACTGAGATCTTCATGCTCATGCTCGTGTTCATGTTCGTCCTCGTCGTCGTCTCCGTCGTGATGATGACGCTCCTCTTCTTCGTGCGAATGAAGAATGCCGGAATCGGCAATCGTAAACGTCTTATCGCCGACAGGTTCGGACGGACAGTGGAACGCTTTGAGGAACATTTCGCGCACGTCCCGATTGACGGGATCGGCGATCGACTTCTTCAGATCGATCTTCTGATAGAGCGGCGACTGTTCCATAAAAGGCAGAATCGCCGCGCCCCAGCCCCAGCCGGGATCGCCG
Source organism: uncultured Planctomycetales bacterium (assembly GCA_946541595.1). Classification (GTDB taxonomy): domain Bacteria; phylum Planctomycetota; class Planctomycetia; order Pirellulales; family Thermoguttaceae; genus RUG369. The sequence goes on from CAMNJU010000050.1 coordinate 17,893, forward strand.
TACACGTTCGCGTGTTTGCCGTCGGGCGTATAACCGCGCCATGCGGACGGAAAGACGTTATGAACGTCGGCGTAGTTGTGGAGCGCCAGGCCCAGCTGCTTCATGTTGTTCGTGCATTCCATACGCCGGGCCGCTTCCCGAGCCGCCTGAACGGCGGGCAGGAGGAGACCGATGAGGATTCCGATAATGGCGATAACGACGAGCAGTTCGACTAACGTAAACGCGCGTTTGGCGCTATGGAGATTCTTTTGATTCGTTTTCATTACGTACTTTTCCTATAGACGCGAAAAAGCTCTTCTTTTCCGGTCTTTCAATTCTTTGTTTCAATAATGTTTAGACAGACTTTCGCAAACGCCGCGGCCCGTCTCCGCATAACGGAACCGAACGGGTCCGACTCATCGGCGGCGGCGAAAAAACAACGAAAGAATTACCCAATTTGCGATCTGCGCCTTCCGCGCCGCAGCGGCGTTTCGAAACGCCCATACGGGGCCAGACGCGCGCAAAGACGCGGCGCCGGACACAAACGCGGCGCCGGACACAAACGAGGAACCCCGGCGGACGCGGCGGCGAGCGCAAAGGAGCCTACGGCCGATTAGCGAGCGGAAAATCCGAACCGCGCCGCCCGGGCAAAGAAGCGCCGAAAGGAAACGCGTCTGCGGCGAACGCATAGCGCGGCCCCGACGACTTTCTTTACGAAAGCGAACGAACGGCGGCGTATTCCGGCCTAACGGACGGC
>CAMNJU010000051.1 GCA_946541595.1 uncultured Planctomycetales bacterium
GAGAATCCCGACGGGCTCGTCGTGCGCGCGCCCCTCTCCGAACGGATCGACGCGCTCGTCGAACGCGCGGTCGGCTGGCTCGAACTGCGGCGCAAGCCGAACGCGGAAAAGAAAGCGGCGATCTTCTATTACAAAGGGCCGGGCGCGGCCGCGTTCGTCGCGCAGAGTCTCGAAGTCGCCGATTCGCTCTATAATCTCCTAACGCGCATGCGCGACGAAGGATACGATCTTGGCGCCGACTTTCCCGAATCGGTCGGCGCGCTCAAAGCGAGGCTCGAAAAAGAGGGCCGGACAATAGGACAGTGGGAGCTCGGCGCGTACGATAAATTTGTCCGGGAATGCAATCCGGAATTTATACCGGAACGCACGTATCAGCGCTGGTTCGACGCCTATCTTTCAAAAAAGGCGCGCGACGCGATTACCGACGCGTGGGGAACGCCGCCCGGCGGATTCATGACGCGCGATCTGCCCGACGACTACGGGTTAATCGTTCCGCGCGTTCAGTTTGGGAACGTCGTTCTCATTCCGCAGCCGACGACCGACGTGCTCCTCTCCGATCCCTATTCCAAGCAGGGGGACGAGCTCGACGCCGTGCACGGAACCGGCAAAGCGCCGCCGCACTTCTACGTCGCAGCGTATCTTTGGGCGCGATACGGATTTAACGCCGATTTCCTCGTGCATTTCGGAACGCACGGATCCCTGGAATTTACGAAAGGGAAATCCGCGTTTCTCACCGAGTCGTGCTTTCCGGACGCGCTCGTTGGAAATAAGCCTAATCTATATATTTACAGTATCAACAATATCGGAGAAGCGTTTCTGGCAAAGCGCCGGATTCGCGCGGTTACGCTGTCTCACCTCACGCCGCCGTTTACCAAAAGCGAACTGTACGCCGACTTAGAGGAACTCGACGAAAAAATTCACGAATACGGCGAAACCGAAGAGGGCGCGCTCCGCGAAGAGTACGCCGTTTCGATCGCCGAACTCGCGTTCAAATCGTCCATTATCGACGACCTGCTCGATTGTCCGGAATTCAAGGAATACGAAACTCCCGAATCGCGCCAAAAGGCTCTGGAAGAACGCAGACCGCTTTCTGAAACGCAGTTAGAAACGCTTCACAAACTCCTGCACCGCTACGAAAACGCGAGCGTAACGCGCGGACTGCACGTCCTTGGGCGGCCGTGGACGGAGGAACAGATCGCCGAGACCGCGCAGGCGTCCCGGCTCGACCCGGAAGAAGCGGCGAAGCGGCTCCGAGAATCGTTCGACGCGGAACTCGACTCCGTTATCGCCGCGGCGGCCGGAAGTTACGTCAAGCCGTCGACAGGCGGCGATTTCCTCGTCAATCCGGACGCGGCGCCTACCGGACGCAATCTAGCGGGCTTAGACGTCGAAAAGCTCCCGTCAAAAGAGGCGGAGGCGGTCGCCGCGAAACTGACCGACGAACTGATCGGGAAGTTTCGCGAGGGACACGGCGGCGAGTATCCGCGCAAAGTCGCCTGCACGCTATGGGGCGGCGAATCGACGCGAACGCAGGGTCTCGGCGTCGCGCAAGTCCTCTATCTGCTCGGAGTTCGCGTTAAGCGTGATAAGCGGGGCTCGGCGGCGGAAGTCGAGCTTATTCCCTCCGAAGAGCTCGGCCGGCCGCGAATCGACGTCCTCGTACAGACGTCGGGCCAATTCCGCGATTCGTTCGGGAGCAAACTCCAAGAGCTCGACCGCGCCGTTCGACTGGCCGCCGACGCCCCGAAAGAGGAGCCGTATCCGAACTTCGTCGCGGAAAACGCGCGCGCGATCGCGCTCAAACTGACCGCGGCGGGCCGAACCGAAGAAGAAGCGCGCGAACTCTCGACGGCGCGCGTCTTTGGCGCGGTCAACGCGCTCTCGTACGGGACCGGAATTATGGACCTCGTCGAGCGGAGCGACCTCTGGAACGACGAGTCGCAGATCGCCGACAGGTATCTCGCCAATATGTCGGGCGTCTACCGCAATCCCCGCCAGTGGGGGCTCCCGGTTAAGAACCTGCTCGAATTTAATTTGGACGGGCTTGATCTCATGGCGCAGACGCGGTCCTCGAACGTGTGGGGGCCGGCAAAGCTCGATCATATCTACGAATTCTCGACCCTCAACGCCGCCGCGCGCGTTAAGACGGGCAAAGACATGGAGATATGGTACGACGACCTGCGCTCGCCGGACAATCCGCGCGTCGAAACGGCGCGCGCCGCGCTCCGCGAAGAACTGCGCACAACGCTCTGGAACCCGAAATATCTCAAAGGATTGCAGCAGGAGGGCGCGACGGCCGCCGCGTCGACCGAAAAGACGGTCCGCAATCTATTTGGATGGAGCGTCGCGCAGCCGAAAACGGTCGGGCAGTCGGTCTGGGAAGAGACGTCCGCCGTATTCGTCGACGACGTTCACAACCTCGGCGTCCGCGAATGGTTTGAGGAGAAGAACCCCGCCGCGCTCCAGGACATGACCGCCGATATGCTCGAAGCGGTTAGAAAAGAATACTGGCAAGCGTCCCCGGAAACGGTCAAGAAGATCGCCGGTCTGCACGCCGAGCTCGTCGAAAAGTTCGGCCCGTCAGGATCGTATCAGTCGACCGGAAATAAGGCGCTCCGACAGTTCGTTCAGGAGAATCTGCCCGCCGACGCCGCGGCGCGCTACGCGGAGCAGATTCGTCAGGCGGTCGAGGCGCCCAAGCCGACGATCGAAGGGCTCGGCCTGCGCGAAGTCTCAGAAGAGGAACTTCAAACCCGCGCCGTCAAACCGCCCAAAACGCGCAATCTCTACCTCGCGGCCATACTGGCGCTCATGGCGGCGGCGTTCGGGCTTGGCGCGGCGCGCAAACCGGAATATAATTAAACGGAAACGCAAATCGATCCACATACAGGAACCGTTTTGAAATGAACGCGATCACAACGATCTTTTACACAATATCCAACGCGCTGCTCGTCCCGACCGAGCTCGCGCTGATCCTCTCCCTGCTCGCGGCCTGCTACGCCGTCGGGGTCGCGCTGCGCGAGACGTTCGCGCGGCGCGCGGAGGCGGACGCGAGAACCGCGCTGGAGACGGGCTTAACCGAAGACGCGGCGTTCGACGTCGCGAAATTCCTTGCCGAACGGAACGCGAAACTCGGGCTCGCCATGACGGTCGTCAAAGAGGTCGCGGAAAAAGCGGACGACGAACCGTTTGTCGAAAAGAAGATTTCCGAATTCGAAAGCCGCGTCAAGAGCCGCTGCGAGCGCGCGGAACGGCTCGTCAAAATCGGGCCCGCGCTCGGCCTTATGGGCACGCTCATTCCGCTTGGCCCCGCCCTCCTCGGACTTGCGCAGGGCGACCTCAATACGCTCGCGGCGAATCTCGTCGTCGCCTTCTCGACGACGGTCGTCGGGCTAACGACCGCGATTATCGCGTCGTTCGTACTCGCGGTGCAAAAGCGCTGGGCGCGCGCCGACTTCATCTTGGTGAATTTCGCCGTGAACCGCTGCGCGGAGCAGCTTGCCAAGCGGAAGGAGAACAGATGACGCGCCCGCGGAAATATCGCAGAATAAGCCTCGATTCTATCGACGAACCGACCGAATCGATCACGTCGGGCGTCGAGAATCTCTTCGACGTCGCCATGGTCTTTGCCGTCGCGCTCATCGTCGCGCTCGCCGCCTTCTGGCAGTCGCCGCTTCTCTTTGAAAACCAGGATTTTACAGCGGTCGTCAATCCCGGCAAGCCCGACATGGAGCTCGTCGTTAAAGAGGGAAAAGAGCTCAAACGTTATCAAGCCAGTACGGAACAGGGAAGCGGCGAAGGCGAACTGCTCGGCCGCGCGTACCGGCTCCCCGACGGAAAAGTCGTCTACGTGCCGACCGAAGCGGAGCGGAAAAAGAACGCCGCCGCGGAATAAAACCGCGAGTCTTTCGCGCGGCAAGAAAATAAACAGGACGCGTCGAACCCGTTTCGACGCGTCCTGTTATGCATTTACTGCCGGACAGGCAAAAGCCGTTAGAAGTCGTCCGGCATTTTCTTGAGATCCGCCTGAGTAAAGACCGGGCCTTCTTTGCACACGTATACGGAGCCGCAGTTGCAGCGCCCGCACTTGCCAAGCCCGCACTTCATGCGGTTTTCAAGACTGGTAAAGATATTCTCGTCTTTAATTCCGTTCTCGGCGAGGATCGGCAGGGACAGCTTAATCATAATCGGCGGCCCGACGACGAGCGCGATCGCGTTGTCGCCCGATACTTTAGAATCTTTGAGCACGGTCGGCACGAAGTCGACGCGGCCGTCCCATGCGACGCCGTCCGTAGGCGCCACGTCGACCGTCTTGAGCACGTCGACGTCCGGATACTTCGCCCACTCGTCGAGCTCGTTCCGGCAGACAAGGTCGCCGACCGTTCGCGCGCCGTAGACGATCGAAATCTTGCCGTACTTCTCGCGGTTCTCGAGGCAGTACTGAATCGCGCACCGAATCGGGGGCATCGCGATCCCGCCGGCGATAAAGACGATATCTTTTCCTTCCCAATCCTGCATCGGATAGGAATTTCCATACGGTCCCCGGAACCCGATCGTATCGCCCGGCTCGACGTCCCACATGCGTTCGGTGACCCGCCCGACCTTGCGGAAGCAGAATTCAATGTATTCGTGCTGATGGGAATTGGAACAGCAGATATTAAAGACGGATTCTCCGACGCCAAAGACGGAGTAAATACCGAACTGGCCGATATTAAAATGGAAGTTCGCGGCCTTTTCCGGATCGCGGAACCGAATGCGCACGCGTTTGACGTCGCCGGTCTCCTGCGTAACCTGGAGTACTTCCATCGGATCCGGCAGATAAATATTTTCCATAACAACTTCTCCCAGTTATGATTATAGCGTGCCGACCGGTCGCGTTCCGCGACGCGGGCCGGCGCCGGATCTTCGTTACTGTTGCGCCTTAACGCCCTGTTTGTCAAGCGCTTCCAGGCAGGGCCGAACCCCGAACATTTGCCCGCACGAACGCGAGCAGGAGCCGCAGCCCGTGCAGAGGAAGGACTTGAATTTATCAGGATAGATCACAAACTTATGCGCCAAACGCTGCCGCTGGCGTTTGCCCTGCGTCCCGCGGGGATTATGCCCCGACGCGTGCAGCGTAAACATTGCCTCCTGGCAGGAATCCCAGTTCCGAACGCGCTTGCCCTTGTTGTACGACCCTTCGTCGACCATGTCGAAGCAGTGGCACGTCGGGCACACAAACGCGCACGCGCCGCAGCCGACGCAGCGGAGCGAGACCTTTTCCCAAAGCGGAGAAGAAAAATTCTCACGAATCCACGCCGCGATCGAATTGACGTCGAAATCGGCCTTCGGCGGCTCGCACGCCGCGCCCGTCTTGTCGGATTCGGACGTCTTGCCGGCGAACAGGGCGGTCCCCTTGTCGGTAACGGCGCGAACTTCAAAAGACCCGTCGCCAAGATCGAAGAGAATCGCGTCGGAGCCCGACGTATTGTCCGGCGCGCCGCCGACCGCGGAGCAGAAGCAGTGCGCGTCGCTCTTATTGCACGCAAAGGTCACGACCGTCGTCTTCGCGCGCCGCTCCTGATAGAACCGGTCCTGATAATCCCAGGCGAAGAGCGGATCGAGAATCGGAAGCGCGGCCGCGTCGCACGGACGCGCGCCCACGACGATTTGTTCCACGTCGAAATCGGCCGCGTCGGTCAGCAGGACGTCGTTCCCCTGCCGAACGAACGAGAAGAGCGTCTCATGCTTTGGAAAGAAGAATTCCTTAATCGAATTCTGCATGCACGCGCGCGGCTCGAAACTCGCCTTCTCCACGTTGGTTATCGGCTTAAAGGTCGCCATGTCCCCGTCGAGAACCGGCGCGACGACGCGCGCGCCCGACGCGAGCTTCTCTTTGAGCGTGTGCTTCAGCTGTTCCAGTGTGATAATTTGGCTCATCTGATGAAGTCCTCCTCGTCGTCCAGGGAGTAGGTTCCGATAAGGGGCGGAACGCCCGGTTCGCCGGCGACGTAGTTGAAATGCTCTTTCGCCGCGTTCACAAGGGTCAGATTGAGCAGATCGAGCTCGATTCCGGCCGGACACGCGGCCGCGCACGACCCGCAGCTCACGCAGCGGCCAGCCAAGTGAAACGCGCGCAGGAGATTCCACGCAAACACGCCCTTCATGGAGGCGGACGTCTCGATGCGCGTCGGCCTGTTCTTATCGGCGACGCAGCGGTTGCAGTAGCACAGCGGACAGCTCTGGCGGCACGCGTAGCAGCGCACGCAGCGCGAAAATTCGCCACGCCAGTATTGGAACCGCTCTTCGGAGGTCATGGCGCGAAGTTTGGCGAGCTTCGCCTGATTTCCCGACGTCGCGGCCGTCGGCGCGTTCTTCGCGTCGAGCTCGGCGGCTTTCGCTTCGTCGCCAATGAGCACGTCGACGTTTTTCGGCGCGTGTTCGACGCAGGACGCGCACTTCTCGAAGAACTGCTCGCCGTTCGAACCGTCGAAGCGCGCTTTAACGACGCCTTCGCACACGACTCCGACGACGACGATTTCTTCGCGCTTAATCTGCGACTCGTTCGCGAGCACGACGACCGCGCGCGCGTCGCACGCCTTAACGACGATCGCGATTTTACCGAGCGCTTTGATTTCAGGACGCGTCAGGTGGACGGCAAGGTTCTGTCGGCACTCGTTGTTCCACACGAGCTGATCGACCTCGTCCGGAGACGTAACGAACACGGCTCCGACCGCGCCGCCGACGCCGACTCTGCCGTATCCGATCGCGACGTCGACCGTCTTCTCTTCGAGAAGTTTGCGAATCGCGTTTCTAAGTTCTGTTTCCATTTTGCTATCGTATGTATTCGTTATCGTTTCGTTTATTAGAACGACCTATCCCGGCGCCGCGCGTTGCGGTCAGGATTCGGCGACGAGCGATCTATAATCTTGATACGGCCCCATGGCGCGCGTCTTCTCGACGATCTCGGTTACTAAACTCTGGAATTTCGCGCCTTCCGCGGCGGAAATCCACGAGAAATAGATCCGGTTCGTATCGATTCCGACCGTGTCGAGCAGCTCGCGGAAGAGCTTCCAGCGGCGGCGAGCGTGAAAATTGCCCGCCGTATAGTGGCAGTCGCCCGGATGGCATCCGGAGACGAGAACGGCGTCGGCGCCCACTTCAAACGCCTTAACGACGAGATTGAAGTCGATTCGGCCCGTGCAAGGGAGGCGTATAATACGCACGTTCGCCGGATACTCCAGGCGGTTTGTGCCCGCAAGGTCGGCGCCCAGGTACGTGCACCAGTTGCAGACGAACGCGACGATTTTCGGCTCAAATCCGGCAGACGAATTAGCCCCGGCGCCCGCGGTTGTTTCGGAACTCATGACAATCCCCTCAACTTGATTCTATGCGCTAGTTACATAATCGGCGCGGCGGTCTGAGCCGCGCCGCAGGGACTCGCCGTTTACGCGAGCAGCGATTCCAGTTCGGCGTAGACCTGATCGTCGGTAAACCCGATCAAGTCGACCGACTTCGACGGACAGACGGACACGCACGTGCCGCATCCCATGCACAGGCCGGGATTAACGCGCGACGTGTTCTTAATGAAGTTCCCTTTCCGGTCGCGAATCTCCTCGATCGTAATCGCCTTAAAGGGACACGTCTGCACGCACGCGCCGCACGCCGCGCACAGTTTCTCGTCGACGGTCGCAATTTCCGGCTCGCGCGTAAGATAAGGCTGGCTCAGCATAATGAGCGCTTTACCCGCCGCCGCCGACGCCTGAGCGACGGTTTCCGGAATGTCTTTCGGCCCCTGACACGCCCCGCAAACAAACACGCCCGCGGCGTTCGTCTCGACCGGGCGCAGCTTCGGGTGCGATTCGCTCAGGAATCCGTACTCGTTATAGCCGACGGAAAGCTTCTGCGCGAGCTTCGTTACGCCGTCGCTCGGAACCATCGCGCACGCGAGCACGACCAGATCCGCGTCGACGACGCACGGCTCGCCCGCGAGAGTGTCCGCGCCGTAGCAGCGGTACTTCTTAACGCCGTCGACCTTAATCTCTTCGATCTTCGAGACGCGGCCGCGGTGATAGAGCGCCCCGTCCTGCTCGATCGCGCGACGGACGAACTCGTCGTACATCTTGCCGCCCGAACGGATATCCATATAGAAGACGTGCGCCGCGCCGTCGTGTACCTTGTGCTTAAAGAGCATCGTGTGCTTCGCGGTGTACATGCAGCAGATCTTCGAGCAGTAGGTAATACCCTTGGCGTTGTCGCGGCTGCCCGTGCACTGAATGAAGACGACCGTCTTGGGCGTCATGCCGTCGGACGGGCGCTTCGGCTCGCCGCCGGTCGGGCCGGACGCCGAGATGATGCGCTCGAACTGGAGCGAGTCGATTACGTCTTTATATTTGCCGTAACCGTATTCGCCGTATCCCTTAATGTTCGGGTTCTCCTGCTCTTTTCCGATCGAATAGAGCTTGTATCCTGTCGCGACGACGATTGCGCCGACGTCGAATTCGACGAGCTCGTCCTGGTCGTGGAAGTTAATCGCCTGAGAACCGCAGTTCTTCATGCAGATTCCGCAAAGCTCCTTCCCCTTCTTCATGCTCTGAAGACGAAGGCAATTGTCGGCGTCGATCGTCGGACGCGCGGGAACCGCCTGCGGGAACGGAATATAGATCGCGCCGCGATTCCCGAGATTGTAGTCGAACGAATTCGGAATCTTATTCTTTTTGGGACAGGCGTTCCAACATGTTCCGCATCCGGTGCATTTCGCAATATCGACGTAACGCGCCTTTTTGCGGACGGTTACCTTAAAGTTCCCAACGTATCCGTCGACCTTTTCGACCTCGGAATACGTCATGAGCTTAATATTCGGATGCTGCCCGACTTCCACCATGCGCGGCGTCAGAATACACTGCGAGCAGTCGAGAGTCGGGAAGGTTTCCGAGAGGCCCGCCATCTTGCCGCCGACCGACGGCTCGCGTTCGACCAGAATCACCTCGACGCCGCCGGCCGCAAGGTCGAGCGCCGCCTGAATCCCGGCCACGCCCGCGCCAATGACCATCGCGCGTTTCGTAACGGGCACTTTAATCGGCTGGAGCGCGGCGTTGCGCCGAACTTTCGCGACCGCGATTCCGATGAGTTCGATCGCTTTGGCGGTCGCGACCGCCTTATCGCTGTGTACCCACGAGCATTGTTCGCGGATATTCGCCATCTCGACCATGTACGGGTTAACGCCCGCAAGCTCGACCGTCTTGCGGAACGTCTTCAGGTGCATGTGCGGAGAGCAGCTCGCAACGACGACGCCCGTTAAGCCAAGCTCTTTGATCTTCTCGGAAATCAGCGACTGGCCCGGCTCGCTGCACATGTACTTATAGTTCATGCTGCAAGCGACGCCCGGCAGCTTCGAAATCGCTTCGGAAACAGCTTCGACGTCAACGTGACGAGCGATGTTTTCGCCGCACCAACATGTAAAAACGCCAATCTTAGCCATTTAGTCTATCTCGTTTCTTTGGTTAAACTTGCAACGTATTCGTCCCAAAGTTCCTGGCAAGACTTGCCGTACTCCTCGACGAAGAAGAGCTCCACGCTGCCGCGAATGCGGAAGACGCGATGAAGCTTCTTCATGAAATCAGGGTCGAGCGTGCGGACGATCCAGTCGTAAAACGACGCCGTAACGCCGTAACTGTCGGTATATTTCGACGTGCGCGGATTGATGGCCCAATGGTTGTTCGAGCGCGCCTCCGTCACGTAGTAGCGGATATAGTCGGTCGCGCCTTCCATAGCCCACGTCTCGCGGACGCCCGGATACGCCTGAGCGACGTGCGTCGTCTCGTGAACGACAAGTCCGAAATCTTTCGGATTGCGCTTAATGTGACGCGTCGAGACGGTAATCGTGCGGCCCGCCGCGTACGCGACGCCGTCCATATCCTTAAAGATGAGTTTAATCGTAAAGTCGTCCGGAATCTTGTCGACCGCTTCTTCGCCGTCGAGCATGGCGACGACTTTAGGATACCAGTAGAGAACGCGGCTGCGCGCCCGCTCCGCCCATTCGGCGGCGTCCGGCGCTTCCGAAACGTCGATATCGACTTTAATCGTCTTTTTCGGAATCTCGCCCAATTCGTTCCAAGCTTCCTCAACGGCGGCGCGCGCGGCTTCCGGAACTTGCGACAGCGGTTCGAACGCGTCGATCTCCTGCGATTTGCCGTCGATCGTAATCGTCGCGTACGCGGCTTCCTGACCGACTTTCTTAACGACGACGGTCCCCCCGTTCGGGAGCGTCTTTTCAATCGTAACCGTTTCTTTTTCAGGAATATTTCCCTCTTGCGCCGGCGCGGGCGCGGCCAAGAAGACAAAAGCCCCCAATACGAAAACCGACAAAATCGAACTGTGGATTCTACTCATGTTACGTCCTTTCGGCAGGATGCTTGGGTGGGATCGGTTGCGGCCGGTTCGCCGTTCCGTTTTGATTGGGAGCGTAGATTCCGCAACCGCGCCGTCTTGCGGCGGCGCGTCAGAAACACTAGAAATAAAAGTTCTTGCGAAGGAGCGCGAGACTCTTCGGAACGGCGACGTCCGCGGCTTCCTTACCCTCGAATTCGAGGGAAACGTAACCGCGGTACTTGTACTTTCTAAACAGCTCGCCAATCTTAGCGTAATCGATCGGGAGCTCGTACCAAACGCCGCCGCCGTAATACGTCTTCGCCTGAACGAACGTCGCGCGCGGCATAATCGCTTCCATCTGCTCCATTGTGTCGTCAAGGAAATTGCCCGTGTCGAGCATGCAGCCAAGCCACGGGGAGTCGACCGCGTTGAGAATGCGCAGCAGACCTTTCGCCGTGCGCGCCATGCCCCAGTGATTCTCGAGGCAGAGCGTTACGCCGCGGTGTTCCGCGTACTGAACGAGCTCTTCGAACGCTTCGACGCACCAGCCGAACGCTTCGTCGTCGGTGTGACCCTCGAGCGGCTTCTCGATTCCGCGATGCTCCATGAGCGCGTCGAACGAGCCCCAATAGTCCCAGCGGCCGGTATTGACGCGAATCGCCGGGATTCCCATCTCGTTGGCCACGTCGATACTGTGCTCCGTCTTGGCGATATTCGCTTTGCGTTCGTCTTTATCGGCGCGCACGAACGTCTGATGCGTCGACATGCAGTTGAGCGAAATGCCGCTCTTGAGCGCCTCGCGACGTAAATTGTGAAGATACGAAAGATCGGTGCGGTCAAGCTGCTGTTCGAGAACTTCAAACGCGTCGAAGCCCATCTCCGCCGCTTTGCGCAGGCACGCGTCCATCGGCGCGGAAACGTCTTCGTCAAAATGCCAGAAGCTGTAGCTCGACACGCCGATTAAATTCCCGCGGCGCGCGCCAGACTCGCTCGCGGCGCCTGCGTCCCAGGAAACGTCCGCGCGCGCGGAGTTTGCGACGCTCATACCGCCCGCGATTGCGCCCACGACGCCGGTCGTCGCGGAACGGAGAAAAGAACGTCGATTGAAATACTCGTTTACCATTATGCGCCTCCATCTCCTGACGCTGTCTTGTGAAAAGTATTGGGGAACCGCGGCCCGCGCTTACGCTTTCTGAAGTTCGTTCGGAATCGCGACGTATCTCTTTTGGAAATCAAGGTCTTTCGGGGTCAGGCCGAGCGCCAGCGACACAAGATCGGAAAGGAAGAAGATCGGAACGTCCTGCGCGAGCCCGAGTTTCTTCGCGTCCGCCTGACGCATGTCGAGATTGACCTGGCACATCGGGCACGCGGTAACGACGCAGTTCGCCCCGGAATCAAGCGCGTCCTGAAGAATCTTGCGGACTTGACGCGCTACGCCGGCTTCGTCGCAAAGCGTAAGGCCCGCCCCGCAGCATACCGTCTTGCTGTTCCAGTCGACGGGAGAAGCGCCCAGCTTCGAGAGAAGCTCCTCCATCGAGGTCGGATCTTCGGGATCGTCAAAGTTGACCGTCTTGGGCGGACGCGTGAGCAGGCAGCCGTAATAGCACGCCGGCTTGAACGCGTCGAGCTTTCCCGTCGCCTTGAGCGCGATATTGTCGTAACCGACCGACTGAAAGACCTGGATCAGATTCCAAACGTCGACCGTTCCGACGAGCGGCGTTTCGACGATCTCGGAAATCTCAGCGCAAAGATTCGGATCCGCGTGAAGTTCGTCGCTCGCCTTTTTGAGCTCCATAGAACACATGGGGCACGGCGCGAAGACCTGCTTGAGATTCATGCGCTCCGCAATTCCGAGATTACGCGCGGGAAGCGCCACCGAAAGCTTATGATTGATCGAGTGCGCGGCGGTCGCCCCGCAGCAGATCCAGTCTTCCAACTCGTCGAGCTGAACGTCCAACGCCTTCATACAGGCGCGTACCGAGGTCTCATAGTCGACGGAAGAGCCGTGAAGAGCGCAGCCGGGATAATAACCAATATTCATTTTCAAAAATCCTCGCGACGAACGGCGCCCGTAAAAAAGCCGCCGAGGTAACTGCTGTTTCGCGCGCGCAAAGCCGCGCGGAGGAAATGACGTCCGTAGTAAGAAAGAACAGGCGGAGAGACGGCGTGTCTCAAAGCTCGACGCCGCATTTCTCGAAAATCCGTTTGACAAGCGCCTTATCCTTGACAGGCGACCCCAATTTGAAGTGCATCTTGCCGCGCGTAAGCATCTTAGGACCGAGCGCCGCCGTATTCAGCGCGTTCATGACGTCGAACCGGCGCAAGAAATACCGTACTTCGAAATCGACGCCCATCTCCGTCTCGTTGGTGCGCCCGTTGCGGCGGATATTGCGTAAGAATGATTTTTGGAATTCCGTAATCTTAACGGAAGAAGAGGAGAGATAACCGTTTTCTACGGAGATTTGACGGAGCGCGTCGATTACGCCCGATACGTTGACAGACTTCGGACAGCGCGCGGAACACGTCAGGCACGAAAGACAACGCCAGATGGAGTCGGCGCGCGCCGCGCCCTCGACGTTCCCGATCTGAACGGCGCGCATGATCCGCGTCGGAGGAACGTCCATAACGTCGCCGCGAGGGCATCCGGCAGTACACTTGCCGCACTGATAACAGTCGCTCAGGCGCGTATTCGCCAACTCCTCGACTCGAGCTTTCAAGTCTGGATTCGGGTTCGACATGTTCGTCTCCTTGATTCTGTTCTTGCTTGCGCGCGTAAAAATCGCGCGCCGGCGTCTCGTCTCCAAACGCCGGCGCTCAGGGCGCGCCATTCTGCCGCGGCGAAAAAGCCGCCGCGTGGAGTATAGCGTTTTTCGGCGCCAATTTCAACCCATTCGCCTATTGCGCGCGTTTTTTAATAAATTCGCGCTTTTTGCAAAAAAACGAAACGGGGTATTTCTTTCCGCTGTATAATGAACGCTGTAAAAGCGAAAGTTGCGGGCGCAGATTCAACGCGGGAGGCAGACTTTAAAATCAAGCGTCGGCCCCCTCCTACTTGATAGTAACGCCTACAAATTCAAAGTCAACCTAAAAATAAAAAATTATTGATATAAAAGAACTTTAAATTAGACGAACCTTACCTCGGCGCGCGCAAACGGTTTGCGGCGCCGTGCTTAACCATGTCAGAATCCAGCGTATATTTCTACGGTCGTTTTTCAAGCGTCGCGAAACGGGACGCGGAACGGCTCGCGCGGGAAGCGGGCTACAAGACGCTCGCGTCTCTCGGGGACGGGCCGCGCGTCGTCGTGCTCGGAGAAGAGGCGCCCATCGCGCAGACGCGCGCGCGGCTCGCGGAAGAATTCGACGCGCGATCGAGAGACGCGTTTGAGTCAGGCGCGCTCGAAATTCTTTCGGAAACGGAGTTTCTCGAACGCGCAAGAGCTCGAATCGCGTCCGACGACGGCAAAAACAGCGAACGTTCCGAACCGCTCTTCGAAGCGCTCGAATCGGAGAACGCGGCCGGCGCGCAGGAACAGCCGCTCTATACGCCAGCGGCCGTCGCTGAGCTCGTCGGCGTCTCCATAGCGTCGGTGCGAAGGTGGTATCGGCGCGGATTTCTGACCGCGACGTTCCAGCGCGACAGGCTGCCGCTCTTCTCGACTCGGGAAGTCCTCGTCGCAAGACGGCTTGCGTTTCTATTTTCTGGCGATCTGGCCGAGGAATTCGTCGCAAGGCGGCTGCTCGCCTTTGCCGGTTTAAGCGCGCCTCGAGGCGCCGAGTTCGACGCCCTGCGCGAAGCGTCGTTCGACGTCGGCGCGGTTATTCTCCAAACGACGCTCTCTTCCGAGGGCCGCGAGCCGCTCTTTCTAGGCGTAAACGGCCCGATCGACGGAGAAGGCCAGCGGCGGTTCGAGTTCAACGCGTTTCCCACCGACGGGTCCTTTGAAACGCCCGAACCGCCGCCCACGCTCTCGCCGGACGAAGAGCAGATCGCGCTCGCGGAAAGGCTCGCGTCATGGAACGCCAAGGAGACGGCGCTGTCCGGCAAGCCCGCCTTTCTAACGCTCTTTCAGCCGTCGGAAGACGAAACGAGCGAAAAGGAGCCCGACGCCGCGCAAGCGCAGGAGGAACCTCGCGAAACGTTCGCGCCAAAAGGAATCGACGTCGTCGCGCAATGCGAACGCGCATGGAATCTCGAACGGGAAGGATATTGGGAAGAGGCGGAACGCGCTTATCGCGACGCGGCGCTCGCGGGCGGACACGAGGCGAACGTATGCTTCCGGCTCGGAAAAATTCTGTTTCTGCTCGGGGATTATCCCGCCGCGCGCGAACGGTTCTATTCCGCGCTCGAACTCGACCGCGGATACGTCGACGCGAAGTTCGGGCTAGGCAAGACGTTCGCCGCGCTCGGCGAGCTCGAAGAAGCGCGCTTAGCGTTCCTCGACGCCATTAAAGAAAAGCAGGACGATCCCGCGCTCCGCGTCGAATTGGGCAAGCTCTATTTAAGACTGAATCGAAAAGAGGACGCCGAACTTGAATTCAGGCGCGCGATCGACGGCGTCGACGATCCCAAACTCGCCGACGACATACGCCGGCTCCTGCTCGCGCTCGCCGTCCGAAATTAAAGGAAACCGTTCCCGCGCCCTGCGCCGCGACTCTAGAAAGCCTGTATGAGTTCGTTAAAAGAAGCGTTTCAAGATAACGCGCCGTATAAACTCTTTTTCGCCTCGATCGCCTTCTCCTCGCTCGGATACGGCGTCTACAAAGGCGTCTTTGACAACTTCCTCGCCGAAACGGTCGCAATGTCGGAATTCGACCGCGGCGTCACGGAATTCTTTCGGGAGCTGCCGGGCCTCATGCTCGTCTTTATCCTTGCGGCGTTCTATACGTTCTCGGCAGAACGAATGTACAAAATCGGCGCCGTAATCATGCTCGCGGGCATGGCGATCGTCGCCGCCGTGCCCGCAACGCGCGTTTGGGCGATTCTCGCCACGTTTATCTATTCGCTCGGAGATCACATCCAAATTGGCATGCGGAATACGCTTACCCTGCAATACTCCAAGCCGGGCAAAGGAGGGCTCGCCATGGGGCGGCAGAACGCCGTTCTCCAAATTGGCAATCTTGTCGGCTACGGCGCGGTCATTCTCGCGTTTACTTTCTTTCTCACCGGCAAACCGTACAAATCGTTTTTCGCAGTCGCGGCCGTCGCGCTGGCCGTGAGCGCGCTCATATGTTTTGGAATCAAATCGCAAAGCGCGGCGAACCCGAACGGAAGTCGATTCTACTTCCGAAAGAAGTACCGTAAATACTACATGTTGGAGATCTTTTACGGAGCGCGGAAACAGGTGTTCTTTACGTTCGGGCCCTACGTGCTCATTCTCTTCTATGGCGCAAGCGCCGCGAATATTTCCGTCTTATTCGCCGTCTCGGCCGCCGCGTGTTACTTTCTATCCCCCGTCGTCGGCAGGATAATCGACCGGCTCGGATATAAAGTCGTGATGATCGCCGACACGCTGCTCCTCGTCTTCGTCTGCTTCTTCTACGGCTTCGCGCACCATCTCTTCTCGATGCATACCGCGTTCGTCGTCTGCTGCGTCAATTACGTGCTCGACTCGGTTATCTCGCTCGCTTCTATGGCGACAAACGTCTACGTACAGGATATTTCCGAAACGAAAGACGAAATTCAAAAGACGGTCTCGACGGGACTGTCCGTCAACCACCTCATAACGGTTCTCATCGCGCTCTTCGGAGGCTGGATCTGGAAGACGTGCGGTATCGAAACGCTCTTTGTTATTTCCGCCATACTCGGGCTTTGCAACAGCGCCTACGCCGCCACGGTCAAGACCGGCGCGCAGCTGGGCGTCGTTAAACGCATGGAAGAATAGCCTGCGCAACATGTTAGCGTTATTTCAAATTGAAGACAAGGCGGAACCGTTTTCTGAGAAATTCTAAGTATTTATATTTTTTCAAAATCTCCAATTTTATAGAAACACGTTTCTTTTCAGACAATAAAAAACGCCGCGCCGTTCTCGTTCGGCGCGGCGTCGTACGCTCGCAAACATCTATTATTTCTATTGTTACCAGCGCAGCTTTGTTTTCTCTTCGGTATAGATCCAATACTTCGGAACGAGCGCTTCCGGATCTTCCTGTTTTATTGCCTGATAAACAAACTTAGTCGCGGAGACAGTATCGGAAAGCGTTTCGCCGCGCCAAGGCGCGCCCAGTTCGGCCATAACGTCGGAAAGCGTGTAACATGAGAGATTCCACGTCCTTCGCGCGGCGGGAAGAAGATCGACAAACCGCCAGACGGGAAGCTCTATCCCGTACGCTTCCAGCGTTTTCGCGAGAATGCGGAGATCAAAATCGGCGTTGTAGCCGACGAGAACTTTGCCCGATAGAAACGCGTCGAGCCCGCCCTCCCAAACGCCGCGAAAATTCGGCTTGGCGTAGACGGAATCGGACGAGACGCCGTAGATCGCCGCGTTGACCCGACTGAAAGGCGCTTCCGGATCGACGAGCGCGTCGAACGCGGCGCCCGACTCCAGCGCCGCGGCAAACGCGCACACGCGGTCGTTGCGCGGATTCGGCGCCGCCAGAGTAAAGAACGCGCGCTCCGAACTCGATTCAGAGCCGTTACCGCGCATATTTTTCGATAGGCGGCGTGGGGACCGTATCGAGCAGCTTCAAGACGATCTTATCGGTCGTCATGCCCTCCGCCTGCGCTTGGAAATTCGCGCCAACGCGTTTGCGCAGCACGGGCACGGCGGCCGCTTTGACGTCTTCGATTGAGACGGAGAACCGCCCGTCCATCGCGGCGAACGCTTTGCCTCCGTTGACAAGATACTGCCCCGCGCGAGGACCGGCGCCGAAGTCGACGAGATCGCGTATGAATTCGGGCGAACTCGGATCGGTCGGACGCGTCGCGCGAACAAGACGCGTTGCATACTGTATGATATATTGGCTTACGGCGACGGACGAGACGAGCCGCTGCATGCCGAGAAGGATTTTCGGATTGAGGAGCCGCGAAGGTTCCGCCGTTTCGCCGCGCGTCGTCGCCGTCAGAATCTTTTCTTCCTCTTCCAGCGTCGGATAGTCGATCTTAACGTTGAACATAAAGCGGTCAAGCTGCGCTTCCGGAAGGGGATACGTTCCTTCCTGATCGATCGGGTTCTGCGTCGCGACGACCAGAAACGGCTCCGGAAGTTTATAGGTGTCGCCCCCGACGGTAACTTCGCGTTCCTGCATCGCCTGCAGAAGCGCCGACTGCGTCTTCGGCGGCGTGCGGTTAATTTCGTCCGCCAGCAGAATATTCGTAAAGACGGGCCCTTCTACAAATCGGAACGAACGCCGACCCTGCCCGTCTTCTTCCAGTACGGTCGAGCCGGTAATATCGGACGGCGTCAGGTCGGGCGTAAACTGAACGCGACGGAACTTTACGTCCAGAATCTTGGCGATCGTCGAAACGGTCAGCGTCTTCGCCAAGCCGGGAACGCCTTCCAGAAGGCAGTGCCCGCGCGTAAAAATCGCCGCGAAAATCTGGCGGATCGCGTCTTTCTGACCGACGACCACCTTCGCAAGCTCGTTCTCTATCGCCTCGCGCGTCTGCCCGAACTCCTGAAGGAGCGCCCCTAAATTCTGCTGGCGCGCCTGCGGCGTCAATTTGGCGGGCCGTTCGTTTTCCTGTCTTTCCGTCGACATAACACCTGTTCCTGATTCGCGTTAATTCCTAAAACCGCTTTACTTGTCGAGAAATTCGCGCATCGCGGCGACCGTCTCGTCAAGCGAATCTTCCAGAAGATAATGCCCCGCGTCTTCAATCTTGTGAACAAACGCGTTGGGATAATATTTAAGATATTCTTCCAAAAAGATTTCCGGCGGGAAGCACCAATCTTTAACGCCCCAGATGAGCGCGACCGGCTTGTCCTTAAAGACGGGAAGACGCTTCATCATATCGACGAACGTCTGATACGACCGATGCTTCGGCGACACGGGGATATCCTGTACGAATTCGCACACGGCGACGCGGTTCGACCAGCTGTCGTACGGAGCGAGCAGTCCGGCCTTAACGTCGTCCGAAAGCCCTTTCGCGGTCGCCATCGTCGTCGCCGCGATCGGAAAAACGTTCAGTCCCTGAAGCATAATGCGCTTTAAGACGGGTATGTGGCAGAGCCGAATCCGTTTC
>CAMNJU010000052.1 GCA_946541595.1 uncultured Planctomycetales bacterium
GAACCGGACAAGGTCAAAACGGCGAGGGGCAACCGTCGCCGCAAGAGGAACAGTCCCCCTTCCCTTCAGACGAAGAAGTTAATCCTAACTTTAATTCCAACCAAGACTTGCCTAAGCCAAACGAAAAACGTCAGGCGCCTACCCGGACAAGTGCAGAAAAGCCCGACGAAAATTCGCCAAGCTACCAAGCCGAACACCCGGATAAGCTCGACCCCAGCACAAGGCGTCAACAAGGCGAACCTGATCCCAATACTAATGATTTCCTAGCTAATAACGCCAATCCAAACGACCAGGAAACAAATCCCAATGGGAATAATCAGGACGCGAACATAACGTTCGATCCTCTTGATCAAAGAGAAGCGGTTGCTGGAAACGAAGTCAATCCCAATGCGGCAGAAGCTAAGGGCGCCAACGGCGACGTCCCTCCCGACGCCCCCTTTGAAATAGATCAAGATCAGAGAAGCAATGGGGAAAACGCTTCGAACAACGATAATCAAGTCGACCTCAACAACATTCCCGAAGGCCTGCAAGGAGCGGGCGGCAATTCTCCGAGCAACGAGAATGGCGAACCTACTCAGAAACAAAATCCTGACGAGTCTGGCATGAACGTCGGCGAAAACGAACCTCAACAGAAAGAAGGAGAGGGAAAATCACCTTCCAACGGAAAATCCAACGACAATTCGGGACATGGCGGAGGCGGAGGAGGTTCCGGTCTTGGAGAGCTAAACGGGGGCAACCAAAAACTGGCGCCTGCCGACAAACCCAACTTGCAGTACGCAGAAGAAGCGACAAACCTTGTTCTCAATTATCTGGAAGACAGTTTGAAGGATAAAATTGACAAACAGCTTTTAGAAGAGCTCGGTTGGTCGGAAGAACAGTTACGAGAGTTTTTAAAGCGCTGGAAAAGAATGCGCGCGGCTGCCGAAAACGGGAGTGAGAGCGCGACAGAGGCGTATTTGAAAGAACTGGAAAAAATTGATTTGGCCGGAACCGATAAACTTGGCGGATGGGAGGATGATTATTCTCCGTTACAAAGAAACAATCCATCCAACTTTCAACAAGGTAAATCCGCAAACGAAGCGTTAAGACTCAAGACGCCTGACCGTTTGAGCGAACGCGTACGCATCTTCACACAGGGGGTTTCCCAAGATAATCGATAACTTCTACACTACGGTTTGAAATTATCAATCGTAAATCTGCAAGGCTCTTTTGAGACTTGGAAGTTTATGTATAATAAGAAAGATGGGTTGTTTAACCTAAAATTTAATAGAGCCTTTACGCTTTATGTGTTGGCCAATTCTTCGTTTCGAAGGCGGCACGATCCATTTTCCTCGTGGAACTAGCTGTTCCTGTATGCGCCGCATGGAAACGAATGCTCCTTGAATGAAGTACATGAAATAGAAAGTTGCCTAATGGGGTCACTTGTCGAACGCGTCAGCATGAAAATATTTGCCTATGTACACGGCAATAATCTTGTTTACAACACTTGTTGGGAAGATCCACGCATAGACAAGCAAGCCCTTAATTTAACCGGCGACGACGTTGTCTTTGTAATTACTTCGGCAGGTTGTAACGCTCTTTCTTACGCAATAGGCGGCGCTAGACGCGTTTACTGCGCGGATATGAATTATCGTCAAAACGCTACTTTAGATCTCAAAATTGCGGGAATCAAAGAGCTTGATTATGAAACCTTTTTTCAGTTGTTTGGAAAAGGAAGGCTTCCAAACGTAGAAAAAATATACCGTGAAAAGCTCAGAGCGCATTTGCCTAAACAATCTCAGCGATATTGGGATCGGTATATAAAAAAATTTTTCGACAATCCCTCCAAAACCTTTTATTTTTGCGGAACGTCCGGATTTCTTGCATATCTCATCAACAAATACGTTGATTTTCGAGGACTGCGCAAACCGATTGACGCAATAATTAACGCAAAGTCAGTTAAAGAACAAAAAGAAATCTGGATGGGAATCCGTGAAAAGTTTTGGTCCCCCACGATGCGATTCTTTGTGAATCAAGACGCGACCATGGCAATGGCAGGCGTTCCCAAGGATCAGCGCAAGCAAATTGAAACGACGTATGGTAAACTCGTGCCGTACGTTCAGGAATGTCTGGACGCCGTATTCTGCGTTCTTCCTACGGAAGATAATTATTTTTGGCGCGTCTATTCCACAGGTTCCTATACTAAGGAATGTTGCCCGGAATACCTTACAGAAGAAGGTTTTTCCTTCCTAAAAAAGGGAGCCGTTGATAATATTTCAACATATACCGGAACAGTAGAACAGTTTCTTCGCAGCGGCCTTGATCAAAAGATCAATAAATTCATACTCCTAGACCACATGGACTGGCTCTCAGATAAGTATTACGACGCTCTGGTTGCAGAATGGGACGCTATCCTTTCTGCTGCCGCGCCGAACGCACGCGTTTTATGGCGGAGCGGGGGTCTTGACACGTCCGGATATATTGATCGGGTTCCAGTTAACTTACACGGGAAAAAAATGTTGCTTCGCGATATTCTCGAATATCGTTCACAAGAAGCCGCCGAACTTCACAAATGCTGCCGAGTCCATACTTACGGTAGTTTCTATATCGCAGACGTCCGCAACGCTTAACAACAGATCCGTTTCGCTTTTTCACGCTGATTTTTGGGCTCGAACCGATAAAGCGTTCTCAAATGGGAGTTTCGCCTATTCAATCGAGCTGAGAAAAGACGTAAGTTTAGAGGCCTTGTTAACACGACGAAAAAATCGAAATGATTTCACTAATACCGAGTTACAGTCTGGAAGATTTTTCATTATATCGTAAATCTTCGGAAGTCGACGAAATCTTCTCTGCTTGGTCGGCGTTGTACCATCCGGCGCTAGTCGCTCATTTAGACGAAGCGCCACGTTGGGAAGCGGCCGGAAGTCCTTCGACAGGTAAAACTCGGAAATTAATCGTCATTCCTCCATGCGCAGAATACCTCGTTTCCAGAACTTGGCTCAAATCGGCAGAAGCAGAAGGAGCGATTGTCATTAGGCACATTGCCGATCGCGATGAAATTTTGAAGATCGCGTTTGAAAAACTTGGAATCTCCCCTTCTCCTTCTCAGGAAGAAGAGTCGCTGACAAATCAGGAACTGTCTCAGACTTACGACGACGGCGCAGAATCTTTCCTCGCGGCGGGGTTAGGTTCCTTGCTTGAAGAACTCCTTACACGCAAACTGCGCTATATGAGCAATCTTGACCAAGTTAGCTTTAATACACGAATCGTCGACGCGGCCAAAGCGCACATGTCGGGCAATTTCCAAGAACGTGAAAAAAATCTCCAAAAAGCGTTTGACCTGCTTACAACCTCAAAAGAATATTTTTTCCCTACCGCGACCAAATTTTTAGATCTTACTTGGGCGTTGTCTGAAGATCTTGCCGAGGCGCTCCCAGCCGCCTTAAAAACACTCCGCCAAAGAAATGAAAAGATGAACTTGGTATTCCCAGCGCCGCTTATTAAAAAATGCGAACGGGATTATTTAGGAACGCTCGCGCTCCTCAAAGAAGCAATTGCAGAAAAACGCGTAACTCTTCTTGGAGGCGATCTTAGAGAAGCCCCTCTTTACCTGATGTCGCCAATGGAACTGGCAAGGGAACTGCTTGCAGGACGGAATGAATATCTTCGCGTTTTCGGAATAGCGCCCACAGTCTTTGCCCGTCAAGAAGCCGGATACGCTCAAATTATGCCTCAGCTCCTCGCCTTAACCGGCTACAAAGGAGCCTTAGCAAGAACCGGGGACGGTTGGACTTTATTCGAAAAATCAGGGGACCGCTCGCAGTTTCGCTGGACAGGAAGAGACGGCTCTTGCGTCGCCGCCTTCTGTAAACGCCCGTTGGACGCGTCAAATAGCGAAGATATTCTGCAAATGCCGGAAAGAATTGGTAATTCTTACTATTCCGACGAGGCTAGCGCGATTGTGTTCGAACATCGCCCCAACGCGGAATCACGCTGGTTGCACGACGTTTTCAGGATGGACCGTTACTCGCCAGTTCTTGGCAAATTTTACGACTTCAACGAGTATTTCAACGTGACCAAAGGCTCTGGAAAACAAGAAAAATTCGTTAAAGACCAATTCAAGACAAATTTTCTAACGCGTTCTGTAAAGCGTAACCGGAAAGACGTAGTTTCGTCATGGGTTAAACGTCAGCGTCTCGGCCAAATTCCAAGAATGCTGGCGTGTTTGGAGACGATCGTTAGAACGCTCACGTTAAAAAGCAAGACTTCAGACACGAATAAAATTAGTTTTGAGAAGTATTTTACGCTCACGGACGAACTGTCGGAAAAAACGCGACAAGCCCTCGCAACTCTTGACGCAAGTCTTTTTTCAGCAGAAGCGTCTGATTCGCAAGAGACGTTTGATTTGAACGACGTCTTTTCCAATTTAGAAGAGGAAAAGAGAGCGTTGCTTAACACTGCTGCACAGTTATTGACTAATACGCTCGATTCTTCAGACCAATTTGAATCGTTTAAAGGACAATTAGGCTATCTCTTTGTGAATGCCGGCGCTTCGCCTCATGATATTGTCTGGGAAACGCGCCCGCTAAACAATGAAGAGCCAATCTCCAATGCCTTAGAACAAGCGTTCAAGCAATCAGGCAACTCAAGAACAAGGGTATTTTCAAACGAGGCGTCAAATGTAGTCCAATATGTTACCACAATACAGCCTGTCGGACTCTTTTGGATTCCCAAACTGAGCGGATATGAGTATCGCTTTCAAGAGCGTCCTCTCTTTGACGCTGGACAACTCCCAAATGAGCTGTTGGCTTCATGTGAAAACGTTCGTAATAAAAACGCTCAGGATTCTCCAGCGCCTGACGCCAAAGGTTCCCGTAAGCCGTCCATCTTTCAAAAGCTTGTGTCAAAATTGCGAGTTGACACACCCAATATTGCAGATCCTTACGTTTCAGCCGGCGGAAACGAACGTTCCGTCAAAACATTAGCCGAATACGTGGTAAAGCGTTACTCTGCGGAAGAGATTGAGAAGTATTATCGCTTACATAACGATTATTTTGAAATTAGAATTGACCCAACTTCCGGAACGGTTAGAAGACTAACTACATTCGGCGGCAGCGCAAAATTTCATGATGGAGTCTTGCGCCAACCTGCGTTGGGGAATCGCCTTGCGTTTGATTTTGTCATGAAACTTCCGCCTGAGCTTCTGAAAACAGACGGCCGTTCAAAAGACGATTCTTCTTACGGTTATACAATTTCCGCCGCAGATTCTATTGAAATACTGTCGTCAGGTCCTGGAGTCGGCCAGATCAAAACATCCGGGCGTCTTATGGTTCCTAACGGGGAAATTGCCGGGCGCTTTACACAAATACTGACGGCGCGTCTGAAAAGCAAAATACTTGAAGTCGACGTCGAGTTCGATCCGCAGCTTCCCACCGGTCCCGCCCCTTGGGATTCGTACTATGGATGCAGATTTGCTTGGAAAGATATGTTGGCGGAAATTCGGGGCGGAGTTGGAGCCGCTCTCATTGGAACCAATCGCGAATATCTTCAGGCGCCAGAGTGCGTCGACATAAGAAGCGACCAAAATACCGGCGTTACGATCCTTTCCTCCGGTATTCCTTATTTTCGCAAAATAGCAGACGCGCGACTTGACGCGATTCTCATACCGATCGGCGAAACCAAACATAACTTCCATTTCGCAATCGGAATAGATCTTGACGATCCACATTCGACGGCATTAGAATACGCGGCTCCGGCGCCGCTTCGGCTTGATTCCGTCGTCTGCCCCAAAAGAGTTGGCGCCGCGTTCTTTTCATCGAGCGATAAGAACGTGCTCATCCAAGAGATAGAGTCTATTCTTGACGAAAAACAATCGCAGGGGCAAGCCAATCTCATCGGCGCCAAATTAACACTTTTGGAAACACACAGCGTCGAAACAGAAACGATCGTACACACTTTCTTGCCAATAGATCGAATAGAGGTATTGGATCTAACAGGCGCCGTTCAAAAAGAAACCATCGAACTCACAAATGCGAATTCGATGGTAGTCAAGTTTAAACCGCGTCAACTGAGAACGCTTAATGTGTTCTTCCGCAGCTCTTCGTTAAAATGACACGCTCATAGAACGCCAACGGCAAACCGTAAACGCTGCGCGGCAAGTATTGCGTCGTATTGCGCGTTCGTGTAGTTACTTTTTGCCGTCGTTCGCATCGTCGCGGCGTCAAGCGTTTCCGTATGGTTTACCGTTCCCTCTTGGAAACCGCGCGTTACAACACGAAGATTTTCTTCCGCTTGTTCGACGGCGGCTTTCGCGACTTCCACGCGTTGCCGAGCTTCTTGTTCCGCAAGCCACGCCTGACGGACCTGAAGTCTAATACCGGACTCCGCTTCATCTCGAAGCCGAGCCATCGCCATTGCGTTCTGCCGAGCGGCGTTCTGTCGCGCTCGACTTGTTCCACCGTCGACGGGAGTCCACGTCATAGCGACAGCCGCCGTCGCGTTGGAATTCTCGTTCAAGTGGCTGTTTTCAAAGTAGGAATACGCGCCCACTGCGGCGACTTGCGGCAATACGTCGGCTCGCGCAACCTTCTCTTGCGCCTGTAAAGCACGCGACTGCGCGGCGAGCGACTGCAGCTCTTTACGCGAACGAACCGCCTCGGCGGTCAATGATTCAAGGTCGCCAGGCAGAGGGGGAAGCTCAACTTCTGCAAGCGCTACCGGCGCGTCTAACGGACGCCACATAAGGCGATTGTACGCCGCTTCTGCCAGTTGTTGCGCGTTAACGACTTTAAGTTCCGTCTGTTGCGTCTCCGACGTCGCAACCTGCGCGGCTAGAACAACGTTCCGAGTCAATAATCCTACGTTAAACATACGTTCCGCGTCTGCTTGATGACTTTGCGCCGTCCTTACGGCTTCCGCGGCAACTTGACGCAATTGACGCGTTCGTAAAACAAGAAAATACGCCTCGGACACTTCAAATTTAACCAACTGTTCGCCTACGTCTTTTCCAGCTTCTGTGGCTTGAGCAAGAGCTTCTGCTTCTCGGGTCAACGCAGCGACTCTGCCGCCTAAATAGATCGGTAGAGAAACGGCTGTAACGGAAGTAACAAAATCTTTGTCGCAAAGCGGGGTTTGTATTTGATACTCAGTAGGAAACTGAGCTATTATAGGCGCCAACCCGGGAAAGAGGGTTTCCACCCCTTTGGCAGCTCTTGACAGATCTATTTCGGAAACTGTTGCTGGCTGATTTAAAAGTCCTACGTACGAGGTCGCATTTGAAATTTTCGGATTCGCCAATGAACGAGCCGCCTGAACGTTTGAACGGGCCGCGCCATTCTTCAGCGCCAAAGCGCGTTGCGCTCTGCTTTCAGCAAGGGCGATCCGCATTGCGTCGTCCAGCGTCTCGACAGGACTGACCGTTTGTTGCGCGTAAGGAGCCATGCTCACGGGCGCGACAAAAGACTGACTATTCGACGGCGCCGCAGGCGCCTGACGTAATAAATCGCCAGAGGGCGCTATTGCGCCGTATGTCGGTACGGAATCGCGAGCCGGGATTTGCGCTGAAGTAAGCGCTACTGCGCCACGGTCTGCGGACTCAGCGCTAGCGCCGTATTGCGCGACGGCGATCTTTGGCACGGCGGTCGGCGCGACAGGCTTCGTCAATTGATAATTTGACGGAATACCTTCGCGTCTAGCGGCGTTTGCAGCAGCGCGCGCCTTTTGGGAAGGATAACTTGGATAATTAACCGCCGACGGACGGGCAAGTGCACTTTCAGTAAAACTATTCGGAGGCGTGTTGCCAGACGTCTGCCCGTTGGCGCATGTAGGTCCCCAATTACTCAACGCTAGAATCGCCAAAATCAAGGACGCTCGTTTCGACCAAAAATGAACGTGCAACCTCTTCAATCGTGAATTGGGGCGATTCAGAAGCACAGGCTCATCTGTTACATAGTTCGATTTCATAACGTTCAATATCCCGTTAAAGCGTTTTCTAAGCTTTCATAGTTTCGAGCAATGAACTTCTTCTATATGGTAACATGAAGAAACCATACAGGCCGATTCTTTCCCTACAATCGGAAAAGTTAAATGGTTCCATTGAAGAAAAATGTTAAAACAAACAAAATTTTCCTAATTTTTCTCATATAACAATTACATGGAAATTATCATTTTTTTAGCAATCAACGTGTTACAGGCGTCAGATCCGAGAGGAGGTGATCCTTGTTAATGAAACAGTCGACGTCTTCTATCGCATAGAAACAAGCCAGAAAGAAAAGTCTCTCATAGAAAGGACATGTCAAGTTTTTAACTCCGCTATGTTATCATCAACTATACCCAAATACACGGTGAAACTGTCGTTCAAGAAGGTTTTCAAGCGTCTAATTCCTACATAAACTATAGACCTAATTGCTAGAAGTAGGGTATTCCAGATATTCACGCCAGTTTTCAAAGACGACAGTGCAATGAAAAAACAAAGAAAACGATAAAAGGAACGAATAGTGAAAAGATTAGAAAGATAAACATAGCGCAGAAAGCGCTCGGATTATTCACAAAAAGAAACGCGGTTCAGGGGAGAAAAACCGTCTCAGTCAAGCGGCACAAGAACACTCCACTTACATCCGCTCGCAAACCGTCGGGATTGTTCGCAAACAATCCGTCCTCCAATAGTTTCAACAAACCGCCAAGCTTTCGACAATCCGAAACCCAGACCACGTCCCGCTTGCCGACCGGAGAAATAAGGTGAAAAAACGAGCCGTGCGTCCTCTTCGGAAAGACCGGGCCCGTCGTCTTCAACTCCGATTTCAAGAAAGCGAGAAGAAAACGCGCCATCGTTTAGTTCGTCGCTCGGAATCTCACAGACGTCCATGAAGAATACAAGCGTTCCGTTTTGCGAACTAACAGCCTCAGCAGCGTTCTTCCCGATAGCGCCGAGAACGGCGGCTAAAATAGCTTCATCCGTCTTAATTTCTATGTTTGGGGAGTCGGTTGGCAGAATTTCAATCTTAACATTTTTCGAGATTTCGCGGCTTGACTCCCTAACGGTCCATTCGTTAAAGAAATCAGAAGCGTTTATCAAGGTTAATTCAGGTTTAGGCGGACGTGCAAACCCGCGTATGTCGGCGATCATTTCAAACGCACGCTTAGTCTGGGCGATCACTTTCGCAAGATCAGTGCGCTTTCTGATATCTGTTTCATCGGAAAGAAGTCTCTGAGCAATACCGCTAATAATAGCCAGCGGATTGTTCAACTCATGCCCCGCCCCTGCGGCAAACTCTGCGAGACAGTCTATCACTCGCTGCTCAAACGCTTCGTCGTACTGAGAGTTATCGAAATTGGGGGACACGCCGCCTGTTCCTTTTCCAGACAATAGCTGCTTAACGCCGGTCAATAAAAAAACGCCGAACGATCAAGCACGCCGTTACGACAACGTCAAAATGAAACGCGTCTATTTGTAAGGCGCCGATTTTCGACGTGAAATACAAACGACTCTTTTCGCCGCCAAGAGCGACGGCGAAAAACACGAACACATACTAGGCAAAAGTTCACACGAACGACTCGATTTCAAGGAGGCGGCAAATCAGTTCAATCAACTTTTCAGTCTCGAACGGTTTAGCCAAAAATTCGTTCGCGCCTGCATGACGAAGTTCTTCAATCTTATCCTCTTCAACAATACCGGACACGCACACAATCTTTACGGTTTCCAACGCCTTATCGCTACGCACCCTGACGCATACGTCTTTACCGTTAATGTCAGGCAACATAACGTCTAGGATAATAAGGTCAGGCTTATACTCCTTAACCATCATACCAGCGTCGAACCCATTGTTTACCGAACGTGTCTCGAAACGTCCGTCGCCTTCGAGCACGTCGACAAGCAATTCGACCAAATCTTTATCGTCGTCGACCACCAACACCTTGCGCTTTCCGCTTTCTAACGCATCGGTGGGGATATTATTCTCCTTCATAAACGTATACAAACTATCGCGCGGAATTCGTCGAAAACGACTGCCCGGAACGCGGAATCCCTTCAGTTGCCCAGAGTCAAAGCAACGGATAATCGTTTGTTGGCTAACTTTGCAAATCTTGGCCGCTTCGCCAGTAGTAAATACTGTTTTAATTCCCATAATTTAGCCTAAATCCTTTTCAACTGAATTATCCGTGTGCTCGGAGAATTGTTCAGTTAACAGCAAAAAACAACCTCGCAAATTCCGGACGGCGCCTAACATGCAAACGTCTCCGAAAAACCTGATGAACAGCCCGATTCAGTGAGTAAAACCCAACGAAGCGTATTCAAACCCAATACGCCATCGTTAAATCTTTCTTCTCTTGCTAATCTTGTGTACTTGTTAAATTATACCTAATCCAACAACACAGTCAATATCCGAGAAAAAAGGTAAAAGCGGCTTGCTCAACGGCTCGCCCTCTTTTGGATTAACTCCGATTGATAATATGGGGAATTCAAATGAAATAACCACATGAGCTCATCGCGGTAAAAAGCGCGATAAATACCTAATATCTTCAATATTCATAAAGGCTTATCCGCGCTATTCGTCTTGCCGTGATCATTCCCTGAAATACCAACTTTTCTCATTTTACATATTCTATCGTATCTTGCCAACATCAATATGAATGAAATATTCACTTTTATTATTATTTTTTATAACAATCAATTTAACAACTCCAATTAGCCATTTTTATCTACACTCCTTTAAACAGCGCCGCTTCCCTATTAGTCTCAAAACCCAAGTTCAACCTAAAGTAACGTCAAAAAACTTGACGTTGCATCTTTATAGAAAAAGGATATATTGTATTCAGGCTCTTTTCATGAGTCGATTGTCATGAATATAGAGTTGAGAAGAAGCTGACATTAGTTCGCGCGTCTACCGTCAAAAGTTGTTATCGCCTCGTTTTTTCCGACGGCGGTCCGTTTGCCGTTCGCGCGTTTAAACACCGAGGTATTATATGGTGCAACGTAAAAATCTCGTTGTCGCTCAGAGCGGCGGTCCTACGTGCGTTATCAACAGTAGTCTTCGCGGCGTTATCGACGCGGCTCGTGAATTTGACGCCATTGGCGACGTTTATGGAGCTAATCATGGCGTCGAAGGGGCGCTCAAAGAAGAATTTCTCAACCTTTCAGCACAACCTGAAGACGAAATTGCCCTGTTGAGATATACGCCTGTCGCCGGTTCAATTGGAACCTGCCGTTACAAACTGAAGTCATGGCAAAACGAAGATTTTGAGCGAGTTGTTGAAGTTTTCAAAGCTCATAATGTCGGCTACTTCCTCTACAACGGCGGAAACGACTCGATGGACACGGCCAATAAGATCGCCAAATTGGCGGCGGAACGCGGTTTGGAGTTGCAAGCTGTCGGCGTTCCTAAGACAATTGACAATGATATCGGCGACGCGCAATTCAAATTAATCGATCATACGCCCGGCTACGCCTCCGCCGCAAAGTATTGGGCGCACGCAGTACAATATGCTAACGAAGAAAACAAGGGTTCCTACCCGGCCGACCCGGTTCTGGTTCTTCAAGCCATGGGACGCAAAATAGGTTTTATTCCAGCCGCCGCGCGATTCGCGGATCCGAAACGCGAGATCCCGTTGCTGATCTACTTAGCGGAAGCCCAAAATTCGCTTGAAAAACTTGGCGAGCAGGTTAACGACGTTCTCCGACAAGCGGGACGTTGTATCGTTGTCGTGAGCGAAGGGTTCAACGTCGGCGACGTAGGAGCTGTTAAAGATTCGTTCGGCCATACTAATTACGGAGCAAGTAAGGTGACGGTCGCACAAACCGTCGTCAACTATCTGAACTCCACAGGTCTGGTGGTAAAGGGCGCAGCACGCTGTAATGTTCCCGGTACTGACCAACGTTCGTCTATGGGCTACGCCTCTACGGTCGATCTCGACGAAGCGTATCGCCTCGGACAAAAAGCCGTTGAGCTTGCCGCAACTGGACAAGGCGGTTACATGTCCACAATTATTCGCGACTCAGGAATTATCTATAATGTGCAATATGACAAAGCGCCTTTGGAGGAAGTCGCCAATAGCGAACGTACGTTCCCGAAAGAATGGATTCTTCCCAGCGGTTGCGACGTATCCGACGACTTTTTGAAATACCTCAAACCGCTTGTCGGGGAAGATATGCTGACCCTTCCGATGTTGAACGGACGTCAGCGTGTAACTCAATTCAAACCGATTTTCGCCGAGAAAAAGCTCCCGGACTATATTCCCCAAGCCGACCGCCAGCAGCCTCCGGCTAAATAATCCACATTGTCACTAGAATAATCGCGCAGACGTTTACCCTTGATCCGTTCAGGAGGAACGTCTGCGTTTTTAAAAATTTCTGTATGTTTAAGGCATTTGCCAATCTTTTCTCAACGTTTCTCCCGTTCTTGCCGGCAAAAAAATTCGGCTTGTCTGGTTTGGCTTTATTCTGTATCCTCTCGGAGAGTCAGATTAGATTAGACGCACGCTTTGACAGCCAGGTCATGGAAGCCTGAGTCAGAAGCGTGCAAGAGCTCGTTTGCGAGCGTCTGACAAGGAAATTGCCTTTCCGAACGAACGACTTGAATGCGTGCCTGAGAACCCGAAAATGACGCTCAGACGCGTTGCAACACGACGCCTTCCGCAAGGATTCGACAAGAATGCGTTTCACTTTCATTTCCACGTTTTTATACGCTGAAGCCGAGACCTCATCTCGGACAGCCGAAAACGAGTTCTGTCTACAGAGAAAAAGAACGCGCTCATTTTTTGAAGCGTTCAGTCTCGCGTTCTTCGTCTGTTCCCTGCTCTTTTCTACAAATAATGGAACATTTGCTCAAAACGCTGCGACGAAAATCAATTCAGCTAGTTCCGTTCTGTCGCCAGAGGAAGCGACAGGCGTTTCTTTACGCGATTTTGACGCACTCCGAGCAATGAGTTCAGATTACCTCAAGAATCCGGACGGCAAAGGAGTCCCTGTCGACGAGGACGATCTATGGCTTCCCGAACTGTCGTTGGGTCAAAAGGAACAATCGGAAGATTCTGGCGTTCGCGTCATTTCCTTTACAGAAAAAGAAACGACCACAGAGGTAAAAAACTACGGTTCTTCCAGTCAGAATCCGTCGCATACAGCCTCGCCTATTCGTAGCTCAGCCCCCAAACAACCGTCGGCGTCGACGTCTCAGACTACCCAAGGACAGCAGACTAAGCGTCCCAAATTAGCGTCGTACACTGCGTCGCCAGTCGCTCAGAATAGTATCCGACAAACTCAAGCAGAGTCGCCAAGCCAACAAACAATCGGCGGATTCGACGGGTACGCTCAGGGTGGCTTCAGCGGCTATGAACCCATTTCTGAAAAGACATTAGAATCGCCAAGCTCCGAATCCAACGTAGTAAAGACGGCGATGAACACGACGGGACGCGACGCCTATTTAACGGGACGTTTGGACGGTCAAAATGCAGGGAACGCAAACTACGCTTCACAAGGCGCCGACGCTCCCCCCGAGGCGAACTCAGTTCAATTAAACCAGACGTCGACGCCCCAATCGCAGTTGGAATCCACTCTGAACATTCAGGTTTCTGAAAATGTCGCCAGCTCAAATGATTTGCCGATAATCCCTGAGGTTTTGTCGGCAGAAGCAGAACAAGACGTTCCCGAGACACATGGTCCCGTTTCTAACGATACGCGTTCGTCTGAATCGGAGCCTTTCCGTGAATCTTTTGGGCGTTTCGGCCGCGAAGAAGTTGGAACAAACGCCGAAGAATCTGCAGCCTCTCAGAAACAGCCGGAAAAAAATCCCAATGAGATTTCTCTGGAAGAAGCCAAACTTTCTGAAAGTGAAGTGAAGAATCTGACTGTTGAGGATATTCGCATTTCAAGATTGGAAATGTCGACACAACAGTTCAATAATATCGTAAAAACTCGCATTGGCGCGAAGTTCAATCAACAAAGACTTGAAGAAGATAAACGAGCGCTTCTACAGACAAATCAGTTTATTGACGTCGCCGTTTCTACTTCTTGGTCGCCCGAAACCCCCGATAAAGTCATCGTCAATTTCGATTTGACTCCGCGTCGTCTGATGCGCTACGTAAAGGTTGTTGGCAATCGCGCTATTTCCAAGCATGATATTCTAGAAGAACTTGGAATAAGGGCCGGCGAATCGCGTATGGATCCGTACGAAGTTGAAAACGGACGCTTGCGCATTATTGAGCTTTACAAAAGTAAAGACTATGCGGAACCCCACGTTGAAATTTTGCGCGGGGATCGACCTGAGGACGTAGGGGTCGTCTATTTGATCGACGAAGGTCTGAAACAACGGGTATTGCGTACGTCGTTTGTCGGAAACACGGCGGTCAGCGGAGCGCGACTTCGAAATTTGATTAGCGTTAAGCCCGGTTTTTTACTCATTTTCGGCGGCAAGTTTACGCGAGACCGACTCGATGCAGACGTGGAAAAACTCCTCGAATATTACCGTCAGCTCGGCTTTTTTGACGCGCGAATTGACCGCGAATATCAGGAGGGTTCCGGAATTGCCGGGCTTGGTAAAGACAATGTTTGGGTGACTGTACGGTACATTATTGACGAAGGCCCACGATATAAAATCAGGAACTACGTTTTTAATGGCAATCGCGTTTTGAAAAATGAAGATCTTGAAAAAGAATTGAAAGTCAAACGAGGTTCGTATTACTACTATAACGACGTAGAAATGGACCGTATTGCGCTGCGGTGCAAGTATCAGGACCTTGGCTACGTTCGCGCTGACGTCACGCCCAACCCGCTCTTTACGGACGAAGTCGGAGTCGTCGATATTCGTTACGACATTGTCGAAGATCACCGTTATCGAGTTCGCGACGTTATCGTGGACTATGTCGGATCTGAATCGCGCACAATGACGCCCGTTGTTCTGAATATGCTCGACCTGACTCCTGGTGAGTTACTCAATGGCGTAAAGATCCGCCAGAGTGAAAACACACTGCGTCAATCCGGCTATTTTAACGACAAACCGAGCGAAGGGCAACTTCCAGAAATCGCTGTTATTCCAGATGAAAAAAGCGTTTTCAACATCGAAGACGATGGAGGCGCTAAAGTTATAAAAGAAGCTCGCAAACCGGAAGCTGAATCCGAAAAGGATGGATCGTCGACAGAACGGGGCCAAGTCGAGCCGCTTGAACGCGTAACACGAGGGCAAGTCTTCGACTCGTCGTCTGAACGACCTCGTACCGCCTATGTTTCCTATGAAGATTCGAAGGCGTCGAACAATGCGGTTCCTGAGAGAATGGGGTATCGATCTTATGGACCAAGTATCCAAGCAAATTCATTGGCTGCTCCAAACGGAAACTTGCCGCATCAACCGACGCCTCCAACCTATATCTCTCCGATTAGGCCTTTCAGTTCGATCATTCGTGGACAGACGACAATACCAAGCGGTTTTTCCCCAACGACGACGTCCGCAGACGCCAGTCCCAGATCGACTTATAAAGGCTACGGAAACGGCGCTTCAACGGATTCACAATACTCTAATTCGCTCGACTATGCGAATTCTAGGACCGAATACGGCTCTGAATACGAGGAAAATACTGCTGCTGGCTTTTCCACAGGAGTTTTTGAGTCTGTCGGTCAGGAAGCTATGGAGCCGATTACTCCCGAATCTGACGAAATCTACAACGGGGACGTTCTCATTAAACTTCAAGAGGGGCGGACGGGGATGTTCACCGCTTCGATTGGCGTTAACTCTGATTACGGTCTCGTTGGAAACGTCAGCTTTACCGAACGCAATTTCAACTTGTTCCGTCCGCCTAGTAGACTCTTTTCGTGCGACGGTTGGCACAATGCGTTCCGTGGCGGCGGGCAAATCCTCAATGTACAGGCAAGCCCTGGCTCAAACGTACAAAGTTATCGTGTCTCTTGGGACGTACCTTATATCTTCCACACCAAAAACACATTTGGCGTAACGGGGCTTTACGGCGATCGTTCTTATGACGAATGGTTTGAAACAAGGTACGGGGGGGAAGTTCGTCTAGGACGCCAGTGGACGCCCCGTTTCAGCACAACGCTCAGCGCTGGAATATACAATGTTAAAATTTCCCAACCTCAAGTTTTGTTTGTTCCGGACTTAACCGAAGCGCTGGGTACAAACCGTGAATATACAATTGGTTTGACGGCCGCTTACGACACGCGGAACCATCCGTACACGCCTTCAGAAGGATATTTGCTCAAAGGTTCTCTCGAAGAAGTGTTAGGCGATTACCAGTTCCCGCGCGCGACGTTCAGCGGACGGTACTATAAAACGTTGCATAAGCGTGTAGACGGATCGGGGCGTTGGGTTTTAGGTCTATCGTCCAACGCAAGCTGGAACGGAAGCGACGCTCCTATTTACGAACGTTACTATGGCGGTGGTTCAACGACGATTCGCGGATTTGAGTATCGGAGTATCTCGCCCCGATATCAGAGGACAGGATTCGGCGTTGGCGGTAATTTTGAAATTTACAATACTGCCGAACTGCTCGTTCCGGTATCTGGCGGCGACGAGTTCCAAATAGCGATGTTTGTCGATTCTGGAACAGTCTCGAAAAGTATTAAAAAGTGGGGGCGTTATCGTGTCGCGCCTGGAGTCGGCTTACGTTTCTCAATCCCGATGTTAGGTCCTGCTCCGTTGGCCATCGACTTCGCTTTCCCCGTCAACAAGTCTCCGGACGACGACGAAGAAATATTCAGTTTTACGATGATGGGGTCTCGGTAGTCTAATACGCTAGATCACGAGCGATATACGGGGGAGGACGCGTTTATACGTCTTCCCCTTTTTTCGTCTGCGTCCGGCTCCTATTTCAAACAAATCTAATATCCATGATTCAAATGAGTTAGACGTACAGCAGCGCCAAACAAAAATGAAAACTGGTAGTGAAGGTCGCTTGTTCGACGTTTGTTGAACATAATTCAGGCAAATAAGAATTAAAACTTGTCTCTTCAAATGGAGGGCACGACTTACAGACGCTAAAAAAGATATAGGATACATCGTAATCATTGGCGAAAAAAAGTAATGAAAAAAAACGTGAATATCAAATTCGTTCTTCACAGACTTGGTAAATTTCGGTATTCTCCCAAAAATGAAGTTAAATAAGACGACTTTCGAAGCCTTGATTCAACTTCAGAATTGGTCGCCGTCAGTAATAATTCATGGAGCAAGAGCCTCCATATTTCAAGGAGTGCAAACAGGCAAACTTTATCAATAATTCCATTTTTTCTAATTATCAAAAGTTTAACAGACGATAAGTAGAATGAGTGAGGGAAAAGGCGGGAAACAGAAAGGCACAGAGCCTAGCCGCTTAGAAAATCCCCGTTATTCAAGGAGTTTCAATCAATCGCTTCTCTACTTGTTATGTCGAGGTCCAAAATGATGAAGAAATGGAAGACTACGTTCGTCGTTTCGGCGGCGCTCATGATCGTGTTCGGCGCTTCGAGCGCCTTTGCTCAGTACGGTTCTGGCGCGTGCGGACCGACCTGCGACGTTCCGATAGCGTCGGCCCCTACGTGCGACGTTCCTACCTGTGAACCAACATGTTCCGTCCCAACAGGAGTCAATTGCGGGGAAGCCTACGGATGTGACGCTGGATTCTGTGGAAACGATTGCTATGGCAGTTCCTGCTTTGACCTTTGCGGTTTCCTTAATGGAACGCTAAACGTCGCGATTTCCCCGTTCCGATGGATCGCTTGTGAACTCACTGACGGAGTCTATCCGGATTGCGGATGCGCGCCACGTCCCGAAAAAACCAAGTGCGATCCTTGCACAATTTGTGGCGACTATGTCGGTGGTTGCAACGATCAATGTGAAGGGTTGCCTTGCGGAAGCTGCAACGACTGCTATGGTCAGGGAACCGTTGTCAGCCAACAGAGTCAAAGTGGATATTATGGTTCAACGCCGGCCGGAGTCTATTCTTCCGCCGTTTACGACGTGGAACAGTATGACGCGTCTCCAACGCGCGGCGGCGCGCAAGTCCCAACGCTTCCGATCAATCGGAAATCGCGAAACGACTTCTCGTCGATGAATCGCAACCGAACGTTCGGAACGTCGAACATGCTCGGTTTCAATATGAATCCTGCGAACGTGAGGGCGGTAAGCTACGAGCAAAACGCTCTCGCCGCGCAAAACCGGGTTGCAAACGCAAATCTGGAACAAGTTCGCCAGTCGACCGTTCGGTCAAACGCCAATATGCAACGCCAGACCAGTTCGCGCCAACTTCAGAATTTGCAAAACAAAAATAACGTTCGCATCGTTACCGAAACGCCGAACGTTCAGAGCGAACCGAACTCGAACGGCAAGACGTTTGGAAAGACCAGACCCATCAAGGGAACGGTTCTTTGAAAGAATACTAAAACGCCGTTTTGCCGTTAGCCCGCCGACAAAAGTCGACGGGCTAGAGTCGTGAAGCTACAACGCGCTTTTCTCATCCGCAGCGTGAGCGTCAAATCGAACGACGTCACGACACGGTGGACAAAATCGCTTTTAAAAAAACGGAGTTACAAAGTAAGGAGCTCATGTTAATGCAACTGCA
>CAMNJU010000053.1 GCA_946541595.1 uncultured Planctomycetales bacterium
CCCTCATAACGGTTAAATGAGAAAAAACTAGTTTGATTCTACATTGTTTACAAAAACAGGTCAAGTAGGGATTCTGAGAAGGAAACGCGCCTTTAAAGGGCCTGGGCGGACGGCCGAACCGAAATAAAAAAAGCCCCGAACCGCAAAGGGCCGGGGCCTGTGGCAGGGCGGAACGCGTGGACCGCGCTCCGCCGTCTTACTTACGAGACTCAGTCTTCCCAGTTCTCAACGGAGAATACGAAGTCGAGATCGAGGGCTTCGTCGACCGTGTCGGCGCCCTTGGCGATATCGCGCTTAACGGAGACTTGGTCGGCGGCGATAACCGTATAGAGGTTCGCGCCTTCGACGTCCATCGTCGCCGTGTCGCCGTAAGCGGCGAACGCGTCGTCAAGAGCGGTGTCGTGCAGCGTCGCGACGAGCGTCGATTTAATCGAATCGTCGTCCTGACCCATCGCCGTAACTTTCGAGAAGTTCGCAAGCGCGCGTTTGAACGAGCCGTTCGTGAGCGTCGCGGCGTCGGCAAAGCCTTCGAACACGTTGGCGCCCCGACCCGCAAGCAGAACCGCGGAATCTTCGCCGCCGCGGCCGTCGACCACGATCGAGGAGAACCCGTTGACGTTCAGCGTCGCGCCGGTTCCGTAATTCATCGTGGCGCTTTGCGCGTTCGAAACGAACGAATCCGCCTTGCGCGTGCCAAAGATACTGGCCGTCGAGGAGCCGGTTCCGGCCGCGTCGATCTGCTCGAATCCAACGGCGACTATCGTTTGCGAACCGATCGCCGCAATAACGGCCGAGTCGCTCGCGGTCAGGCCGTCGACGTCGGAGAACGCCGCAACGTTCGCGCCGTCGCCCGCTTCGACGCGGACCGTCGCGAAGTTCTTCGCGGTCTGCGAGTAGCCTTCGCCGGTCAGTACGGCGGCGACGTTCGAAGCGACGAACGTGTCCGCGCCGGACGTGCCAGCCATAACGACGGTCGCTTTCGCGCCGCCCGCAGCGACGACTTCGGCGACGCCAGACGCGTTGAACAGGAACCCGGCCGCGGTTGCGGCGGACGCCGCGTTCGCGCTAAGATTGACGACGTCGGTCGCCGCGCGCGCGTTGATTTCGGCGTAGTTCAAATCGGTCGCGTCGACCTTTTCCACGTTCGCGGCAATAAAGGCCTGCTCGCCGACGATCATCGCCTTGCCGGCGGCAAGGTCGGCCGTCGCGGCTTCGCGTCCGGACGCAACGTAAACAACAGCGTCTTTTCCAGCCGCGCCGTCGAAGTAGATCGCTTCGGTTCCGGCTGGAATCGCGACCGCGTCGCCGTTGAGCGTAATCGTTACGATCGCGCCGTTAGCGGACGTAACGACGAGGGTGTCGTCCGCGTCGGTTCCGGAGACGACGAGCGTCGTCGAATCGACCTTAACGGCGTCCGCCTTAACAGCCGCGACCGTTTCGGCCAGCGTTCCGATTGGACGGTAGAAACCGCCCGTGGACGAGGTCGACGAATCGGTCGTATAACGGCTCGTCTTCGAATCGATCGTTACTTCCGTATTGCCGGAAGTCGTCGCGCTCGCGGCGACGTACTTATAGAAGACCGCGTAAGGCCCAATATACGACGTGGCGGTCGTCTGGTTATTGTTGTTGTTATTATTGTTGTTGTTATTGTTGTTATTGCCGTTGTTGTTATTGTTGTTGTTCGTGTCGTCGGTCTCGATCTCTGCGCCGGCGTTGAGGTTCGGCCCGGCCCAGGCGACGACGAAGCGCGGAATCGCGTACGACGATTTATCCGGCGCGGCGTCCCAGTCAAAGACGGCGACGGACGGAGCGAACTGATTGCCCGCTGTCGTCGTATTGATAATGAACTCGCCTTCGTCAAGATTGAGCTGCTGACCAAGCTCGCGCGGGACGACCTGACGGATACCGTCGATCGTTTCGTAGACGTAGCCGTCGATGTAGACCGGATAGCCTGCCGCGTTGAAGACGCGCGTCGCAACGCCGTAATCGTGACGTTCTTCCTTAACGCCGGACGAAGAATCGTAGTTGAACTCTTCTGCGTCGTAGGATTCCCATACGAAGACGACGCCGTCCCGATTCGCCGCGACGTCCGGCTTGCCCTGAACGTTCTTAACAATCGTATTAACGATCGTCTGATGCGTGGTTCCCATGAACGGAAGCGACGCGCCGTTCGCGTCGTACTTACGCGCGTAAATATCGGCGCCCGTCGAGCTAATGTGGTCGGAAACCCACACAATGTAGTATTCGCCGGCGCCTTCGATCGTAGCGACCTGCGGATCGTACTGGCCGCGGTAAGTCGTTTCGTTGACCTGAGTAATCGGGCCGCCGGAAACGCTGTAATACCCTTGGTTCTCGCGCGCGGTTACCGTCTTCTGGTAAACCTCGAACGACTTCGTATTCTCGTTGTAGGCTTCCCAGACGAGGACGTACTTGATCGCGCCGTTGACCGTCATGCTGCCGACGTCGAAGTTCTCAATCGACTTGAATTCGTCGGTCTCGCTGATGATCTTGAACGCGGCGCCC
Organism: uncultured Planctomycetales bacterium; assembly: GCA_946541595.1. GTDB lineage: Bacteria > Planctomycetota > Planctomycetia > Pirellulales > Thermoguttaceae > RUG369. The sequence goes on from CAMNJU010000053.1 coordinate 2,524, forward strand.
TTGGAATTGCCGTTGAGATCGTAGAATCGGCCGTACATTTCGTCGGACTGATTCTCCGTATCCTTCGAGCCTTGCATCCAGGTAATGAGCACCAGACCGGTCGCCTCGTTGATGCAGACGTCGGGATCCCAGCAGCGCGTGCCATGTTCGCCGGCGATCTGAATCTGAGTCTTCTGTCCCTTTCCGCCGGGATAGAATCTCGCGCAAACGCCGTTGAGGGCGTCTTCGCTTTCGCCGATCCACGTAACAACGTAGCTCCCGCTTTCGGTAAGGTCGATATCCGGATCGATCTGGTTCCCTTCCGAGTAGGAATTGACGCGCGTTTCGACGCCGTTCGGGCTGCCGTCCGCGTTGAAGGCGCGCATAACGATATCCGACTCGATGCGGTACGTCGTGCCGTCAATAACAACCGTGTTGTAATACCCGTACGTCTCGTTTGTAGTCGTCGACGTGCTGTTATTGTTGTTGTTGTTATTGTTGTTATTGCCGTTGTTGTTATTATTGTTGCCCGAGCTGGCTCCGAGTTCGTAAAGAACCTGCTGTTCGGTCACAATGATAAAGCCGTCGGCGTTCGAAACGACAACCGGCTCCCCTTCGCCGCCGTACAGACCGGTAAACGCGGAGCTGTCGTTCGAAGGAATGTAGTCGCTCGGACCGACAGAAGGAATGCCGATCGTCCAACGAACCGAGAAAGAACCGCCGGCGACGCCGTTGTAATCGCCGTCGAGGTTATTTCTGCCGCACGCGTCGGTTACCTTATCGGACAGCGTCAAGACGTACGAGCCGTCCGGAAGCGTCTGCTTGAACAGGATAACGAGCTCGTAAGAGTTTGTCGCGTAGTCGGGATCGGCGACCGTGGAATAGGTGTAATTACCCGGATCTTCGCCGATGCTGCGGAGGTAATCCTCAACCTTCGTCGACGCGTTGTAGCCGTAGATAATGTCGTAAATATACGTAGACGTTACGTTATGTCCGTCTCTCGTGAGCGTCCAATCGTTGAAATCGATAACCGATTTAACGTTCTTATTCTCAAGATTGCGGTTGTCGGAATACGCGTAGACGCCGTCATATTTCTCCTGATCTACAAAGACGTCGTTCTTGATATCCGCGTTCATCTGCGCGGTGAACATGTATTCGTTGAAGGAATACACGAGCGAGGTGGGGCCGCCGCCCGACGGGAACGTAACGGAATTCGCGTAGAGCGAGACCTGCTGCGGATCGCCCGCGCCGTCGGTATAGACCGCGTTGGCGCGTACAACGTACGGAGGCGTGTCGTCGTGCGGCAGCGTTATGGAGCGCATGCAGACGACGTTCTCGATATTGTCGTCCGGATAGGACTGATCGGTCCAAACGAAGACCATGTCGCCGTTCGAATCAACCGCGACGGAAACGCCAAGTTGGTCGTTGTCGTCGCCGTCCGGATCAAACGGGTTGCTCCTCGAAACGCGGAATTCCGCGCCGACCTCTTCCAAACCGTAGACCTTTTCGGTCGAGATAACGGTTACGGTGTTCGACGTGTTGTTATTGCCGTTCGTACTGGTGGAAGTGGCGGTCGTTTCGGTCGTAACCACGGTGGACGTAAGCGCGTAACGGCGCGCGTAAATTCCGAAGTTGTCGACCATATCGGAATTTTCTTCGTTGGTGGGGTCCTGATAGCTTTCGTACGCGACGACGAAGTTGCCGTTGGTGGCCATGGCGACCTGCGAGTGAATCTGGTCGAACGCGGTGTACTCGTTGACCTGATAGACTTGCGTTCCGGCCATTTCCGCCGTTTCCGAGTCGCTGCGGAAGACGCGCATAAAGACGCCGCCGAGGCCGTTGTTTGAACCGCCGGTCATGGCGTCGCCGTTGCCGTCCTGATTGTAGCCGGTCCACGTTACGACGAAGTTGCCGTCGCCGTCCATCGAAACGCTCGACCAGATCTGCGAGCCGCGCTGCCAGTAGTCGGTCGTGAGTTCTTCGACCACCGTCGCGTTGTTGTTATTATTGTTGTTGTTGTTTGTGTTGTCGGTCGTCGTATCGTCGGCGTCGATCTCGATATAGATATTGCCGTCGGTATTGACCAGAAATTCGTCGCCAAGACCGCTGAGAATAACCGAGTTGATCCAGTCGGCATAAGCGGAAACGCGAACGTCGACCTGGTAGTTGCCGGGCCCGAACGCGCCGTCGCCTTCAAAGTCGGAACCGAAGGAGCATACGCCCGCGATCTGACCGTTGATAAAGGTCGGACTTCCGGAATCGCCCGGCGCGGTAATCGCTTCGTCGAGTCCCAGACCCAAATTGCGGATTCCGTAGTAGTTGCCGAGGTAGTCGTTCGCGTACGTGCCGTCGTCGAAGTCGTAGATCAACGTGTTCGGATTGCCGGCGTTGTCGAAGTCGGCGCCGGTCAGTTCGTATACGTTCTGACCTTCGTGTTTAACGCCGATTCCGCGGTTCGCGATTTCCTCGTCGGTATCCATAACGTCGCCGTACGTGCCGTAACCGACGAACGTTACCGTCTGACCGACTTCGCTGCTGCCCGTATAGAGTTCGTAACCTCGGAGCGAAGAAGGCGCGGCCGATTCGAGTACTAAAACGGCAAGGTCGACCTGATTGTCGGACGGATCGCCCGCGTAGGTCGGATGGACGTAGATTTCCGAAACGCGGATGTTGACCGTTCCGGACGCCGTTTCAAACGTTACGTAGACAAGCTGTTCGGCCGGATCGAGCGGAACGCCGTTCGCGTCGCAGACGACGTGCGCGGCCGTCAGCACGTGACGGCGCGACGTAAGCAGCGACCCAGAGCCCATCGCTTCGGCGGCCGCGTCGGCGTTCGTTCCGCCCTGCTGGCTCGACGTGTCCGTAGTCGTCCCGCCGATGGTAATCATACAGACCGATTCGTAACCTTGGCCGGGGTATACTTCATGATACTCAATGCTGTCTGTGGAAATAACCTTGGACGTGTCGTTCGTCGTATCGACGAGACTGCCGGACGCTTCGTCGGTCGAAACGGTAGCGCGCGTCATCTCTTCAAGCGTGCCAAGGTGCGAGGACACAACGTGGTTCGAGGCGAACTTACGCGCATAGATATTCGATTCGACGCTGGAATCCAAATCCTGCCCCCAAGACGTCCAAGAGACGACGAACGAGCCGCCCGGTTCCATGCCGATCGACGCGAACCGCTGATTGTTCTCCGTCGTCTGGTTGACAAGGAATTCCGTGCCGGCGATTCCTGTCTGACGCATTTCAACGTTGACGATCAAGTCTTTATTGTTCGTCGCAGCTTCCAGCATATCGACGTAAGTCGCGGTATACTCGCCCTTGTATTCGATCGAGATTTCGCCCGCCGCGCTGACGGCGACTTCGAGATCCGTTTCGTCAAAGAGCCCCGTTCCAACAAGCGCCGCTTTGATGTTCGCGGCGTTAGCGCGCATCTCGACTGAAAGCGGAACGGTAACCGTGTAATCCTGCCCGTTCGCCGCGCCGGAAAGCGTGAGCACGTCGCCCAAAATGTTAACCGAGCCGACGAACTGAATTACTTGAATCGTATTCTGGTAACCGTAGGAAAGGCCGTTCGTTACGAAGCGGCGGCCATAAATGCCCCAGCCGCTGCCGTCCTGATTGTAGCTTTCCCACACGACGACGATATCGCCGTCGGAGTCCATAGCGACCGCCGCGTACTGCTGATCTTCGTCGGTTTCGACGTTGGCGCGCATCGGATCGGTCGAGTTGCCGTTAATCGACATTCTTCCGCCGTTGAACGCGTATTTCGCCATGTAGACGTCGCGGCTGCCGTCCTCGCCCTGCGCGTCGGTGTACATGTCCCAAACGACGCAGAATTCGCCCTTGTCGTCCATGGCGACGGACGCCTGACGCGGGTCGGTAAATTTCTTACCGGTAACGGTAGAGGTGAGAACGCCTTTGGAATTGTAAGTTCCGGTATCGGAGTAAACTTCGATAAGAACGCCTTCCGACTTATCCTGACTGATAACCTGAGTGCGGTTTCCTTCGGCGTCGAGGACGTAAAGGGCGCGGTAGGTGCGCGCGTAAACCGTCTTGGTAATCTGATACTTGCCGGACGCGTCGACCGATTCTTCCGATTCAACCCAAACGGTTACGCAGTCGCCGTTCGAATTCGACGCGACCGCCTGCGCCGTGTTCGGACCGTAATCGCTCGATTCGTCGACGATCGACGAACGCGTCGTCTGATTGAGCAAGCGGTTCGTATCGACCGCGTCGTGATCGAAGGAGCCGTCGGCGGCCGTGTCGTGGACGTAAGTAACGGGGATGTAGTCGTTATAGCGGAAGGAGTCGGTATAGGTAAAGCCGAGCGCTTCGTTCAGACGGATGACGCTGAAGTCGAGAGTCCAATCTTTTCCGTCGTATCCGGCGGCGCTTCCGTCGGGCGCGTAGCCTTGGCTGTAGATCGCGTTGCGCGCGGCGTCCTGCACCATGGAAGAGCACACGAGCGTGTAGTTTCCGTCGTCCGGTTCAAATCCGTCGGCAAAGTGAACGACCGCTTCGTAGCGGTTCGTGCCGTAAGCGAGATCGCCGTAATTGATCTGTTCGATCGGATTTCCGTTTTCATCGACCGTGTCGCGCGCGAGCTGCTCGGACGCGTTCAGGCCGAACGTGACGCTTTCGATCGCGCCCGCGACGATTACGCCGTCTTCAAGCAGATACCAGTTCGAGACGTTGTCGACCGCGTGCAGGCGGATATACGAGGAATCCTGAAGCGTAGAAGCGTTGTCCGCGTCGGCAAGCGTGAGCAGGTCTTCGCTGAAAGAGACGACCATGTCTTTCACGGCGGAGGTTACCGTTTGATTGTCGTCGACCTTCTGACCGTTCGGCAGCGACGTGTTCGTAACGATCGGGCCAGCCGTGTCGGTCGATTCGGTGAACGCGCGCAGATAGACGTGCGAATATTCGACGTCAAGCGAGTTGCCAATGTTGGGATAAAGGTCGTTTCGGCTGTTCGCGTCGTTTTTGGCCTCTTTACCCCAAACGACAACGACGTCGCCGTTCGACGTATTGGCGACATGCGGATTCGTTTGCAGATTGCCAAGCGTGCCGTAACGTTCGACATACAGGCCGGTATAAGCGGCGTAGTCGGCGTTGTCGCTCGCCTGATCCAGAAGCTTCAGCGACGTCGCGTCGTAGTCGGGAACAATGTACAGCGGGGTGTCGTGCAGCGATCCCTGAGCGGTAATCTGCAGACCGACAAATCCGTCGACCGTACGCATTCCGTAGTATTCGACGCTGTCCTGCGTGTACTTATACAGGTACTGGAACTGTTCGACGTCGAGCCCGATTTCTCCGACTGTGCCCCGATAGAATTCAATTTCGGAAAGCGGAACGAGACGAACGACAAAGCAGTTCGTGTCGCCGCCGCAAATTTCGAGCGCGTTCAGCGCGTCGGCGAGCGCGTCCGCCATTTCAAGCGGTTTGGTCAGGAAGCCGTCGGTAAAGTAGTCGCCGATTCCGAAGGAAACGGTCTCGCAGGTGTCGGCGTTCGTCGTTACGTTGTCGCGCGCAGTCGCGATTCCAATATTGAACGCGAGGGTTCCGGAAGACACGTACTGGGTCGGCAGCGAAAGATAGAAGCAAGCGTTCGCGCCGTTGCGATAACTGCTGACAACGCCGGAAATTACCGATGTGTCGGTAATAATATTAGCTTCGGCTGCGGCGGCGTCTGTGTTGCCGCTCGTCGAATCCGTGTTCGTACCGGCGTTCGCCGTGGCGATGGAGTCGCCGTAGACCGTCTGACCGTAATTGACGTAGCTGACGTCGTAACCGTTGTTGCGAAGAGGCGCGACCAGCGCTTCAAGCACGGCGTCCAGACGCGTTAGCTGTTCCGTCGTGGCCCCTTCCTTCTGAGCGACCGAGAGGAAGTAGCGGATATAGCTGTCGGCGTCGATGCAGTCGTAATTGTGGATCTGATAGATCGGCGTAGCGCCGTTGTCGGTAAAGTTGCCGAGTTCGTCGTAGCCCCAGCCTAAAGCGAGCTGAATGAAGTTGATGAGGTCGGCGTTCTTGTCTTCGTACGAATATTTATTGCCGCGATAGAACTGCTTGTGCTTGTAGCACAGGTTGTTGTTCTCAAAGTCTTCCCACTTGAGCTGAATGTAAAGATCGTCGTAGTCGCTCGAGTAGAGATTCGCGAGGTTCGCGTTCGTTATCGACTGAATGTCAAGACCGAGACCCTGATACGCGACGAAAACGTCGCCGTCCGCGTCCATTCCGACCGACGGATTCCCCTGATCGCCAACCGTAATCGCGTTGACAAGAGTCTGACCAAGAATCTCCGCCGCTTCGTAAGACGTACTCGACTTGCGTTCTCCAACCGCGATAACGCCCGACGCCGCCGCGGCGGTCGTCTGAGAGTCGGTTGTGCCGGTATTCGTGTTCGTATTCCCCGTAGACGTAGAAGTAGAGGTCGCGAAAACGTCGGTTTCTTCCTGTTCCGTTTCAACGGCGGAAATCTCGTAAACGGTTACGTACGAGTTTGTAACGGGCAACGAGGGCGTGCCGCCGACGCCGTCGGTTTCCTCTTGCGTAAAGGCAAGCGCGTAGCGGTCGTTATAGTCGAAGGAAACGCTCGATCCGTAGGCGGCGCTCGCGACGAGCTGCGCGTCGAGAATGAAGACGTCGTTATACGGCTCGAGTACCGATTGATAGAAGTCGGTTCCGTAATTCCAAGTAACGACGGAGAATCCGTCGGGCGACATGGCGACGTAGGACGGGCCGTAGTAGTTCGAGCTGACCTGACTGCTGGCGAACGTAATATCGCCCGTGGTCGGCTGAGCTTCGTTATTGAATTGACGGCCGTAAATACCGCCAAAATAGCTGTTGTCCTGCGCGATGTACGTCCACGTTACGATGAAATTGCCGTCTTCGTCGGCGGAAACGCACGGATCGGTCTGAATTCCGTTGAGCGACGCGTTGACGACGAATTCCGCGGCGACCGGAGCGACGCACTGAATCTTGACGTTGGAAGACGCGTCGATCGCAAACGGGTCGGCGACGAAAGAACTGTCGTACGCAGTCTCCGGCGGCTGATAACCGAGCTGGCCGTCCGTCGTCCCGTTGGCGTAGAAATTAACGGTGTAGTTCGGATCGTATCCGCCTTCGCCCGGTTCCGGGAGATAGCCCTGAACGGTAAAGCGGCGCGCGTAGATATCCGTCTGGTTGTAGCGCTGGAGCGAATCGGGATTGTCGCTGACCCACGTAATAACAAACGATCCGTCGTTGCTGACCGCCACGGACGGCTTGTACTGGTTCGTGCGTCCGGTACCCGCAATGAGCGGAAGACCTTCGCGGTCGTTAACAACGTCGCCGTCGCCGTCGAGAACGAATTCGGCGATCTCGGTCGAATTGACGCGGAAAACTTCGCTCGATTCCTTAACCGTAACGGTCGCGGTCGCGACGTCGTAGTCGTAGGAACCGACGTATTCGTAGGCGCCCGTACGGTTGTTATGACGGACCAGGTCGGAGTAAACGTACGTCTTGCCGGACTTCGTGACAGAGGTCGCGGCGGAAACGATGAGCGAATCCTGATTGATAAGCCCGGAAGCGCCCGTAAACGTTATCATGAACTGGTTGTTGACGCCGGGAACAGGCTCGACTTTAACTTCAAGATTCTTAATTGCGGCCTGCATCGAACCGTACGACTCGGAAGAAGAGTACGCGCGCGTCGGTTCAGACGTGTATTCGTAGCGGTGCGTCGTCTCGTTGTATTCGTAGCCGCGCGTAATCGGCGCGTAGAGCGTCGAGGCGTTCGACGCGTTGTTGAACGCGTTCTGAATAGCCTGAGCGGTAGCGTAAGGATCGGAACTGACGACAAGACCGCTCTTGTTTCCGTTGTTGTTGTACGCGGTAATCGTCTTAACGTCGTTGACCGTGGTAACGACGCCGCTCGTGAGCGTATCGACGAGCGAATCGCGCGCAACTTGCAGCTGGCGAATAACTTCGCCCTTGCCGACGGTATTGATGATTTCGGAAATCTTGGACGTGTATTTCGTTCCGAAAAGATCGCGGAGAATCAGCTTCTGGAAGTTCGTGGCGCCGTTGAGGTCGGTAATGTCGAAGCTGGACGCTTTAACCGTCGAAATCAGGTTGGTAATGTCGGCGTAGTAGTTGTTCGAAACGCGCATGTCGGGCAGATCGTAACCGGCCCAGTTTTCGCCGTTGAACGTAATGTCAAAGTCGGTCTCGCTGTACGCGTTGACGGTAACCTCGGAATATTCGCCGCCGGGAATCGCGCGGATCGCCGCTTGAAGATTCGCCGCGTTGTCGCCCGGGAGAAGAGACGCGTCGTACTTGAAGAGGGTCCACGTCAGTTCGTTTTCAGCGTACAGACCGATGTAGAAATAAGAGATGGAGTTCGACGTCGAATACACGTCGCTTTCGCTGTGGAAAACGCCCGAATCAAAGATCGAGAAACGCTGAGATTCGTTTGCGTTGAAGAGAAGTTCGAAAGAGCCTGCCTGTACGATAGAGCCCTGAACGACCGTCGCTTCTTCTACGCCGTCGGCGTTCGTCTTAGAGACCTCGTACCAGCCGGTCGTGAGCGCGACGTACGAGTCGAACGGATAGACCGTTCCGTCGGCGGCGACGAGCGCTTTCGTGCCTTTTTGAATCGTTCCTTTTACGTACAGCGTTTGCTCGGAGCCGTCGTCGCCGGTCGTCGTGACTTCATACCAGCCGCTCTTGGCGTTAACCGGCGTGTAGGAGCTGGCGTCGTAAGACTGCCCGTCGTCGGCCAGCAGCGTGCCCGGCACGCTCTCCTGCGGAATCGTAACGATCTGGACCTCGTCGGTCAGGTATCGCGCGTAAACGTTCAGGTCTTCGACGTAAGAGCCGTTTTCGTCGGTCTTATAGTACGACGATTCAGGGTCGTTCGCGTCATAATCTGGATTCAGCAGCCGATCCGCAGACGTCCACGCGACGACCACGTCGCCCGCCTTGTTGGAATCGACGGCAATGTCGCCGCGAATATCTTGCCAGCTCGGATTGACGAGCAAGTTTTCCGTCGACGCGACGGTCAAACTGAGGAGCTGGCGTTCTTCGAGTTGGTCTACGAAAAGTTTCTTCGGTTTCTGCTCACGACGGTTCGCGGAACGCTTCTTATTGCCAAGACGTTCCAACAGCGATTCAGCGACGCTCCAAATTTTATTATTTCGCGATAACGACATATGTGTCACCTGATAACTAAAACCAACCTAAAATTTAAGCTCGCGCGTCGGCGCGATACACGCGTCGTCCAGTTCAAATCGCGTCGACTTTACGCCGTGTCCGACGTTCGGTTCGTCTAGGCGCAAAGTCTGCGAACGAATCGTGTCGCAGTCGAATTCCCGACCGCTTTCGAGTCGCCGACGACTCGCGGTCAAGTCGTTCGACCGCGCTTTGAACGTTCAACGATTCCAGTGGCTTTCGCGTCCAGGACATGTCGGCAAGACGCGAAAACGCCGTCTAATTTGACCGGCTCGCTCCTCAAAATGGCGCGTTCCGGCAAGGCGAGCGTTCTATCTTCGGCGCGATTGCTCTCACAAAACGCGCGCTGCGGCAATAGACCGCCCCACATTCAATCTAATATAATCAGATTCCATGGTCCAGTCTATTTCCGCTTGGAAAAAACGGCTCTTTTTTTTGGAGTCCTGTCCCAATAAACAGGTCGCGCAAATTTTATCTTTACACTAAAAGAAAATCTTTCGGTAATTTATTTACGTTTTGACGATTTTAACAAAATTTTCAGTTAGCAAAAGTTCAGTCTGCCAGTTGAGACCTCCGCGCGTTTGGAATCAGGAAAAATAGCGCCGAATCGTTACGGCGCGGTTGTGTTGCGATTTTTCGCAAAAAATGTTTCAAATCGAAACAGTTCTTGCAAAATCGCTCTTATTTTGATACAATAAAAATATTGTTAGTTCCCTTAAATATCCCTGAAATATCTCCCTTTTATACGATCTCGCGCGCGTCTGTCGCAATCACGCCGCTTGAGCCGATTTTCAAAAGGAAATACCCCATACGGTTAAGCCGTTTAAGGAGAAATCTATGACGTCTCTGTATCCAGCCGTCGACGCGTCCTCCGCCCCGTCCCGCGAAAAGACGCGGTTCGCGGTCGCGCTCTTGGCGCTCTTCCTCTTCGCGGCCGCGACGACCGCGGAAAACGCCGCGTACGCCGTTTATCCCGCTGACGAACCGACAGCGACCGAAGCGAGCGGCCCAGCGTCCGACGAAACGGCCTCAGCCGATTCTAATGAAAAAAAACAGGAAGCGCAATGGTTCCGGCTCCAGTATGAAAACAACGCGCCCGTCGAACTGCAGACGTCGATCGTGCGGTTCGACGGCGAATTCACAACCTCCGAGGGCCAAACGAACCCCGTCTCGGTCGATCTCATCGGCGCGATCCACCTTGCCGACGCCGCGTATTACGAACAGCTCAATAAGACGTTCGCGGAGTACGACGTCGTCGTCTTTGAGCTCGTCGCGCCTAAGGGGACCGATATCAAAGCGCTCGTCGAAGAAGAACGCGCCGCCAAAGAGAAAGCCAAAGAGGAAAAAGGAAAAGAACGGATCGACCCGCTCGACTTCGTCTCATTTTCGCAGGTGGCGATGAGCCGCATGCTCGACATGGTCTATCAGATGGACGGCGTCGACTACGCGGCCGACAATCTCCGCCGAGGCGATATCGACGCGGAAGATTTCGTCGGCAAACTCATTTCGAACGGAGACGTCGAGAATTTTGTCGTCGACACGTTCTTTGACTCGTTCTACAACAAGGCGCTCGGTCAAACGGAAGGCTGGACGGTCGCCCTGCTCTTCGCGAAAGATCGGAAACTTACCCTCAAGCGGCTCTTCGCGATCGAACTCTACAAGAGCGCGGAACAGGAGGTCAAAACGGGAAGCGGCGACGGCGACAAAGAGGAACGTGAAAACGTCATTATTCATCTCCGCAACGAAAAAGCGATCGCCGCCGCGCGCAAAGAACTGGAAAAAGGACGGACAAAGCTCGCGATCTTCTACGGCGCGGCGCATCTGCCCGACCTTGCGCGACGTCTGGAAACGGAATTCGGGCTCAAACGCGACCAGGACCCCCGCTGGCTGACCGCGTGGGAAATGCGAGCGAAACAATAGCGTTCCGCCGAAAGAAAACCTGCGGAAAAACGACAAAAAAAGACGCCGCGTCAACTGAACGCGGCGTCTTTTTTTTACGCCTCCGCGCCTGTGCGCGGCTCTATTCTCTCACAACGCAGCGCGCCATAACGCCGTCTGTAAAACCGGGGAAGAACCGCGCGATCAAACTGAGAAGCGACGCGCTCTTCGACGCCGGAACGAGACGTCTCTTACCCTTTTCAACCGCGTCCGCAATCGCCAGCGCGACCTCCTTTGGCGTCGCCGCCCTGTGCTTGGGAAGCTTTGGACGCCGGCGGTCTTCACGCAGCTTGTCGAAAAATTCAGACGACGTCGTGCCGGGCGTTACCGTGAGAAACTCCACGCCCGTCCCGGACAGTTCGACGCGCCACGCGTCCGTCAAGGTAAGAAGCGCGGCTTTCGACGCGCCGTAGACGCCGTAGTAGGGCGTTCCGCGAACGCCGACAATAGACGAAACGTTAACCACAAAAGGACGGATTCCGGCGCGCCGGTTCTCCGCCGATTCCGCGCTCGCTTTCAGCGCGGGCAGCGCGCCTTTCGTGAGTTCAAACGGAGAAAGAAAATTCAAATCGAACATCTCGCAGGCAAGTTCGTCGGAGGTCTCTTCGATCGTGAGCCTCGCGCCCGCGCCCGCGTTATTGACAAGGACGTCTATGCCGCCAAACCGCGATTCCGTTTCCGTAAGCGTCCGGTCGCGGTCGTCCGCTGAGCAGACGTCGCCCGCGACGTAGAAGTGCTCCGGACTTTCGGGAAAAGACGCCTCGCGAATCGCGTTAAGCTCGGCGACAAGCTCCGCCAGCCGTTCTTCCCGGCGCGCCATAACGCACACGGACGCGCCGCGGCGCGCGAATTCCAACGCCAGTTCCCAACCGATTCCAGACGACGCGCCAGTAATAATCGCGCGAGAGCCGCGCAAATTTCTTTTGCTCATGAAAAACAATCCTCGATCCAACCGTCGCGGCGCCAACTTACTGGGCGGACGCTTTCCGCGCTTCCTCAGCGGTGATTATCTGGTCTCCGTCCACGTCGTATTTACCAAACAAGGCAAGATTCTTCTGAGAGAGACCTGGCGCAAACTCTAGAATCGTCAACTGACCGTCTCCGTCTTTATCATTCGCCAAAAACCAACCGGGCGTGCCCTTCACGACGACCGGCGATACGGTAAACTCGCGCTTAGTCGATTCGTCGACGTCGGTGAGAAACGCGTCGAGCAGTTCTTCGTCTTCGACGCTCTCAAGCGCCGGATTACCTTCAAGGAGCAGTTCGCGCACGTCTTCGTCGGTCATATCGGCCAGCATGCCGTTCCCGTCGTTCTTCAACTGCGCTTCGCGCGCTTCAGCGCCTGAAAGACGCTTCGGCGCGGCCGACGCCGGACGAATCAGCGTCTCAAATTCGGCGCCGTTGTCGGGCGCGGTCAGGAAATTCGTACGCTGCGCGTTTTCGCGCCGAGGAACAGGATTGAAAATTGTACGGTCTTTCGCAAATCGGACAAGATAATAGAGCAGCTCCTGATCGGTAATATCCCAATCGCCGTTGAGATCGACCGCCTGCGCGCCTTCAAGGTTGTTTTCCCATTCGGAACGCTGGAGAATTCCGTCTCCGTTCTTATCGTACTTGCTCTTAATATAGCGCGAGTAGTAACGCAGCGCAATCGGGACGGCGTCGACGAGAACGTCGTCGCGGCGCGCCATCGCCTGGCGGTAATAGTCGGCTTCCGTCTCAATAGAATAATGCGGAACGCCTTCTTCGTTAAAGTCGGGAACCGTTCCGGAACGCAGCCGCGCCTCCGCTTCCAGACGTTCTTCGTCGGTCAGGTCGGGACTGATTTCCTCCAGACGGCCTTCTGCGGCCGCCTGCGCTTTCGCCGCGTCGTCCGCCGCAGTGGAGAAATTGCCGTTCTCCCAGCGCGCCCAGCGTTCTTCGCCGACCATCGACTTAATGCGGTCGGCAACAGGCCCGTTCTTCAAACGTTCAAACCGCTCGGCTGTCATCTCGCTCGCGATCTGATCGGGAGTCCAGTTCCCGGCTCCGGGCCTGCCGTTGCGACGGTTGCCGCCGCCGGCGTTCCCTTGACCTCGGTCGCCGCCGTTACCTTGTCCCCGGCCGCCGCCGTTGAACCGCTGACCGCCGTTATTCCATTGACCTTGACCGCGGCCGCCTCGACCGCCGTTACGGCCGTTACGGCCGTTCTCTTGAGCGCTAGCCGCGCCCATGTCGCCCAACTCGCTGAAAGGGGATACGTCAAATGAACTCAGACCGATCGTCGCCGCCAGCGCCGCAACGACGCCAAACGCGATGTTCTTAACTTTGCCAAACCGTGTCATTTTGTTTGTCCCTCTTCTAATCTGCGCTATGGCGGCGCGTCGGACGGCGAAAAGAACGAACCGACAAACGCGCGTACGGTCGCGACGACGACTTGAATCGACTATGACCCTTGGTATAATAGTATACAAGGTAGGGGGGCGTCTCGCAAGTTATTACAAAAATTTTCCAAGACTCCACGCTATTTTTTTTCACACCTTCCCAGTTGTACCAATCGTACGTTTAAAAAATCGACTTGGCGCAAGGAGCTCTCGATGCTCGTTTTTTTTGAACCGGAAGCAAAACCGTTAAAGTTAAACGCCGTTCAGTTGCGAATCGCGCGAACCTCATATGAAGAGGAAGGGCGGCTTCAGCAGCCCATTCTCAACCAGCTGGGCGCCAGAACCGAAGAGATCGCGCTCAAGGCGATCGCGCAAAAACTGGGGCTGCCTGTGGTTGATCTGACGAAATCGACGCTCCCCGACGACGTGCTCGTCGACTTTCCGACCAAGATCGTCCACCGGCGCAACGTCTTCCCGCTCGGCGTCCAGAGCGACGGCGCGCTATACGTCGCCACGAGCAATCCGTTCGATCTCTCCGTCGTCGACGAAGTCTCCGTCGCGACCGGTTTGCCGACCGTGCCCGTCGTCGCGCTGCCGAACGAACTGTCCAAACTCATCAAATCGCGGCTCGGGGTCGGCGCGGAAACGATCGACGGCCTCATCGAGCAGAAGAGCGACGTCGAGATTCTCGAAGACGTCGACTGGGATCAGGGCGACGCGCAAGACGCGCAGGAAGCCTCCGTCGTTAAGCTCGTCAACGACATTCTCACCGAAGCGGTCGAGTCGGGCACGAGCGACGTCCACATCGAGGCCCAGGAAACCGGCATGCGTATACGATACCGCATCGACGGCGTTCTCCAAACGCAGCCGACGCCCCCCGAAATCAATCGGTTCCAATCGGCGATCGTAAGCCGTATTAAGATTATGTCCCGCCTGAATATCGCCGAAAAGCGCATTCCGCAGGACGGACGTATCAAGCTCAAGGTTCAAGATCGCGAGGTCGACCTGCGCGTTTCCATTATTCCCATGCTCCACGGGGAAGGAATCGTCATGCGTATTCTCGATAAGGACCGCATGAATTTTACGCTCCGCGGTATCGGAATGGACGAAGACGTATACCGTCAGTTCGGGAAGCTCATCTCCCTGCCGCACGGGATTATCCTCGTAACCGGACCTACCGGTTCCGGTAAAACGACGACTCTGTACAGCGCGCTCAACGAAATTAAATCGGACGAAACGAAAATTATTACAACCGAAGATCCTATCGAATACCAACTTGACGGGATCAATCAGATTCAGGTCCACACGAAAGTCGGGCTCACGTTCGCCGCCAGTTTGCGCGCTATTCTGCGACACGACCCCGACGTCGTGCTCGTCGGGGAAATCCGCGACTTTGAAACGGCGGAAAACGCGATTCAAGCGGCCATGACGGGCCACCTCGTCTTCAGTACGCTTCACACGAACGACGCGGCCGGCGCGTATACGCGTATGATCGACATGGGCGTCGAGCCGTTCCTCGTCGGGACGACCGTCGAAGGAATTATGGCGCAGCGACTTGCGCGGCGGCTATGCAAGCATTGCAAGCAGCCGTGGAAACCGAAGCCGGAAGATCTCCCGCACGACTTCCCCAAAGAGCTGCTGGAGACCGGAACGATTTATCGGCCCGTCGGATGCCGCGAATGCCGCGACACGGGCTACGCGGGCCGCGTCGCGCTCTATGAACTCCTTATTCCGAACGACGATATCCGGCGTCTGGCGGGCGAAAAAGCGCCTTCGATCGAAGTCAAAAAGGTCGCGCGCGCCAACGGCATGGCGACGCTCCGCGACAACGGCTGGAAGAAAGTCGGGCTTGGCGTAACCTCGGTCGAAGAAGTCGTTCGCGTCGCGAAAGAAGACTAAGTCTGCACGGCGCGAACTCCACGCTTTTCAACGCACTTTCGCAAAGGGAAACGCTATGAAGCCGACGCGTCTTGTGCTGCTCCTCCTTCTCGCGCTGTCTGCGGCGGCCGCGCCCAAAATTCAGGCGCAGGCCCCGGGGCGAAGCGACGCCGTAACCGTACTTCCGGTCAACGAAGAAACGGTCGCGGAAACGCGGCGGCTCATTGCCGACCGGCCCGACGTGAAACGGCGCGTCGAATACCTCGACCGCGGACTCGTATGCGTCGCGGAGCCTGAGGGCGTCTTCTGCTCATGGCGGCTCTTGGGAACGGAACCGTACGAAACGAAATTCTATCTCTACCGCGACGGCGTAAAAGTTTCCGACGAACCGATCGCCGCGACGAACTTTCTAGACGCGCAAGGGACCGCCGAATCGGAATACCGCGTCGAAGCGCAGGCGCCCAACGGCAAAACGTCGGTCTCG
>CAMNJU010000054.1 GCA_946541595.1 uncultured Planctomycetales bacterium
GCCTGAAGGCTCTTCAGGGCGGCGCAGTCGCTCAGGTCGAGGCTCGCGAGATTCGCGTTGTAATAAATATTAAACGTTTCCAGCGCGGAGCAGTCGGTAAGATTCACGCTCGTAACATTGCAATATCCGACGTCGAGCGTCTTGAGCGCGGCGCAGCCGGAAACGTCGAGCGACGCGAGCGCGTTCGGGGCGCGGACCGTACCTTTGCACGTAAAGGATTCAAGCGCCGTACAGCCGCTCAAATTGGCGGTTTCGAGGGTCGTCTGCGCGGACGCGACGATCGACGTCACGCGCCCTTCCGCGTTCCAGACGACGTTGGAATCGTCGGCGGTCATGCCGAGCGATTCGACTGCGGCGAGGTCGTGTTCGTTATAGGCGGTTTCCGTCTGCTCCACGACGGACGAAAGATCGATTGCGACGTCTTCCGCCGCGGGCGCCGTTTCGACCGCCGATTCGGACGCGGCCGCCGCGAGCGGGACAAGGTCGGTTACGCTCAAAAGCTGACGGTCTTCGAGATTTTCAAGGCGAAGCGACGTCGCGCGCATAGCGCGGCCGGAATTCCGAGAGGAACTGCCGAAAGGAAACAGCGTTTTTTTCATTTAAAATCCCTCAAACTAAATAAAAACGGTCTAACTTTTATGAACCCATCCATTAACGTCTGTTTGTCGACTGGACAATCAAACGTTTAAAAGTTAGATTAATCTAATTAACAGTGCAAAAAATAAACGAATTTAACCTGTAATTGCACGCGTTCCCCGACGCTTGCGCGAGAGGCGCGCGTTCCAGTTCAAATTCGCCGTACGTTATCGGCAACAAATCACAAGCAAAACGCCCTTCTCTATGCGAAGGCGCTTCGCCTGACGTCTCGAATCAATGGACAAGCCATACGGATACGCATAACCTCCATTGTTAGACGTCTCTAATATATCAAAAGACGAACCTATGTCAATAGACGGCGCCCAAAAGCCCGATTTAATCCCAACTTTCGGTCCAAACTCCAAAACAGCGTCCGCGTTCAAAAGAAAAAGCGCCGCCCGCGCAAAGCGGACGGCGCCAATCGTCGTTTAGACGCGCTGTTCAGCGATCAGTCAAGAAGCGATTCGGCGAGAACGTCGAGGCAGTCTTCGAGGTCGTCGCCCAGACCGTCGCCGGCAAACGTCTCGCTCTGAGCCTGCGCGCCGGCGAACGTAGTCGCGGCGACGTACGGAGACCAGCCGGATTCGCGACCGGTCGCGTCGAGCGCTTCTACGCGGAAGTAGTACGTATGGCTGGACGCCAAGTCGGAAACGACCGTCTTGCCGGGCGCGACAAAGAGCGAACGAACAATACCCGATTCGCGCACCGTCGCATATTGAATCTTATACTGCGCCGCGCCCTTGACCGAACCGACCATGACCTGAACGGTCGAGCTCGACGTCGCAATCGCGGAAATCGACGGAACCTGAAGGCCCGCGACGTTCACGTTCGCGGCAAACGTCGTCGCCATAACGTACGGAGACCAGCCGGACTCGACGCCGTCCGCGTCGATCGCCTCAACGCGGAAGTAGTACGTCGTGTTCGGAAGGACTTCCGTAACGATCGTCTTGCCGGGCTCGACAAAGAGCGAACGCACGACGCCCGATTCGCGGCTCGTCGAGAATTGAACCTTGTACTGAGCCGCGCCTTTAACCGAGCCGACCATAATCTGAACGGACGAGCTCGACGTCGCGATCGCGGAAATCGACGGCGTTTTAATCCCTAAGCCGTCCGTTTCGCCAATTGCCGTATAGGAATACGAGAACGCAGAATCGGCGTACCCGGACGCGGTCGCCTTAACGCGGAAATAGTACGTCTGGCCGGGGATCAAGCCGGAGACCGTCTTCGCGCCCGCGCTCGAATAGGTCTTCGTCGTCAGCGTCTTAAAGTTCTCGTCGGTCGAATACTGAACGCGATAGAACCGCGCTTTGTCGGACGCGTCGATCGTAACCTTCGCCGACGTCGAACCCGGCTCGACGGAGAAGGTCGGCGCGTCGAGCTGGACGCGCGCGCCCGTAGTCGCGGAAGCGGTCGCCGACCACTTGGACGCAATGTACCCTTCGCCCGTCGCCTTCGCGCGGAAGTAGTACGTCGTATTCGACGCCAGGCCGGAAACCGTCGTCTTGCCGGAGTCGACGGTCAGACTCTTGGCGTTCGTAAAGGACGCGTTCGTCGCGTATTCGAGCGTGTAGGCGTCGGCGGAATCGACAGCGCCGACCGTGCACACGGCCGCGTCCGCGCCGGAAGGAACGACGGTCAGAGCGGGCGCGCCGAGCCGAGCGTCCGAAGGAGCCGTGTTCGCGACGACGACCGTCCAGTTCGAATCGTCGCGGCCGTTCGCGTACGACTTAACGCGAATGTAGTAGGTATCGTCGGGCAGGAGTCCGGAGATCGTCTTAACGCCCGCGCTCGAGTACGTTTTGGTCTTGAGCGGCGAGAAGGACGCGTTGAGCGAATACTGAACTCGGTAGAAGCTCGCGCCGGGAACCGCGTCGAACTCGATCTTGACGTAATCTTCGCCCGTCGCGACGACGGTTACGTCTGGCTGCTCGAGTTTGTTCGGATCGAGCGTCGTGGTAAAGCTCGCCGTCGCCCATTCGGAATCGGAGAATCCGTTCGCGACCGCCTTAACGCGGAGATAATACGTCGTTTCGTTGGCAAGCCCCGAGAGCGACTTCGCCGAAGCGTTCGAGTACGTCTTCGTCGTGAGCGTGCGGAAGTTCGGATCCTTCGAATACTGAACGCGGTAGAACGACGCGTTCTCGACCGCGGCATAGGAAAACTTAACGCCCGTCGAATCGACGGATACGATCGTGAGTTCCGGAGCGGCGAGACCTTTCGTCGTCGTGGCGTCCGCGACGGCCCATTCGGAATCGAACGAGTAAACCGCGGTCGCCTTAACGCGGACGTAATAAGTCGTCTCGAAGTTCAGACCGGAGATCGTATTCTTGCCGGCCGTCCCTTCGACGGAGACCGCGCCGGCAAACGCGGCGTCGGTCGAATATTCGATCGTATACGCTTCGGCTCCGGCGACGGCGCCAACCGTAACGACAATCTCGGACGAGCCGTTAGCGGCGGCGGAAACCGTCGGGGCGTCGAGCTGAGTCATGGTATCGGTCGTAACCGCGACGACCTGCGACCACGGGGAGTCGGGCAGATCGGCGGTCGAAGCTTTCGCACGGAAGTAGTACGTCGTCGCGTGGGCGAGCCCCGACACGGCGTAGTCGCCCGCCTGCGTATAGACGAGGGTAACGGCGTCGCTAAACGCCTGATCGGTCGCGTACTGGACGGCGTATCCGGTCGCGTTGTCGATCGCGCCGATCGAGACGACCGCGTCGAACGGACTCGTCGCGACGGCGTCGAACGCGGGAATTTCCGACTTCACGCCGGGCGCGTTGAATTCGAGCGTATAGGGAACGGTCGCCGTCTTATCGAAGTAGTTGTACACGTTGAGGTAATAGGTTCCGACAGGAAGACCCGCAAGGGAGACCGTCTCGACGCCGGAGCTGAGTCTGGAGGACGAAATCAGTTCGCCAAACGCGTCGTACAGATACAGGTCGACGTCGGCCTGGCTCGGAACATGCGCGTACGTAACGGTTACGCCCTCTCCCTCGTCGCCGGGCGAAACGGTCGTGAATTTATACCAGTCTTCGTCCTGACCGCCGCCCGCGTTGAGCGCGTAGCTCGAATAGCCGGCGATCGTTCCGAAATCGTACGCCTCGTCGATCGTATTGTTCGGCTCGAACTGATCCTCTCCGCTCACGACGACGATCGACTTCGCGTACAGATTGTCGAGCTCGTTCGACTCGTCGACCGTATTTTCCGTGTCGAGTTCAACGCGAACGGTATGAACGCCTTGCGACAGAACGCCCATACTGAACGAGAGCGATCTGTTCGCGCCGATCGCCATCGGCTCGACTTCGAACGTCTTCGCGAGCGCGTCGTCGACGTAGCACTTGACCGTAAAGTTATTCTCAATAGCGCACGAGGAATTATTCGTAAACGCGAACCGGACGTAGTAGTTCACGCCGTCGAAGAAGGTTTCCGCGTCGGACGCCGAAGACGAGGAGTTCGTCACGAGAATCGAGTCGGTCCACGTCGAAAGCGCCGTTTGCGTCAGGTTCGGCTTGGCGACCGTCGCCGGATAGAACGTCATTTCATACGGAACCGAAGAGGGAACCGAGCGGCAGTTGAACGTTCTGGCGTAGTAGACGCCTGCGGCAAGTCCGCCGAAGGAAACGAGTTCCGTTCCGGTCGCGCGATTCGAGTAGGCGACCTGATTTCCGTCCGCGTCGTAAAGGTACAGGTCGACGTCGGCGGAGTCCGAATGGTCGTACGTAAGAATAATGCGGCCCGCGTTCGTGCCGTCTTCCGGGAGCGAGAAGCGGAACCAGTCTTCGTTCTGCAGCGAGCCCGACCAGAGGCTGAGCGTCTGCGTCTCGACGAGCGCGCCAAGATTGTACGCCGCGACCATCGTGTCGTTCGGCTCATACTCGTCGTCGACGCCGGAGACGGTAAACGATTGCGTAAACGTATTGTTCGTTTCGCTCGACTCTTCGACCGCGTCGGTCGTATCGACGATAATCTTGACCATGTGAGCGCCGACCGTAAGAGAGCCAAGTTCGAGATTGTACGTCCTGACGGCGTAGTTCGAAAGCCCGTTAACCGTGTACGTCTTGAGCAGAACGTCGTCGAGGTACGCTTCCACATAGAACGTGTCGGTCGTCGGGGACGGAGACGCGTTGGTAAACGCGAAGTTCGCGTAGAACGTCTGATCCTCGTAATAGTACGGAGCCTGCCGCGTCGCGTCGGGATCGAACGAAACGACGATCGGGGATTCCCAGCCCGGAGGCGTCGCCTGCGTAATATCGGGCTTCGGAGGAGCCGGCGGCTGGAGCATAACGACATACGGGACGGACGCTTCGGAGTCCGACGTATTGACGACGCGCAGATAATACGCCGAAGCGCTCAGCGAGGTGAGCGAAATTTCTTCGACGCCGTCTTCGACGGTCCCGGATTCGGTAATTAAATTACCGGCGGAGTCGTAGAGATAGAAGCCCAGATTGACTCCGCCCGCCGGGTTGTAGGTAAGGCGGACAAAGCTGTCGGACGCGCCGGTCGTCGTCGTGGAGAATCGGAACCAGTCTTCGTTCTGATTCGCGCCAGCTTTCGCTTCGACGTACGTCTGAACGAGGAGCGTTCCCAGATCGGTCGCCTGTTCGACGGCGTCGTTCTGCTCGTACTCGTCGTCGTCGACCGCTTTAAACGCGAATTCGTAGACGTTGTCGTTTTCGTTCGATTCGTCGACGGAATTGCCGGAGTCGACGGTAACGCGCAGCGTGTGCGCGCCGGCGGCGAACGATCCGAGATTCAGCGTGTAGTCGAGAGACGCGTCGGCGTCCAGACCCGGAATCGAATACATCTTAACGACGTCGCCGTCGACAAAGACGCGCGCGACGAAAGAGTTGGTAATCGGCACGCTCGACGCGTTCGTCAGATTGAAGCGAACGTAATAATCCTGACCGATCTTATACGTTCCGGCGTTGGAGGTCGCGGAGGGGCCGTCCGTCATTATAACGCCGGCGTCCCATCCGAGCGGCGCGGTAAAGAGGAGATTCGGCTTCGGGGCGAGCATGTATTCGTAAGCGCCCAAGTCGACCACGCTGTTATAGACGCGCGTATTGCCGGTAATATCGCGGTTCGACACGACGTACGCGTTGTCGCCGACGTCGACCGCCTGCGAGTTGGCGGGCAGGGAGTAGTCGCCGTTCTCGGCGTCGGTAAAGAGCGGCTTCGTCGGAGAGTACGTCTTATTGCCGGTCGCCTGCGTCCACTTCGTATAGCTCGTGAGGGTGTTGACCGAATAGAGCGTCGAGCCCGTCCCCTTCTCCAGATCGGCGCCGGAAGCGCGGTTGGACGAGTTGAGCAGGACGATTCCGTTATAGACCTCGCCGGAACCGTCTTCGACGTAGATTCCGCCGCCAAAGTACGTTACGCTGTTATTGACGACCGTGCAGTTCCACGATTTAAGACTGTTAATCGCGTAAATACCGCCGCCGTACGAACCTGCCGTATTATCCGCGAGCAGCGTGTCGACAAGTTCCGCGTTGACTGCCAAAATCGCGCCGCCGCCTACTCCCTGCGCCGTGTTGCCCGTAATTGCGGAACCCCAAACGGAAAGGAAGCCGGACGCGTTAATCGCGCCGCCCGACTTGTTCGACGTGTTGCCGTAGAGCGAAGAATTGACAATCGCCAGAGTCGTACCCAGATCGGACGCGATCGCGCCGCCGCCGCTGCCCGTCGCGCCGGCGCTCGTTAACGTATTGCTGGAGAACGTGCAGCCGGTAACGGTCGCTTTACCGGAAACGACGCGCAAAGCGCCGCCGTAGAGCGCGGTCGAGCCGGTCGCCGTCGCCGAATTGCCCGTAAAGACGCAATTGGTCAGTTCAAGAATATCCGTATTCGCGTAGAGCGCGGCGCCGTCTTCATTGGAGGTCGCGCCGTTAGCGAATTTTACGCCAATAACCGAAAGGTACGACGAGGCCGACGATAAAATGCGCCCGGAACCGCCGCCGTCAAGCGTTATGCCGTCGGAGAGCGCCGACGCGTCGATCGTGAGCGACTTGGACGTCGCGAGAGTTGAACCGACGGAAATCGTCTGGCCGTTGAGGTGCGGCGCGAAGACGATCCGGTCGCCGTCGGCGGCGCTCGCGAGCGCCTGACGCAGCGTAAGAGGATTGGCGCTCGCCGCGTCGCTCGCCGAAGCGACGGTCCAAACGGTCTGCGCGG
Organism: uncultured Planctomycetales bacterium; assembly: GCA_946541595.1. Lineage (GTDB taxonomy): Bacteria > Planctomycetota > Planctomycetia > Pirellulales > Thermoguttaceae > RUG369. The sequence continues at coordinate 6,805 of CAMNJU010000054.1, forward strand.
CGACCTTGCCGGAGATCGCTTCTGCGGTTCCGTAGCAGTTTCCGTAACCTGTCGCGACGACCTTCAGACGCAGATTAAGGTCGTCGTTTGTGGGCACGTAGGTCTTATCGGTCGCGCCGGGAATCGCGGTCATATTCTCCGCGCTGGAGCCGCGGTACCACTGATAGGTCGCGGTCAGGCCGTCGTACGGAAGAACGGCCGAGATCGGAAGCCCGACCTTAGGACTTGAGGTCGAAAGAGAAATCGCGGTAAGTTCCGGATTTTCGAGCGGAGTAATCGTCAGGCGGTAAGGAATAGCGCTCTTCCAGCTTGACGCGTTAACGCACAGATAGAGCGAATCGTCGCCCGTGAGCGCGTAGTACGTCTTTGAACCGTCGGCAAACGAGTCCTCCCATTCCGAGCCGTTGTAGAACGCCGTCTTCAAGACGGACGATCCGGATGCGTAAGCGTAGTCGATCGTTACTTTTACGCCGGAATATCCGGGCGCCAGCTTGAAATTGAAGTAGTCGAAGTCGTTTCTCGGATCGACCTGAGCCGCAAGCGTCGTCGTTTCCGAGATAACGCCGAGCCGATAGGCGCCGATCTGCGTGTCGTTCGGTTCATACGGGTCGTTCGACTCGGACGAAAGCTCCGTCTTAATCGTATAGGCGCCCAAGCTCGCGTAATCGGAATAGATCATTTTGCCGTCGACGGTCATTCCGGTCCCCTCGACCGACATATAATAAGTTCCCGCCGCGAATTCAGAGACGTCGATCGAGACGTAAAGCGTGTTCGTCGGGTCGTAGGTCGCGATAAGATTCTTCGACGAGTCGTAAAGAGAAACGAGTACGTCGAGATTCGTTACCGCAGTATAACCGCCGACCGTAATAACAGATTGCTCGCCCGAGAGATCGAACGAGAAGAAGTCGACGTCGTCGTTGCGCTCGATAATACCGGACGCGAGCGTTCCCGTCGCGGTAAAGGTCAGCGCGCGAGCCTTCGCGATCGTGTCGCCGTAATCGTCGACGCGGTAGTCAAATCCGTTCGACGTAATCTTTTCAAGATCGTCCTCGTGATTGTTCGCGTCGACGTATTCGCCCTTCGACCATTGCGTGAGCGGCTGACTGTACCCGACGCCCATAATCGGGGCCCAGCCGTCCGCGCCCCCGTAATACCCTTGTGTCGACGTGCCGTCGTGCGAGAGGCCGAGCGTGTGGCCGACTTCGTGCGACGCCGCCTCCGCGACGTTCTTCGCAGAATGGAGCTGCTTCGGAAAGACGAACGCGGGCGTGTCGCTGTTCCATGTGAACGAACCGACGTAAGCGACCCCGCCGCAGCTGCTGTTGTACCAGTCGTAACATGAACCGCCGACGCAGACGCGAACGCCGTATTCATTGTCGCCGGCGCTGCTCTTGGCAAGCTGGGCCGCCGTCGGCTCTTTCGTCGTTACGTTCACGTTAAACGGCATGTAGTCTTCGCTTACGCGCAGCCAGATTTCGTAAATATCGCGGAGCTCCGCATTGGAAAACGCAGTCGAATCGTCCCAGCTGAAGACCGGAGTAACGACGTCCTCGCCGTTGTTCCAATAAGTGCCCGTCGCCGTATTGCCCGTAAAGTCGAGGTAGATCGTATACGTCGAGCTCGGATTGCTGCTAAGATTGAAAATGAAGTCCTGCGAAAGACTGTCAGGATTCTGGCCCGCTTCCGTAAGGAGTTCGTCCATGACGTTCGTGAGGGACGTCGCTTCTTCAACGACCGCGCCCTGTTCCACGCCCTCGTAAACCGGGATCGCGCAGAGCCCGGCGCATCCGGTCTGCAGGGGCAAACCGTCGACGGACGGATCGAGCGGAGTGGCGCTTAGGAGCTGGCGCGCCTCGAGCGCTTCCATGCCGAGTTTACGCGATTTTGGGGACCGCGCCGATTCACGCCGATCGGCGCCGGGTGCGCCGAACATACCTAAGATACGTGTGCGTAATGATTTTTTATTCATATGTTTCCTCGCGTTCGAAAAAATGAAACGGGCCGTTTCCGTCTCGTCAGGAAGAATCGGCGCCCTCGCCCTCATTCTACCTAAAGCGAATCGGAAAATCAAGGAACTGACGGCGGAAATAGCAATTTCCAATAAAAAACAGAGCAGACAAAAAAGGACGGCGTCCTCGACTGGAAGACGCCGCCCATACGGAAACAATCGACGCGCGACCTTAACGGATCATTTGATCCCGGAGGCCGCCGACATGATGTTGTAAATGTCGCTGTTGTAGATATATTTTCCGTCGAACTTCCAGAATTTACCCGCCGTCTTGTCTTCGCCGCGGATAAACTTGTAGTAGGAATCGGCGCCCGCGCCTTTAATGAAGACCGGAACGAGCGCGTTCGTGTGACCGCCGCTCATGTACTGAACGTCGGGAACTTTACCTTTGGCGCTCGCCGGGACCGGCATGAATTCGTTGAACGTGTCGTCCTTCGCCTTCCATTTCCCGTCGTCGTTGTCGTCGTCAAAGGTTCCGGCGCCCCAGATTTGGCCCGTCTCGTGGTCCGCGGTTACAATTACGATCGTCTCGTCCCACGAAGAGTACTTTTCGATCCAGTCGCACGCGGCGTCGATCGCTTTCGAGAAACCGGCGTGTTCGAGAACCGAATTCGCCGCGTTATTGGCGTGATTCGCATGGTCGATATTGCCGCCCTCGACCATAAGATAGAAGCCGTTCTCATTCTGCGCCAAGACGTTAAGCGCGCCGAGCGTCATTTCGGTCAGGGACGGAATCGCGTCGACGGTCTCTTTCGTAAAGCGCTTGATCATCGATTCGGGATCGTCCGCGTCGCCGTCGATCGGGGGCACGTCGCCGTTAGTTCGAACGACGCCGAGAACCTTCTTCGGAACGTCTTCTTTCTTATCGGGCGTCATCGCGGCAAGAGAAGCGAAATCGGGTCGGTCGTCAATGAACGTCCAGCCTTTATATCCGTCGTTCGCGCTGACCTTCTCCCAAACTTCGCGGCCGCCGACAAATTGATAATTCAGCTCGTCCGCGTTTTTATCGATCTTTTTGCCGTTGTTGTAAACCGGATGCCCGGCGCCCATGAGGACGGAAATCGGAAGATCGTTAATCTGTTCTTTGGAGATCTCTTCGTAGTTGCCGCGGTTCATATTGTGCGCGCTCGCGCCCGCGGGCGTCGCGTGAGAAATCTGCGCCGTCGTGACAATTCCGACCGAACGGCCCGCTTTGAAATTCTTCTCCGCGAAATTCTCAAGCCGTTCGCCGGTCATCGAGATATTGAGGCGGCCGCCAAGCGTTTTCTTGCCGGTATTGAGCGCGGTCGCGGACGCGGCGGAGTCGGTCGTCTGGCAGTTCGTGTGAGGACGCGCGTTCGGCCCGTCGGGACCCTTCCAGAATTCCTTCTCGGAATAGCCGTCTTCGTCTTCTTTCCATTCGGCGCGGCCGTCGCTATGCTTGTGGACGTCGAACGTCGCGGAAGCGCCCTTAACGGGGAACTTCTGATAGTCCAGGCCGAATTCCTCGCCGGTGCGCCAGTAGGACCCCATGATATCGCTGTTGTAGCCGTTGCCGTCGGCGATGAACAGAATGACGTTCTTCGCTTTCGGCTCGTCGGCGTTCGCGGTCGAAACGGAGACGGCGAACATGAGCGCGGCGCACGCGAGCATGCAGCCAATAACTCGTTTATTCATCTCAAAAACCTCTTGAAAGTTGATATATCGCGAAGGGCGGCGCGGAATTCGCGCGTAACCCTCTTTCACTAATGACCCGTTTATTTTAACGCAAGTTGAAAAGAATTAAAAGAGGCTAACTTTATTTTCACAAAAAAAAGTGATTTTTTTGTGAAAAAATCACTTCGTCATATATGCTTGACTTTATACGCAGCAACACTTTAGACCGACGCGTTTCCCCATGCGCGGCCCCTTGGCGCGTTACAGTTCAATTCGCTCTAAATCGTCGGGAACATAAAGCTTTCCGGAGAAATACTTTTGTCCCTCTTCCATATAGAGCCGCTTACGATCGCGGACCGTCTCGTCTTCCGTATGATAGAGAATCAGATTGCGCACGCCAATTCTTTCGGCAAGTTCGCACGCGTCTTTGACGGTCGAATGATGCCGTTCGTACGGCTTGAAATGCTCGACTTGCGAATAGAGACAGAACGCCTCGTGCAGCATCCACGCGCTGTTTTCGGCGTACCGCTGCGCTTCCGCGCGGCACGGCTCGTCGCCGCAGCAGACCAAACGTTCGCCGCCGCCAAGATCCAGCGAGAAGCCAAACTGCTTGGCTTTGATCGAAACAATGTCGAAAAAGGTCGTCTCTTTCCCGATAATAGTCCGCGTCTGACCGTCCGTGACGACCTTAAACCGAATTCGGTCGTCGAACATGCGCGTTTCTTTGCGAGGAAGCAGCTGAAAGGCGATATCGCGAAGCAGCGTAATGACTTCGTCGTGACCGTAGAACGTGACGTCCCCTTCGTACTCGCCTTCCGTTATGCCCGTATAGAACTCGCGAATTAGCCAAATCGCGCCTAAAAGATGATCGACATGCTTGTGAGTAATAAAGATATCGTGAATTTCACGCCAATTGAGACCGGAATATTTAAGCTGATGAAGAATTCCGGAACCGCCCCCCGTGTCGACTAGAAAAATACGGCTGTTCTCGCGGAGAGCAAAACATGTGTTATAGAGCTCGGTAACGTGCGCGTTACCGACGCCTAAAAATATCAAATCCATTCAAAGTCCTTTCTACAGTGAACGAAACGAATGAAAAAAGAAAACGACTTTCGACTTTACGCCGAAAGTCGTTTCTGTAAAACGGCTAACGTCTAACAAAGGTCTGACGTTAATCTATCATTCGTACCGTTCGCGGTCGGGCCGGTCGTATCTATCCGAGCGGTCCGGGCGGTCAAAGCGTTCCGGACGGTCGAAGCGCTCCTGACGTTCAAAGCGTTCGCGGCGTTCCGGGCGGCGGTCCTGACGTTCCTGACGTTCCGGACGGCGGTCGGGACGTTCGCGGCGGTCCGGGCGTTCGCGGCGGTCGTCGCGCGGGGCGCGTTCCGGGCGGCCTTCAAAGGCGTCCTGGTCCGGTTCGCCTTCCGGACGGTCGCTCTCGCCGCGGTCTTTGAGGACGGCGCGGCGGCTGAGCTTAACGCGGTTCTGGTCGTCGATCGAAATGACTTTGACGTCCATCGGATCGCCGACTTTGCAGAAGGACGAGATGTCGTCGATATAGCCGTCGGACAGTTCGCTGATGTGAACGAGGCCGTCGCGGCCGGGAAGAATTTCAACGAAGGCGCCGAAGTTCTGAATGCTCGTAACGACGCCGCTGTACGTGCGGCCGACTTCGATATTCGCGGTCAGCGCTTCGACCTGCTTCATCGCGGCTTCCGCGCTCGCAAGATCAATGGAGGACACGGAAACGACGCCGTCTTCGGCGACTTCCACGCTCGCGCCGGTCGAATCCTGAATGCCGCGGATCGTCTTGCCGCCGGGGCCGATGAGCGTTCCGATCTTGTCGGGGTCGATCTTTGTGCGGAGCATGCGGGGCGCGTAGGGCGAAAGCTCTTCCGCGGGACGCGGCGCGGCCGTGAGCATCTTGCGCAAAATGCCGATGCGCGCTTCCCGAGCCTGCTTGAGCGTCTGCGCGATGATCTCTTTCGAAATACCGTCGATCTTGAGGTCGAGCTGAATGCCCGTGACGCCGTTCTGCGTGCCGGCGACTTTGAAGTCCATATCGCCGTAGTGGTCTTCGTCGCCCATAATGTCGGTAATCGTAATCCAGCGGCCGTCTTCTTCTTTAACAAGACCGATCGAAATACCGGCTACCGGGTTCGTAATCGGAACGCCGGCCGACATGAGGCCGAGCGTCGCGCCGCAGACCGTCGCCATTGAGCTCGAGCCGTTCGATTCGAGAATATCGGAGATGACGCGGATCGTATAGGGGAAATCTTCCGGGGTCGGGAGTACCGCTTTAACGCTGCGTTCGGCAAGATTGCCGTGCCCGTATTCGCGGCGGCCGACGCCGCGGTACGGCTTGCATTCGCCGACGGAGTAAGGCGGGAAGTTGTAGTCGAGCATGAAGCGCTTCGTGTATTCGTCGAACAGACCTTCGACGCGCTGCTCGTCTTTGCTCGTACCGAGCGTAACCGTAATGAGCGCCTGGGTTTCGCCGCGCTGGAAAACAGCGGAGCCGTGGACGCGCGGCAGTACGTTAATCGCGCATTCGATCGGGCGGACTTCCTTAACGCCGCGGCCGTCGAGACGCTCTTGCGAAAGAATAATATCGCGAACGACGCGCTCGACGAAATCGTTGAACGCGACTTCAAAGTAGTCGGCGCCGAACAGATTCGGTTCCGTCGCGCCTTCCTCGTCGGCGACGATAAGCTCAGCCTTCGCCTTCTCTTTAACGGCGTCGCAAGCTTCGGCGCGCGCCACCTTCCCGGCCGTCTTCTTCGCGGCGCGGAATTCGTCGTAATACTTCGCCATGAGCGCGTCGTACATCGGCTGCGTATTGAGCGGCTCGAACGTCATTTTTTCCGGCTTGACGAGATCGACGATCTCCTGCTGGAGTTCGCAGATTTCGCGGACGTACTTGTGCGCCGTCATAATCGCTTCGAACATCTGCATTTCCGGGAATTCACGCGCGAAGCCTTCGATCATGAGGACGGAGTCCAAATTGCCCGAAACGACAAGGTCAAGATCGCTTCTTTCAAGCTGTTCGACCGTCGGGAACGGAACGAATTCGCCGTCGACGTAACCGAGCCGAACCGCGCCGAGAGGACCTTGGAAAGGGGTTGGCCCGAGCATGAGGCACGTCGCGCAGCCGTTCATGGCCACGACGTCGGGATCGACGAGACGGTCGCAAGCCAAAACGTTGGCAAAGACCTGAACGTCGTTATAGAAGCCCTTGGGGAAAAGGGGACGGATCGGACGGTCGATCAAACGCGAGGTAAGAATTTCTTTAAGCCCGGGGCGGCCTTCACGCTTCTGGAATCCGCCCGGAAATTTACCCGACGCCGCGACGCGTTCGCGATAGTCGCACGTCAGCGGGAAGAAGTCTTGACCCGGTTTGCTGGGCGCGGTCGTACTCGCGCAAAGAACGACGTTGTCGTTATAACCAATGACGCAGCTCCCATGGGCCTGCTTCGCCCATTCGCCAGTTTCAATCCACAGTAGGCCGGAGCCGATTTGTTTTTCTACTCTAGTTTTCAATGTAACAACCTTTTTTCAATCTTTTCACCGTCCCTCCGGAACCTGCTTCGTCCGGGGGGTTCTATCACAATAAGGGGGGCGCGGCGCGGCGTCTATTCCGCTCTCAGGCGCTTTAATCATGGGCGGTTCCGTACGGAATTTCACGCGCGAAAGCGCGGATTATGCGAAACTCCATGTCTGACGGAACGCGCAAATTCGTTCGGATATGTAAGGTTCAAACGTTCCAGACGGAACGGAGGGGCAAAAGAAGCCGAACGCTGTAAAAAAAAGAAACGTCGCGACGCTCGGCCTTTCGGCGGGCGGCGCGACGCGGACTGCGCAATCACTTGCGGATTCCCAATCGTTTGATCAGTTCGAGATAGCGGCTGGCGTCCTTGCGCTTGAGGTAGTCGAGAAGACGGCGGCGGGAGCTAACCATGTGAAGAAGGCCGCGACGCGTCGCAAAGTCCTTCTTGTTCTTCTTCATGTGTTCGGTCAGCGCGTTGATCTTCTTCGTGAGGATCGCGACCTGAACTTCGGGAGAGCCCGTATCCGAATCGCTGCGGCGATAATCCGCGATGATAGCCTGTTTTTCGTCTTTGTTCATGATGGTCATGATTGCGTGATCCCTTTTTGGGGTTGGGACTCGACTAGCCGATTGAAACCGGTCGAATCCGCAGGTGTCTTTGTTTGGTTTTCTTTTCCTTATTAAAGTGACGCCTTGGCGCTCGAAACGCCGCTAAACCACAATAATTTTCGCCATTATAATACGCGCTCCCATAATCGCAAGGGGGATTTAAGAAAATATTGCGTTGTCTTTCTCTTTATGGTATAATAGCGACCGGCGATAACCGCCGTCTCGAAACCAACCGTATTTCCTGAGGATTCCACATATGAAACATCTCGTTGCGCTCGCTCTAAGCGCGTCCGTCGCGCTGTTTTCGGGTCTATTTTCCGCGCAGACGCTGCACGCGCAGGACTTCTCCGTCAACGTGGGCCGCGAACTCTGCGACGACGCCGAGGTCGGCGAAACGCCCGACGTCGCAAGCGGCTCGTTTACCGTCGGCATGCGCGTCAAACTCATCGAACCGGGCGGCAAAAGGGGCAATAACGACGCCGTTAACGGTATGATCTTCGCCGTCGGAAACGGCTGGAACGACGGGTTCCGCGTCTACTACGATTGGAAAGAACGCAGATTTACCTTCAACGTCGGAAAGGAAGGAAACGCGGAATACTGCGCGACGTCAAAGCCCGTCATGTACGGCGTTATGCGCGACGTCGTCGCCGTGTGCGACGGTCAGGCGGGCAAACTCCTCCTCTACGTAGACGGGTTCCCCGTCGCCGAGGCCCCGCACGCGTGCAAAATTGACGCCGAAGGCAAGCCGCTGGTCGTCGGATACGCGAATTCCGGAATCGGCTCAAACCGCATGTTCGTCGACCGCGTCGACTACTGGACGCGCGCGCTCTCCGCGAACGAAGTCGCCGCGCGCAGCGTCGAGCGCACCGCAGAAGAGATCGTTCAGGCCGCCGCTATGGACAAGCTCGCCGAGCTCGATCCCAAGACGGCGACGCTCGATAATATCGACGCGGAGACGTCCGTTAAGCTCGAACTGCCCGCGGAAATCGAACGCGTCGTCAAGCGCTCCAAGCGCGCGCAGCTCCTCGCCGCCGATAAGATCCCGGAAGTCGAGCCGCTCGTCTTTGAGGAGGCCGACGCCCTGATCGCCGCCGTGAAAAGCGAAAAAGATTCCGTCGAAAAGGAACCGACCGCGGAACAGATCTCGCGCTACGCGGACGCGTACTTCGAGCTGCAAAAGGTCAAGCGCCGCTCGAAGGTCAACTCGAAACGCGCCGAAGAAACGCTCAAGGAACTCGCCGCGGCCAATCCGCGCGTCGCCTCTGAATTCGAAAAGATTCTCAAATTGGAACAGTCCGCCGAACGGACGCGGCTCGTCGAAAAAGAAGCGCTCGCGACCTACGACAGAGTCGCAAAACAGGTTGACGTCGCCGTCGAACGGAGGATTATCTACGTCAGTCCGCAAGGAAACGACGCCGAGGGGACGGGCGAGCGCTTTGCCCCGTTCGCGTCCCTCGCCCGCGCGTGCCAGGAAGCCGCTAAGCCGACTCAGGGCAAGCGCGCTCTGACGATCGTCGAACTCGCAAGCGGCGTCTACCGCGTGCGCGAAACCGCGAAACTCGCCGGCGTGCAGAACGTGCTCGTTCGGCCCGCCAAAAACGCGAAAGTTACGCTCACGGGCGGCGTTAAGGTCAATAATTTCGTATCCGCCGCCGACGCGGCAAAGACGTCCGACACGGTCGCCAAAAATCTGGAACGGTTCCCCGAAGCCGCGCGCGAACATATTTTCGTCGCGGATCTCTCGGCGCTCGGCGTCCTCGATTTCGGGTCGCTCGCCAATCGCGGCTACGGACTCGGCGACAAAGCCAAGCCGATTCCGTCCCTATACTTCCGCGGCGAATCGCAGACCCTCGCGCGATGGCCCAATATCGGAGAGGAACCCCTGAAATTCGGCGAAAAGGTCGAAACGGAAGACGAACAGACCTCGACCTTTAAATACGACTACGACCGGCCCGACCGCTGGCAGAATCTCGACGGAATCTGGGCGTTCGGCCTGTACGAATGGGAATGGGCCGCCAATCTCCGCAAGGTCGTTAAGATCGACCGCGAAAAGAAAGAAGTTACTTTCGATTACAAAGGCGGTTCCGGAAAATTCACCTATTACTTTACGAACGTTCTCGAAGAGCTCGACGCGCCTGGCGAATACTACGTCGACAACGTCGCCGGACTCGTCTATTTCTATCCTCCGGAAGAAATGGCGACCGCGCAGAAGCTCAACGCCGCGGACGTCGAATTCGACGAATTTTCCGAACGGTTCTTCGAGCTGGAAAACTGCTCCAACGTCATACTGCGCGACCTGAACTTTAAGCTCGGCCGAGAATCGCTCGGACTCTTTAAAGACTGCGAACGCTGCTACGCCGTCGGATGCACGGCGGAACAGTTCGGAGGAAACGCGATTATTATCTCCAAAGGCTCGTTCTGCGGTTCCTTGGATTCCCGATACCGGGAATTCGGCGGCGGATGCTTCCGGATCTCCGCAGGAGACCGCGATACGCTCACGCCCGCGCGGCATATCGTTCACAATAATTTCATCAGCGACTTCAGCCGAATCGACCGCGTCTACGCGCCCGCCGTTCACGCCGACGGATGCGGTATTGCTATTACGAACAACCTCATTTGCGACAGTCCGCACCACGCCATGCGGACCGACGGAAACGACATGTACGTCGCGCGCAACGAAATCCATTCGTGCGTCTACGAATACAGCGATCAGTCGGGCATAGATATCTACTGCGACCCGACCTATCGCGGAATCGTTATTGAGAAGAACCTGTGGCGTCACATCGGATCCTCGTTCGCGCTCTGCGGTCAGGCGGGTATTCGGCTCGACGACTCGATTTCCGGCGTCATTATGCTCGACAACGTCTTCTACCGCTCCTCCGGAGGGTTCTTCGGCGGAATTCAGATTCACGGCGGAAAAGACAATCTGGCGCGCGGCAATCTCTTTGTCGACTGCAAGCACGCGTTCAGTTTCTCGCCTTGGCGCAACGACCGATATCTGGAATTCATTAAAGACAGATTCCCGGAACACGTCGGTTCCGCGCGCTATCTCGCCGCGTATCCCTTCTTCGACGAACTGACCAAACACATCGACCGCAACTACATTCTGGAGAACGTCGCCGTCAACTGCGAACTGTTCAGCTATCGCGGGGACGACCTCAACGTCTATTCGGGCAATCTTGCGCGAACGACGAAACCGAATCTTGAAGCGCTCGGCGTGCGCGGACAGCAAAAGACGTACAGCGAAGTCTTCTATACGAACACGACCGCGCTCCGCCAGTGGCTCGAACTCCTTTCGGGCAAGACGCTGAAAGACGTCGGGCTCAAGCGGAACTGGAACGGCGCCAATATCGACGTGAGTCCAAACTTTATCGGAGGCGCCGGCGCGCAAATACCGGAGGAATAAACCCGGCGCGCCCCTTGACGCCTGTCTGCCTCATGGTAGAATAGCCCCCGATTCGCGCGCATAATACGCGCGATAAGGGGCCGTAGCTCAATTGGGAGAGCGCCGGCTTTGCAAGCCGGAGGTCGCCGGTTCGATCCCGGTCGGCTCCATAAGCGCGTTCGAAAGAGCGCGCTTTTTTTGTTTCTTGTCAGAATCGGCAGCAAAATGAAGAACAAGAAATAACGGCGAAGCGGCAAAGCCGCGAGCCGTCAAT